>SYAD01000022.1 GCA_005789005.1 Planctomycetia bacterium | reverse complement strand
CGCTTTTGGCGTTGCGCATGGGTCGCACTCGCATCATCGCGGAAACTGGCGCGGGTCAACACGGCGTGGCCACGGCAACGGCGTGCGCGCGCCTTGGTTTGAAGTGCGAGGTTTATATGGGCGCCGAAGATATTCGCCGCCAAGGGCTGAATGTTTTTCGTATGCGCCTTCTTGGAGCCCAAGTGCATTCAGTTGAAACTGGAAGCCGCACATTGAAAGACGCCACCAATGAAGCCATGCGCGATTGGATGGGCAGCGTTGGCGACACGCATTACATCATTGGCAGCGTGGTTGGTCCGCACCCATTTCCAATGATTGTGCGCGACTTTCAAAGCGTGATGGGCCGCGAGTGCCGCGCGCAATGCTTGACGGCCACGGGTCGTCTTCCAGACGCGGTGATTGCCTGTGTTGGTGGCGGCAGCAACGCAGCTGGAATCTTTTATCCATTTGTGCAAGACGCATCTGTGCGTTTGATTGGTGTTGAAGCTGGCGGCCGCGGGGCAAAAGATGGAGATCACGCCGCGCCACTGGCGCATGGAACTCCGGGCGTGTTGCATGGATCGCTTTCGTATGTGTTGCAGGACGCCGCTGGCCAAACCGCCGACGTGCATTCATGCAGCGCTGGCTTGGATTACCCGGGCGTTGGTCCCGAACACAGTTGGTGGAAAGATTCAGGGCGCGTGCAATACGTCAGCGCCACGGACAACCAAGCGCTTGATGCGTTTCGAATTCTTTCGCAAGAGGAAGGAATTATTCCCGCTCTTGAAACCGCCCACGCCGTGCATTCGGCAATTGAATACGCACGGACTCGTCCCACCAACGAGATCGTGGTGATCAATGTGTCCGGTCGCGGCGATAAAGACGTGGTCGAGGCGATTCGCTTGCTTGAGTTGCGCGGTGATTCACTGACCACAAAAATGCCGTAAATCGACGCGACGCTTGGCGGATTTGATTCGCCTTGCTTTGTGTCAAATCAACTCGAAGCCATCGCGTTTTTTTATTCAATCGTGTTGTTTAAATACAACGACATTTTAAGATTCTTAGGATTGTTGCGTTTGAAATGCAATCACTTCGCAACTTCTTTGGCGGCAGGTGGCGTAGGCGCATCTATCTTTGGCTTCGCGGTAGTGCTGGCGACCACTTTCAAATCCAGCGCGATCGGACAGTGATCGCTGGCGTACCCCGACGGAGGCTCATCTTTTTTATAGTCATAATCGGAGCCTGGCATCAACGTTCCAAACACAAAGAATGACTTTGGAACGGCCAACTTCACCAACGCGGGCGAAAGCAATATGTAATCAATGGCTCGATTGGTGATGTGGGTGAGATAAAGATTCTTGGCGGCTTTTTTATCCGCGGCGGAGTCGGCGGATTTCTCTTGTGAATTTGAAGCGCTCGCGTCAGTGGATTCATCAAAGCCAGCGTCGGAGTCGGCGTCATCTTGTGCGGCGGATTTCTTTTCCTTGGCTTGTCCAGCCTCGGGACGAAACTCGTAGGCGCTTACAAATCCAGCGAACGCCTTGTCACGATACACCTTTGCCGCTTTTTCCATGGGAGTGGCGTTGAAATCCCCCACCACGGCCACCAAAGCGTCGGCGTTCTTGGTCAGATCCTCCTTGAGCATCTCATTGATGCGCAGTGCCTCCAACTCGCGATGATGCACCGTCGCTTTTCCGCCAGCTTTGTGATGCAGCACATACACGATCAGCGTGGTGTCGTCGGGCAATTGAATCGTGACCTTCAATGGACTGCGTTGAAATTTCAACGGCTCCTTCACCTTCGGGTCGTCGCCCCAACCTTCCTTCTTGCGCTTGTCGGCATCCTTGGGAATATATTTTTCCATGGGCGCCAAATCCTCGTTGGTCCACACTTGAACATCCTTGATTGGAAATCGACTCAACAGCGATTGCTCCACGCCGCGGTAGTACCCAACTTCTTTGCTGGCCAAATATTCGTAGCCCATGTCTTTCAGATAGGTGTCGCGAAACCAACGCAGCGCGTCCTCGCCTTCAACTTCCTCAAGACCAAGCACATCGGCGTCCAAATCGTGGATAACTTTGGCCAAGGATTTGCAACGGTCCTCGCTGGTTTTCATATTTATGTCGTCGTATTCGCCGGACAAATTTGGATCATCAACACCGTCAAAGAAATTTTCAATGTTGTACGCTCCCAGACGAATTGTGCCAGGAGCTTTTGCCGGCGGCTTTGCGATTCCAAAGATCAAGCCCGCTTCGCGCTTGGGCTTCTTCGATTTGGTGGAAGCCGATGTTGAAGCAGGCTTGCCCTTGGCGCCGTCTTTTTGCGCGGGCGCGGTCTGGGTCGCGGTTGTTGTGGAAGCTGGAACGACCGGTGGCGCGGTTGCTGAACATAGACACGCGAACACGGCGCACGCAATCAACGGAAGTCGCAAATTATTCATGCGCGCAGTGTACGAATGCCACGCTTACTTGGGCTACTATCAATTCATGTCCCTACGCCGCGGCAGTCGCCGTTTGTACCGTGAATATCTCGCCGCGCTTCGCGAGCGCAAGAAGAAAGCCAAGTTGGAGCCCATGGCTATTTCATGGCATGGATCCGAGCGCAGTCTGCGGCGCAACCGAACCTTTGGACAACTATTCAAATCTTTTCTAGGCGAATTGCGTCCACACCGCGCGCCCATGTTGTTCACGCTGTGCACCGTGGCGCTTGGCGCCGCACTTACGCTTATTCCGCCCGCGGCCACCAAGCTCGCCATCGACAATGTTTTTATTGGTTCGCCACTTCCACAATGGGTCGATCGAATTCTTCCCGCCAACATCACCAGTGATCGCACCACATTGTTGGCTTGGATCGCCGCCAGCATTTTGGTGGTGAGTTTGATTGGAACCACATTCAGCATCGCGGGGCGTTGGCAAGCCACGCGCATCACCAAGCGATTGCAGGCGCACATTCGCCGCAAAACATTTGAGCACGCCGTTCATTTGCCCCTGCACCGCGTGTGGCAAATGAAATCGGGTGGCGTGGCAAGTCTGTTGCGCGAGGACGCCGGCGGAGTTGCCGAACTTGTGTTCAACATGTTGTACAACCCGTTTCGCGCGATTGTGCAACTAGTTGGAATACTCACCATCCTTGCCATTACTGATTATCGCTTGCTCCTTGGCGCAACCATGCTTCTGCCAGTTGTGTGGCTGAGCCATTGGACTTGGATTGGTCGCATTCGTCCGCTGTACCGGGACATTCGTCAGCAGCGCACAGATGTCGACTCGCACGCCACGGAGGCCTTTGGTGGAATGCGCGTGGTGCGCGCCTTCGCGCGCGAGCAAAGTGAGGCGTCGAGATTTTTGCGTGGTAGCCATCTCATGGCTCGTCAAGAAATTTTAACTTGGTGGTGGAGCCGCGGAATTGAATTGGCGTGGGCTCTGCTTATTCCAACTGCCAGCGCGTTGCTCTTGTGGTTTGGTGGCCGTCAAGTCATTGATGGCACGCTCACTCCAGGTGATTTGGTTCTGTTTCTCACTTATTTAGCCATGTTGCTTGGTCCGCTTGAGGCGCTTGCCAGCAGCGCGACCAATTTTCAAACCAATCTCGCGGGCTACGACCGCACGCTTGATGTGCTGAACGAAACTACGGAGTTGCCCGATCGACCCAACGCGCTGCGGCTTGACCGGGCGCGCATGATCGGCGCGATTCGTCTTGAAGATGTGCAATTTAGTTACCCCAAATCAAAGACGCCCGTGATCAATGGCGTCACGTTTGATGTTCTGCCCGGCGAAACGGTGGCGTTTGTTGGCGCAAGCGGCGCGGGCAAGACAACGCTGTGCAATCTCATCGCGCGCTTCTTTGATCCAACCGCCGGCCGCATCTTGATCGACGGCACGGACTTGCGCGATTACCGCCTGCATGATTGGCGCAGCCTGCTTGGCATTGTTGAGCAAGATGTTTTTCTTTTCGATGGAACCATCGCCGACAATATTTCTTACGGACGCAAGCACGCCACGCAGCACGACATTGAGCAAGCCGCCATGTTGGCGTGTTGCCATGGGTTCATCAGCGAAATGCCCAAACAATATCTCACGCGCATTGGCGAGCGTGGCGTGCGGCTTTCGGGCGGCCAGCGCCAACGACTTGCCATCGCGCGCGCGGTGCTGGCGGATCCACGAGTTCTGATTTTGGACGAGGCCACCAGCAATCTGGATGTTGAAAGTGAATTGTTTATTCAAGAGGGATTGGTGAACCTCATGCGCAATCGAACTTCATTCGTGATCGCGCATCGGCTTTCAACCATTCGTAACGCGCACAAAATTGTTGTACTGAAGAACGGCTTGGTTGCGGAGGTTGGCTCGCATGAACAACTCATGGCGCGCGGCGGTTCGTATCACGACATGGTTGTGATTCAAACTTCGCGGCCTGAAACTAAAAAGGTGGAAGTGATTGAGCCAGTCGCGGCATCTTCACACGCCTGAGACGCGCCCACGCCACGCACGACGACCGGTCTTTGCCAGCCACCAACTGCGCCATTGAATCACGGTCATCAGAAGCATGGTTGCAGGATGTAGCGCCACGCCAATCTTGGGCTGATGAAATCGAATCGCAAGCAGAGCGCGCGTGAGAATGCCAGCCAGCAGCGCCGCCACCAAGCAACCCAAGGCAATCGGCGGCAATTGCATTCCAAAGAGCCACGCCACAAGCAGAGCCGCGGGAACAACATGGCCCAACACATGCAGTGTTGTGAACACAAGCAGTGTGGTCATGGAACCCAAACCTTCAAATGCGTTCTTGGCGAAGCCTTTCCATGTCGCGTCAAAACCCTTGTACATGCGAACACTGAGAAAGTCCGTGGCGTCAAACAAATCAGTGCGTCCACCAACGGCGCGAACGGCGCGTGGTAATTGAATACCGTCATGCATGCTGTTCTTGAATGCGTGGTGGCCACCGGCGCGCAACCACGAGTCGCGCTTGACCAGCAAATATTGTCCGCAGCCCGCGCCCAAACTTTGACGAGCGTCGCTGCGCATCAATGCCATGGGTAAATAGCCCAGCAACATGAAATGAATCAGCGGCACCACCATAGCCTCGCCCACGGAACCACAAATTTGCCGCGGAAATGTGCTGACTAAATCACTGTCGCTGTCCTGTGCAAATTGCAAACCAAGCTCCACGGCAAGCGGCGCAAATCGAACATCGGCGTCGGTGAACAACAGCCATTGAGCGCTGGACGCTTGACCCATTTGCTCGCAACCCCACTGCTTTCCATTCCAACCCGCTTCCATTGGAGCAGTGGGAACACTCCTGCATCGCGCGTCGCGCTGACACATGTCGGCGATGATCGCGGGAGTTGCATCTTGACTTTGGTCGTCGTACACCAGCACTTCAACGGCGACATGTTCGCTGGCAAGAATGCTTTGCACACACGCTTGAATATTGGCGGCCTCGTTGCGCGCGGGAACGCATACGGACACTTGCGCGCCGTTGCTTGGCAAGTTTTGTATCGAGTTGTCTTTGCTTTTGTTTATTTTTTTCTTCGATACAAAGTTGGCGCCACCTTTGGGCGCTTTGAACAACGCCAAGTTCACGCACGTCATGCCCAGCGGCAACGCGGCGCAGGAAAGCGATCCAATGGCCAGAGCTTCAAGCAGCATATTGAACGCGCCATTTCATGTTGTGTTTTTAGCGCCGTTGATTGGCTGGCGCAAGCCGATGCTTTATATCAATGCCGGGATTTTTCCCGCGCGCCTTCAGCCATAAGTCATACAAGGGATGGATTTTATTTCCGCGGTCGCCAAGAATGGCTTCAAATAATTCGGGTTGGCGCGACTTCACCGCCTCCGCAAGAATCCGCTGATGCGACTCCATGACCTCGCCAAGTTGCCGTTGCCAACTTGCGGTGGAGGGCGTTTGAGGCGGCGCAATTTCGGCCACGCTTAGAAATATTTCAGGGCGTTGATCCTGCCAAAAACCATACTCACATGAAATTCTCCACACACGCATGTTGGGATTTTTGGCCAAGATGGCCGAGGCGCCCGGCCGCGGACGAACTTCATTACGCACATCCACAAATCTTCCTTGTGGAGTGAGTGAAATGGTGGGCCTCTGCAATTCGCCCAAGCGTTGTTGCACATACTCCGTCATCTGCGTCAGTGACTCGGCGCGGTCAGGATCAATTCCAAATAATCCACACTTGCGCAAAAATGCAAAGCGCTCCAGTTGCCTGCGATCCATGGGCGTAATGTTGGCGCGGTTCTTAAAATACAAATGTCGCAGAGCCAACATGACCATTGGATCCCACCAACTGCAATGATTCATGATCAACATGCTGGCGTTCTCTTCACGCGACAGCGCATCAAAAGCCGGACGATTTCCAACGAGCACCCGCACCGCGTAGAATTTTTTTGCAATCAAGCTCTTGGCGTACCAACACACCACATTGGCGTAGCGCTCGTTCCAGGCATCCGCAAGAATGTCGCTACTCACTACGCGGCGGCCATTTCTTGCGCTGAAGTTGATGATGGCGTGGTGGTTGGCATGGCTGGAATTGTCACGCCACAATCCTCGCACACCGCGCGCGCGGCGGTCACGCCGCTCATAAGAACCATGGGAACGCCAGGTCCAGGATTGGTGCTTCCACCCGCCATATACAAATTGCGCAACACCCGGCTTCGGTTGCGCGGCTTGAAGCCGCCATGCAAGCGGCCGTGGCTGGCCAATCCATAAATGGCGCCGCCTTGGGCGTTGTACATGCGGTCAATTAAACTTGGGGTGAGATTTTTCTCAACCACAATGTGGCTCTCAATGTCCCGCAATCCAAAGCGCTTCAGTTTCTCAAGAATCACTGGGCGATAGCTCTGCAGCAATCCGCCGGGGCCATCCCAAACTTGGTGCTCGCGTTGGTACGGCGTGTGCACCAAAATATAAAGCGACTCGCAACCCGCGGGCGCTTGATTGGCGTCGCTGCGGCTTGGAACGCACACATACAACGATGGATCGCGCGCGGGAATTCCCTTGGCGTAAATATCATCAAACTCCTGGGTGGAGTCGCCGCTGAACATGAAGTTGTGATGCAACATGTGGTCGTATTGGCGGTTCAATCCCAAATACAACACAACTCCACTGCATGCTGGCGTATATTTTTTGGCGATGCGTTTTTGCTCGCGCGCGCCGCGTGGCGACGACACAAGATCGCGGTAGGTGCGCTGCACATCGCAGTTACTCACCACCACATCGGCCAACAATTCGCGGCCATCGTCCAGCGCAACACCAGTGGCTTGACCGCCCTGCTCCACAATTTTTTTCACGCCCACGCCGTTGAGTAGCGTGGCGTTCTCCTCGCGCAAAATGCGCTCCAAACTTTTCGCAACTTGGCGCGTGCCACCCATGCTGTACCAACAACCGTGATCCACTTGCGCCGCCGCGATTAGGCCAAGAATGGCCGGGGCAAGAAATGGACTCGAGCCCACATATTGCAGAAAGTGCTCGCTGAGTTGGCGCAAATGCGGCTCATGAATCCATCGATGCGCCGTAGCCGCCACGGTGCTGTGCATACGCATGGCCAACACGTCGCCCATCAAGCCTCCGCCACGCGGTGGCGGCTTGCGGATTAAATCTGAAATGCCTTCGAGGTCCTTGTAAAAGAAAACCTTCTCGCTCAGGCTGTACATGCGGCGGCTCCACGCCACAAACTTTTCCCAACCTTCGCCCACGGCCGCTCCAGGAAATTGCCTATTCATAGCGCTTTTCATAGCCGCGACATCTGACAGCAAATCAATTTGCGTTCCGTCCTCGTAGAAACATCGCCACTGCGGATCCAGGCGCACCAGTTGCAAATAATCCTGCACGCGCCGACCACTGCGTTGAATAATTCCGCGCACAACATCTGGCATGGTGAGAATTGTTGGCCCCATGTCAAACTTGAAACCCTGCTCGTCAAGCACATTCATTTTGCCGCCCATGTGCGCGTTCTTTTCAACCACCGTCACGGCGAAGCCAGCGGTGGTTAACTCAACAGCGGAGGCAAGTCCCGCAAGTCCGCCACCAATAATAATGGCCGTTGGTTTGGATGAGTTTCTTATCATTTGGAATACACCTTTGTGGGTGGCGCCGAATTGTCATGCGACTTCAACACCTGTTGATTGATCAACACACCGGAATTTTTTTTCCACGCCACGGGCTTGGCGCCACTCATCCATTTGATGGCCTTGCAAAGCCCCCGCAACACGTCCGCGCTTGGCATGTCCGCCACTGGAAGCCACCGCGCCGTGGTGGTGGTGGCCACGGCGCGCGTGAGATGCGTCAAGCCCTCCACGCCTCGGCTTGCGCCCCAACCGCTTTGACCAAATCCAGAAATGGCAAGCGCCGGATGTCCAGTTGGCAAGACGCAGTCGTTCAACGTGATCACGCTCACACCCAGGCGAAATTTCAATTCATCATCATTGATAATGCGGCGCGTGTCGCTGGTGAAAATACTTGCCGCCAAATTGTGCGCGCCTTGGCCATGCAATTCAAGCGCCTGTTCAAAATCATCCACGGGCACGACGGCCAGCACTGGACCAAAATAATTTCCCTCAAACAAGGCGGCGCGCGCTGGACAATCCACAATCGCAAGCGGCCGCAACCAACCCGCGCGCGCGCCATCCATCACACCGGAAAGACTGCGCGCGCCATTGGCCACGGCTTGGCGGGAAAGTTCCTCACAACGCAGCGCCGCGGTGTGGTCGATCAATTGCACTGGACGCGCGCCCGCCGCATGCGGGGCCAGCGCCTCAAGAAATTTACGATAGCCACTTCGCAACACAAACACGCGCCGCGGAGCCATGCAGGTTTGCCCAGCGTTCATGGTGCACGCCATCCAAATAGATTTGGCCGCCTTGTTCATGTTGGCGTCGGCAAGCACAAACGCGGAATCTTGCCCGCTCAGTTCCAATGTTGAAGAAGTCAACGTCTCGGCGCAATGCGCGGCCACGGCCCGCCCTGTGGAGGTTCCACCAGTAAATATCACATGATCAAATCCGCCAGCCTCTAGCGCATCGCGGCCAGCTTGCGGCGAACAGCCAATCACTTGCAACACGCCATCTGGCAAACCGCACGCCTGCGCAATGTCAAGCAACAGTGCTTGACTGCGCGGACTTCGCTCCGACGGTTTGACCACCACGGTGTTGCCCGCGACAATGGCTTGCAACAATTGAATTCCAAGAAGCCCCACCGGGTAATTCCATGTGGCAATGATCAACACGCGGCCCAGTGGCACCCTGCTCACACGCAACGATCGACCCATCATCCACCAAGGCTTGCCACCCATGCGCCGCGTTTTTAAAATAGTGCGTGCGCGCTTTCTGTGCCAACGGATCGCCGCAATCACTGGCAGCAACTCGCTGACATACGCCTCTTCTATGGGCTTGCCAATTTCATCGGAAATTTGTTGCGCAATTTCCATGGCATGAAATGCCACGGCTGACTCGAACTTGCGCAGCCAGGCTTGGCGCGCATTCCCAAGAAAAGTCGCACTTGGATGTCTAGACTGCAAAGTAGCCATGAGAGTTTCAGTTTAACCTACATTAATGTTCGCCCACGACGAATTCATGGATGCATAACATTCTATTTCACATGTCCGCCTGAAATCCACTTCAAAGCACGCATAAATCAAACTCATATGATCTCGTCCCAACCTTACTCACAGAATGTGTCCGAGGTCGCAATTGTTGGCGCGGGGCCAGGCGGATTAGCCGCGGCTCTTGTGCTTGCCGCAAGCGGCGCAAGCGTTGATATTTACGAGGCGCAACCCGCGGTTGGAGGTCGCTCGCGTCGGCTCACGCTTGACGGCGATGAAGGTCAATACCACTTTGATGTCGGTCCAACTTTTTTCATGATGCCCTATGTGCTGGATGAAATCTTGGCGTCAGCGGGCGGCAAACTTTCCGAGCGCGTAGAACTTCAGCGGCTTGATCCCATGTATCGGTTGCTACTTGGGCGGCCTGATCAAGCGCCAATCACGCTCGACACCACGCAAGATTTGCGCTTGATGGAGCAACGCTTGAGCGCCATTGAACCGCATGATGGCCCCGCGTTTCTAAAATTTATCAGCGACAACCGCCGCAAACTGCAGGCCATGACTCCATTGCTTCGCAGTCCCATTCGCAGCGTGTTGGATTTGTGCACCGTGGACAACATGCGCGCTGGAACGCAACTTCGACCGTGGCAAAGTTTGTACGACCACTTGCGCGGCTATTTCCATAATCCGCACATTCGCCTGGCGCTTTCATTTCAAAGCAAATATTTGGGCATGAGCCCATTCGAGTGCCCTGAACTGTTCAGTATTCTTCCATTCATTGAATATGAATATGGAATCTGGCATCCACGCGGCGGATGCAACGCCATTATGAACGCCATGCGCGAGATGGCGCAGGAACTTGGCGTGCGATTTCATTTCAATTCACCCGTGGACACATTAGAATTTGAAGGTCGTCAAGCCGTGGGCGTGCGTGTGAATGGCGACCTGCATCGACACAAGCACGTTGTCATCAACGCCGATGCCGCCACCGCCATGAAACGCATGATTCCAGAATCGTTGCGCGGCGCGTGGAGCGATCAAAATATCGACCGCAAAAAATATTCCTGCTCCACATTCATGATGTATCTGGGAGTGGACGGCGAGATTGAACTTCCCCACCACACCATTTACGCCAGCCGACAGTATGAGCAAAATTTGCGCGACATTTCCAACAACGGCGTGTTGAGCGAGGATCCGTCGATGTATGTCTGCAATCCATCGCGCCTTGACGATTCGATGGCGCCTAGCGGACACAGCGCGCTGTACATTTTGGTGCCCACGCCCAACACGCAACCAGGCGTGAATCACGTGGAATGGAATTCCAGCAGCGCAACCTTGCGCGAGAAAACGCTGGATCAACTTGAGACTGTGTTTGGAGTTGGCGATATCCGCGGCCGCATCCGCGCCGAGAAACATATCACGCCCAATGATTGGGCCGCCGAAGGAATTCAATTTGGCGCCACGTTCAATTTGGCGCACACGCTGGGACAAATGCTGCACAAGCGACCGCAACACAAAATGCGCGGTGTTGAATCCACGTGGTTTGTCGGCGGCGGAACGCATCCAGGCTCTGGGTTGCCCGTGATTTTTCTCTCATCGCAAATCACCGCGCGGCTTCTGTGCGCGGAGCTTGGCCTGAATTGCGCGCTCGACACTCCATCAACTCGCCAGAGCGGTATGCTGCGACCGTGGACATCACCTACGGTCAGTATCTAAAAGTTCAAGAATTACTTTCCCTTCAACAACCCGTCGGCACGCCGGTGGAACATGATGAAACTTTATTCATCATCATTCACCAGGTGTATGAACTGTGGTTCAAGCAGCAACTCCATGAAGGCCAACACCTGCGCGAACTTCTTGCGCAAGGTCGCTTGGAGGAGGCCGCGTCCACATTGGCGCGCATGTTGAAAATTCTCAAGACCATGGTGGCGCAAATCGATGTGCTTGAAACTATGACGCCAGTTTCGTTCCTGGCGTTTCGAAATTTCCTCACCAACGCCAGTGGATTTCAAAGCTGGCAATTTCGCGCGTTTGAATTTTTTCTAGGCAAAAGAAATCTGAAAGTAATGGAGCGCTACCCCGCGACAAGCGCCGAGCGCCTGGCTCTGGAAGAACACGCCAAACTTCCAACACTGTGGTCTGGTTTCATTCAATGCCTTGCAAAAATGGGGGAAAATGTGCCTACTTCCGCCCTGCAGCGCGAGGCAACCGCCGCGACAATTTCAGATCCAGAACTGCAAGAACTGCTGCTGCG
>SYAD01000225.1 GCA_005789005.1 Planctomycetia bacterium | reverse complement strand
CGTCTCCGCGCGCGGATGCAAGCGAGTCGCCGTCATACACAATTTGTATCTGCGCTCCAGAGTTCGCCAACGTCGCGGTTTGGGAAGTCAACAAATGGCAATCAGACAACGCGACTTGTGTTTGCGCGTTCATCCACCCGGACTCTCTTTCAAAGCCGCGGTGAATCATGGCGTGCTGCATTTGCGCAATTAAGGAAGCAAGTTTTTTTCCTCGAAAGCCCGCTCCAAAATCAATCAGGCCGCATAAGCCACTCATGGCGCGCGCTCAATAGGAATTTCTTTGGCGGGGAAAAATTTCGCCGACAGCAAACCTAAATATTCCTTCAGGCATGTTTCAGTTTGGTCTAGGGCCAACCCACGCGGCAAAAGCATGCGCCAAGTGAATCGCTCTTCTATGCCGGCCGTCAAATAGTGGCAGGGAAGTTCCACAACCTCAAAGCCAAGCGCGCGAAATTGCATCGCCGCGCGCGGTAAATGAAAGACGCTCGTTGCGAGCAAAATCTTTTTAGCGCCAAGGCGCCGTAGTGTCGCGGCGTGCTGCGTCGCTTCGCCCTCCGTGTTGATGGCTTGCGGGCCAACCACGATCGCGCTTGCGGGTATTCCCAATTCCAGCGCTTGTTGCATTTGAAAGTAACCCTCGCTTACGTTCGGCTCATCTGTTTTTCCACCGCCACCGAGCACCAACAACGGCGCCTTACCAAGTTTGTAGGCCTCAACCGCCACGCGAAATCGATCCGCCGTGGCGCTTAGCAAATATGCCTGATCAGGCTGATCGCGGTGCCAATGAAACGAGCTGCCAAGCACCACAATCGCGTCGCAATTTGGCGCATTGGCGGGGCGAAGCGGGGGAACCATGCTCTCCAAATTTGCGGCCAACCATGTCGCAACCAACGGCGTGCAGGATAGATACAAAATCACCGCTCCCAAAGTATTCAGCAGCGCGCCAACGCGCCAAGCAAGCGTGTTGTAACGCGCGCGATTGCGCCACATAAAAATCAAGCCCACAACAATCAGCAACAACGAAATTGTCGAAGGCATGAAGAATGGCAGCCACCATCTTGGTGTGGTCAGAAACATGGCGCTTGAAAGAGTAACCCGCATTCGCACAGAGTGAAATCTGTCCGTATGCTTTGTTGCATGACTCCATTCATGGGCGAATTTGTGGGAACCACACTTTTGGTTTTAATCGGAGATTCCGTGGTTGCCAATAATTGTTTGGCGCGCACCAAAGGCAACAACTCGGGCTGGCTGGCCATGTGCACGGGTTGGGGCTTGGCGGTATTTGTGGCGGTGTATTGCGTGGCTGCTTCAAGCGGCGCACATTTAAATCCCGCGGTCACGATTGGTTTATGGTGCGCCGGCGTTTTTGATGGCGACAAAGTTTCGTCGTATATCACCGCGCAAATGCTGGGCGGATTTGTGGGCGCGGTGCTGATGTGGATTTCGTATTTGCCGCATTGGGCAAAGACGCCAGACGGACCAACAAAGCTTGGCGTGTTCTGCAACGCGCCAGCTATTCGCGCGCCGCTGTCAAACTTTGTAACGGAAGTCATTTCCACCGGCATTTTAATTTTTGGAATTCTGTCACTCAAGGATGCGCAAATGAACATGAACGATGGCAGCGTTGTGAAACTCAGCCTGGGCGCCATCGGCGTGTTGCCTGTGGCTTTGTTGGTGTTCGCGATCGGCTTGTGTTTGGGCGGTTCAACTGGCTACGCCATCAATCCCGCGCGCGACTTCGCGCCGCGCATTGCGCACGCGTTGCTGCCAATACCAAACAAGGGTTCGAGCGATTGGGGTTATTCGTGGATCCCAATCTTTGGTCCGCTTGCTGGCGGACTTTTAGCGGCGTGGATTTTCAAAGCGCTGAATGCTGCAAGCGTTGCGTCCGTAAGTTGACGCGCGCAATTTGATATTTGCGCGCGCTCCAAGCGTTCATTGTGTTTATTCCAAAGGCGTGGCCAAAACTAAAAATCGCGCCGTGAACGGATTCATAGAAAGTTTGTCCATGCGTAATCCGGCGCGGCTGACATGGCGCGTGATTTCGCTTCGTGAAAAACCTTTAGCCACGCTTAGCCGGGCGTCATGGCGAACAAACTCGTTGGAGAACACAGTGAGCGCATGCACAATCGCCGCACTTACAGGCGTGCGCCATAAATCATTCCACACCACAAGATCGCGGCTGGCTCGACCCATTGTTGCAAGCGCGGTGGGCACGCGCTCGTCGGCAAAATGGTGCAACATCATTGCGGCGTGCACCACGTCCCACTTGCGATTGCGCCAATATTGCGCCACATCATCCAAGCCGCACTGCTGAAGCTGAATAAAATTCGCGTTGGGACCAAACGCACTCAGGCATTCTTTCGCCGCCGCAATTGAACCCGCATGTGGATCAATCGCCGTCACGCGAATCGGAATCGAATGTCGTAGCGCCCACGCCACAATTGCAATTGGCAAATCCGCGCAGCCCGTTCCCACATCCAGAATTTCAAGAGGCTCCGTGCTATGCCCGCGCGCTTGAAGTGCCACGCGAATCGCGCGTTTGAAAGCCCAAAATCCGCCAGCGAGGCGATTGACTCGCCGAATAAATTGAAAACTCGCGTCCATGTCAGCTTGTGACGCGTTGGGCTCATCCATGCCTTCAAGTTCGGTGGGGCGGGTCATCACAATCGGTCTCGACTCTATCATCACTCAAATGACATCAACTTGCACGGCCAGCTTCCAATGCGTTCGCCTTCTTGCCGCGCCTTTCGCAATCGCGATATGCCTTTGGATGTTCGCCGCAGCGCCACAAGCCACTTCAACTTCTCCAACAGCATCGCAAACTACTTCGTCCGCCGCGCCTTCCGCCGCAAAATCATCCACGCAGAAAACTCCCTGGTGCGTTGAACTTGGTTTGCGCGTCGCCGGTGTGGAGGCGAAAATCCCAACGCTTGATCGCGTGGTGTTGGTGAAAGATGAGGCTTCATTCTTAGATGAGATTTCGCATTGGCGCCTTGACGCGCGCTGGCCCGTCTTGATTGAGGACGACATCTTCGCGCCGCAATTCATCCGCGCCTTCAAGCCCGCGCAGGTTTTGCGCCGCATTGAGAAGGCGCCCAATGTTGATGATCCCGCCGCGTTGAAGGCCGCGATTACAAACGCAATTTCAAGCGCATGGAACGCCGCCGCCGCAAACACGCCGCCCCTAAGCGCGATCACGGCTCAGGCTTACACGCCGCCAGGAATTGTCATTATGGATCCCGCTGATCCAGCGTGGGTTGCGGGCGTGGCGTTGGCGGCTGGCCGCGGTCTTATTCCATTTTTTATTGAAGGCAACTTTGGCGGCGCAAACGATCAACTTTCCGCGGATCAATTCAGCGCGCTTTCCAAACAGGTTGATCAAGCCTTCGCCTCCACTGGACTTCCGTACGACAAGCTTGGCGACAAGCTTGAGGGTTTGGCGTTGTGCAGAACCACCGCGCAAAAAACCACGATTGATGTGCCCGCCAATTTGCGGCCAAGCGGTCGCGGAATGCCCGAGATTAAATCAACTGATCCTGTGGCAACCACCGATGCGCTGTGTAGAAACGCTGACGGTTCGCGCTACGCATTTTGTGGATCCATATTTGGTTCATCACGATATTGCGCCTACACCGCCATGAGCAGTTTATTTTTATCGCGCAACTCCATCGGCGCGTTCAACTGTTATCAAGCGGCAAATCTTTCCGCCTACGACTTCTCCGAGTTGGCGGTGAAATTGCCAGAGGCGGGATTTACAACAAAGGTGTGGTCTGGTCCAAAGGGGCACATGGCTGATTGGCGAAAAATACTCGCGCAAGGTTTCGACGGCGACGTGTTGTTTGTGAATTCGTCAGGCAACTTGGATTTTTTTGACGTTGGAAATCCTGGATCAGTTCCCGTTCAAGAAAAGGGAGCGCCCGGCGATGTTCCAATTCTGAGCCGACCGCTTGCGTTGCACATGATTCATTCATGGTCGCTCACGTCGCCATCCGCCCACGAAAGCATTGGCGGTCGTTGGCTCGAGTCCGGCGCGTACGCCTATGTGGGTAGTGTTTTTGAGCCATTTCTTCCAGCTTTTTCGCCGCCCGTGGAAATTCTGTCCCGCTGCGCCAACTATGTTCCATTTCTGATCGCGTCGCGGGTGTGGGATGGACCGTTCGCTTTGCCGTGGCGCGTGGCCACGCTTGGTGATCCATTCATGTTGATCCAAGCGCCTAGTTCCCTGGTTTTGCCCGCGCGCAAGGCGCCGCCTCCGCCAGTGCCTGGTCAAGAAGATGTGCTGGTGAATTGCAAAAAACTTTTGGCGCAAAGCAAGGAAGATAAAGATGGTGGCGCCAGCATCGCGGCCATGCGTGAATTAATTCAGCGTGGCGAGGACAAGATCGCCGCGCAATTTTGGTTGTCATGCGCCGCAAAATCTTTCGCGCCGCGGGTGTCTGCTTTGGCATTGGAGCCGTTGTTTCGTCAACGCAACGCCGATCAATTTTTGGTGGCGTATAAAATGGTGCCAGAACCAACCTCGCGCGCCAAGGACATGTTGTGGCAACTTTGGGGCGAGAAACTGAATCAGATCACAGACCCCGATACTGTTCTGTTATTTAAAAATGCGGTGCGTCCAACATGGCCCGTGAATGATTGGCGCAGGCTTCTGCCGGTTCTTTCTAAAGCCACCAGTCCGGACCGCGCGCGCGGCGCAATCTTAAAGGCGATTGAAAAAGAAAAAGATCAAAACCAAGTGAAGTTGTTGCAGGAACTTGCAAACCAGTCTTAATGGCGTCCAACTTATTTCGCAGGCGCCACTGCGGGAATCTTTGAATTTGGTTGCTTCACAGGCGGCGCGGGCGCAACATGGTCCGGTCCCTCGGCGCTGGTCTTTAGTTGCGTGACAAAGCGTTCGCGCAGCACCGCGGGATCAATTTCAAATCCTTTCAGCGCGGCGTTGTCCGTCTTTGTGTCCAGCGCTTCAAGCGTTGCCGCCAACACAGTCACGGTTCCAGCAAATGTTGGATGCAAGCGATCTTTCTGCAACAAAGGTCCAAGTGTTTGCGCATCCCACTCGCGGCCCGCCGCGTGAATGGATTTCTTCTGCAAAAGATCCTGCGTCAATTTTGAAAGCGACACCACGCACACATTTTTCTTGGTCAGCGCCCACTGCGCCACGCGCGCGTTCAGCGCCGCTAGACATTCAACCGATGGAACCATGGGCGCGGAAATCATGCCGCCACCAATCGCGCCGTGCATGTCTGGAAAATCTCCTAGCACAATTGGAATGTTCGCCGCGCACATTGGTTCAAGACACGCAAGCGCGTTGTCCAGCAACTCCATGCGCTCCGTGTCCCCAGACAATTTCTCGCCCCTCACATTGCTCACTCCGTAGCCATTCCAAAACAGCCAATCAACAGCCAATACGCACGTTGGCATTTCTTGCGCGTTGTCGCCGCACGCGCGCGCGGCGCTGCTTTTGGCGGTGCGCGCCGGATTCATGAAATACATACTGCTTGTGTAACTCACCACGACAACCGAAGGGTCCTTGCACGCAACTTTCACCAACTCCGCCAAGTTCACGCCCTCTGAAATTTTCTTGCCATCGGCAAGCGTGGTT
>SYAD01000224.1 GCA_005789005.1 Planctomycetia bacterium | reverse complement strand
GAGCGTCGCCCTCCGAAGGCGAAGGTTGTGCGTTCGACCCGCACCAAGGACGTTTTCTTCACTCGTGCTAGCCTGCGCGAATGCAACTCGCTGAATTTCAAAAACGAATTCGTGACCGGTACTTCGCAACCGACAATGCGCGCGGAATTCCTGGAACATTTCTGTGGCTCAGCGAGGAGATTGGTGAACTGGCGCACGCATTGGGCAAGGCCGCCAAGGGAGAGCCCGATCACGCCAATTTGGAGGAGGAGTTCGCGGATTGTATGGCGTGGCTATGCACGCTGGCCAACATCACGGGCGTAGATTTGGAGAAGGCCATCAAAGATAAATATTTTGGCGCCGACGGCGGACCCAAGGGCGAGAAGTGAATCCCACGGTCACGGCGGTTGGCTTGCATGTTTCGCTTGGTGAAGATGCACGCATTTCGGTTGCCCATGACGCCAGCGCGCCGTGGACATTGCGCGCGCACCCGGCGCCCGCGCCAATCGCGGGTTGGTGCGTGCTGGAACTCACGCGCAAAGCAGCCACGCTGGATCAGCTCACTGCGAAAGAATCGCAGGAATTTGGCTTGATTTTAAGCAAAGTGAGCGCCGCCGTGCGCGAGGCCACCAAGTGTGAGCGCGCTTACGTGACCTGCTTTGCGGAGGCCTACCGCCAAGTGCACGCGCACATTGCGCCGCGCCACGAATCCGATGCGCGAACGCAAGGCTGGGCCGTGGCGGACTTGTATAGACAAGTGCAAAGTGGCTCAATGGCGCCCGCCGACCAAGCCGCGCATGAAAAAACATTTCAGTTGATCACGCAACATTTGAGTGCGTGAAAAATTCCGCGCGCAGGCGCACGCAAGGCAATCCGTCCCATCGAGCGACGGCGTCTGTGCAATGTTCAAATACACATGCACATAAAAAAACCTCCGCGCCGAAGCACGGAGGTTCGAAGTGTCATTGAAATCAATCAACCACCAACGGTCATGTGCACAAAGCGAAGCACGCGCGTGCCCGCAGGCAACAGGTCCTTCAACTTCTTGGTTTCATCCTTCACATACACCTGGCCAAGCAACGTGACTTCCTCAAGGAACTTGCGAACCTTGCCTTCGGCCATCTTGGCGGCGATTTGCTCATTCTTGCCAGCGGCCTTGGCTTCGTCTTGCGCTTCTTGACGCTTCTGCGCCATCAAGTCGGCTGAGACGCCAGATTCATCAACCGCGATTGGAGTTGGAACGGCGGCGGCAACGCTTTGGCAAATGCCAGTCGCGCTGTCGGCCGGAAGTTCGCCCTCAAATTGCAGCAGCACGGCCAATCGGCCGTCATGATGAATGTAGTGCGCGAAATTTCCGCCTTGCAGGCATGTGCCACGACCAAACGAAATGTTCTCGCCAGTTTTGATGCGAACTTCATCCAAGGCCGCGGTCATTGGCGCGGTCATGGTGATTTCACCACTTTGTTCAGCGGCATGCTTGGCCAGCGTATTGGCCAACGCGCGAAACTCAGTGTTTTTAGCGGTGAAATCAGTCTCTGAGCGAAGTTCAATAATGGCGGCGCGACCAGGCTGACTGAATATGGCAATGGTGCCGTGACCCGCTGGTCGGTCGCTGCGCGCATCCATTTTGCCTTTGAGTTTTTCGCGCAGCCATGCTTCGGCCTTCACCATGTCGCAGCCATTTTCAGCCAGCGCATTTTTGCAATCCATCAATCCAAGTCCAGTTCGTTGACGAAGCGCCATTGCGTCTTTGGCATTCACTTGAACAGTTGTCATTTGGTTTCTCCTAGAAAAGTTGAAGATAAAAGTTGAGTAAAAATAATCGAAATGAAAGAGCTGGCGACGCCTGCGTTTTTCCAGGCGCCGCCAAAATTAAATCAGACCTTGTCAGCGCCAGCAGGTGTCGCATCGGCGGGGGTTGTTGATTCAGAAGCGCGCGCATCATCACCACGGGCGCGGCCTCTGAACAAACTTCGTCCGCCACGGCTTGATCGCGGCGCGACTTCGCCTTCAGGAGCGTCACCTTCAGTTGCTTCCGCTGCACCCTCGGCGCGTTCGCCTTGCGTTGCCGCGGCTTCAACGCGCGCGGATCGACCTTCTTCAACAGCGGCGCACAACTCGCGCACCACAATGTCAATGGCGCGCATGCTGTCGTCGTTTCCTGGAATTGGAATGTCGGAAAATTCTGGATTGCCGTCGGAGTCGATCAAGCAAATCGTTGGAATTCCAAGGTTTTTAGCCTCGCGCAGAGCGTTCATCTCGCGTCCAACATCGATCGCCACCAAGGCGCCAGGCAACTTGGCCATGTTGCGGATGCCGTTGAGATTGCGGAAAATTTTCTTCTGCTCACGTGAAAGTTGGCTTTCCATTTTCTTGGAGTAGTTGCGAATCTCGCCACTGGTGGTGAGAGTCTCAAGCTCCTCAAGGCGGCGAAGTCGCTCGCGAATGGTTCGGAAATTGGTCAGTGTTCCACCAAGCCAACGCTCGGTCACGTAAGGCATGCGCGCTTCAGTGCAGCGCGTTTCAATGCAACCGCGCGCTTGGCGCTTGGTGCCCACGAAGCAAATGTCCTTGCCTTCAGCGACCAGCTTGGCGATGAATCGCTTGGCCAACAGAATGCCCTTGATGGTTTCGCGCACGTCAATCACATGCACTTGGTTTTTAACACCGTGAATGTACGGCGCCATGCGTGGATTCCAATTACTTCGGCGTTGACCAAAGTGTGCTCCAGCTTCTACGAGTTCTTGCGCGAGTGATGCCATGGGGCGATTCCTTCTTGCATTCATTTGAATGCACTTTGCAGCGACACCGGCGTTTGTCCGTGGTCCAAATGCTGTAGGGCGCTTTGAACAAGAAATTCGACTTCTCACTGTGAGTTATCGAAGGAGTGAGCAGAGGCAACACCACGGGGTCCGTCTCAGCCGCATCACATGAAAAATGTGGGCGAAGGGCGATTGTAACCAAACTCACCCCACAAAGGCAAGCATGTATTTATAAATGATTTATTCGCCTGACTTATCGGCTAACATTCCCGCTTAAAACCTCTATTTGGAGAATTTCATGCTGGCCAAAGTGTTCAAAACATACGACGTGCGCGCGACCTATCCCAAACCACTCAATGAGAAGTTGGCGTGGAACATTGGCTATGGAGCGGCGCAATTTTTGCTGGCGCAGGCCGCCGCCGCTGGCCATGACGACCCCATGATGAGCAATATTGTCATGGGTCGCGACATGCGCAAGAGCAGTCCGTCGCTCGCGGATGCGTTGGCGCAAGGCATGCGTGATTGCGGCGCCAACGTGATCGATATTGGAATGGTGGACACTCCGGTTGTGTATTTCGCCATCAATCATTTTGGGTGCGCCGGTGGAATTCAAGTGACGGCCAGCCACAATCCCGCCACTTACAACGGCTTTAAAATTAGCCGCGCGCACGCCAAGCCTGTAGGGCAAGAAACTGGCTTGATCGATATTCAACGTTTCGCCGCGCTGGTTGAAAAAGAAAAATGCGAGCCGCTTGGTGGTCGCATCGAAAGCCGCGATGTGTGGACGCAGTACAAGGATCACTT
>SYAD01000021.1 GCA_005789005.1 Planctomycetia bacterium | reverse complement strand
GCCTCAAGTCGCACCAATCAATCCGCTGGCGCAACCGACGCGTGCCGTGAGGGATATTTTCGTGTGGAAAGTCCAAACTGGATCGGACCTCAATGGTCCACTTACGATCCAATCGTTGCGCAAAGTTGCGGCAATGTAAGCGCGCGTTGGCAAGGCTCCGCAAGCGTGGGCACGGTCAATGGCGCGACGGAGTTGGTTCCCATTGAAGAGTTGCGCGACATGCGACGCTGGGCCGATCAAGCGACGGATTCTAAATGGCGCTTCTCGCCGTAACGTGAAGTTGTGATTGAACGCACGCATTGTTGCGCAACCTTGGCTGCGACCAACGGCTTGGCTATTCAGTTGGCTGAGTAGCAGGAGACGCTGGAACTGGATCGGATGTTGATTTTGGCGGGGACGTAGGAGGCGCGGGCGCAGTCGTAGCGGGCACGGGCGTAACGGGCTCTGTCTTTGCACCACTCGGCGGCAACATGGCTGGATCTGCTGCAGGCATGACATTTGGCAGCGGCGCGTTAATTCCAGAAATAGGCTCCACCACTGGACCAAGTTCAGGCATCTCAAATCCCTTCACATCGGAATTCTTCAAAGCGCTTCCACTTGTATTGTCAGGTTGATTGCCAACAATATCGCCGTTGTTGATACCCCAACCGCCCCAACCCTTGGTGGCGTCTTGCGCGCTTGGCACAATCAATTCAGAGGTCCAATTAATTTGCGCCTGACCAAGCTGCGTGCCTGTGGCAAACGCCAAATCAACCAGCGTGATCTGCCAACCAGCCAGCGCCGTCACTTCACGGCTTTGCGCGTCGCCCAAACGGCTCGCGGCGTCAAGCACATCCGTGCTGGTGCGAATTCCCAAATCAAATTGCCGCTTCTCGGCCTCATAGGTTCTGCCCGCAAGCGCGGTTTCCAAACGCGCCGCAAGAATGCGACGCCATGCATTTTGCAAGTTATCCATGGCATTAAACAACTCTTGACGAATCGTTTGTCGGCGCAAATCACGCGTGGCCATGCGTTGCAAGCGATTCAACACGGCTTGTTGAATTTTATTTTTGGCAAACTCGTTTCCCAGCGGAATTCTGGCGTTGGCGCTGACTGTGTAACCGTCGTCCTGACCTAGGCTCCAACTCTTGGAAAAATCGTCCGAAGTACCTTGCACGTTGTATTGATAATCCACCGTGAACAAAGGCAAAGCCGCGTTGCGCGCCAAGTCCACATTGGTGGCGTCAATCGCCAGTTGCAACTCCAATTCCAGCATTTCCATGCGGTTTTCCACCGCTTGTTGCGCCAGTTTCTCTGGATCAAATTTCAACCCCAACGGCCGCGGCTGGGTGGTTGTAATGACATAAGTCAGCGAGTCCATGTTCAAGTCTGGATCATTGATCAAGCGCTTCAAGTCGCGCTGGCGCAAGCGCAGTCGATTATCAGCGATGATGATATTTTCAATACGGCTACCCAATCCGCTTTCGGCGCGGACAATCTCAATTTGCGCCGCGTCGCCGGCGCTCACACGCCTGCGCGCCAACTGCAATTGCGCCAACGCAAGTTCATATTGTTGCTGACGAATATCCAACTCACGCGCGGCGGCGTACACATTCCAATACGACCTGTCCACATTGGCAAGCAGGCGAATGGATTCCAACTTTGTGCGGGCGTCGGCAATTTGGCTGTTCAACTTTGCCACACGAATACTTGCGGTGTTAGTTTCAATTCCCGCGCCCCGCAACAGCGGCTGGCTGATGGAAAACGCAAGACCGCTTTGCCAGTTGTCAGTGCCAGTTGCGCTTGCCACGGTTGGATCATTCTGCGTGGTCAATACTTGCGGCGTGAATGTTCCACCCGTCGCCAAAGGCATTGCTAATCCCGTCGTGAGTTGTTCGGTGGCCAACAAACCACTGGTGGGATCGTTTCCCACTAAATTGTTCGATTGTTTCTGGTAATTCGCCGTGATTGCGGCCTCAAATTTGGCTTCTTCTTGGCTCACTTGAGAGCGCGCCAAGGCTGGCAAATACAACTGCACTTTTAAATCCAGATTGCGCTCCAACGCCGCGGATCGACACTCGGCCAAGGATAATTTGCGGGTTGGATTGTTGTCTGGCTTGGGCAAATTGTCGGCCGCCAAAATTTTCTCAACTTGCTGAAGTGTTTCCGGCGTCTGTGACGATTCCTTAATTGGATTAAAAGTTCCCACTTCATGCAATCGCTTTGACGGCGCCGTGTACGGAGTTTCCGCATCTTGAAACAATTCATTTTGGCACCCACCCAACACGGGAATCATTGCCATCATCAATACAAAAAATTCACAACCCCAAATACTGGCGGTGCATTTACAATTTCCGGCAGAGTCCGCGCCTTCGTGCCGAGCCGCGCTTTTCACGCCGCTCAATAATTTAATCATGGCGCAAGGCCTCAATTGGATCCAACCTTGAGGCCTTGATTGCGGGGAACATTCCAAACACAACACCCACCACCGCGCTAAATACAAACGCCAATGCAATGGCCCAGGAAGGAACAGTGGCTTGCTCAAGCCTGGCGCCAGGAATCATGCGCACAAGTATGGCAAATCCTTGGCCAATCATCACGCCCACCAAACCGCCAACCAAACACAAAGTGACGGCTTCCAGCAAAAATTGCAGCAAAATAGCGGATGGAGTGGCTCCCACGGCCTTGCGCAAACCAATCTCGCGCGTGCGCTCGCTCACGCTCACCAGCCTGATGTTCATAATTCCAATGCCACCCACCAACAAACTAATCGCAACAATTCCGGCGGCGGCCGCCGTAATTCCACTGGCAATGCTTTTGAATTGATTGATGAATTGATCGATCGCCTGCACACGGAATGTTTCAGGATCTTCGGGACCAAGTCCACGGATTTTTTTCATGACGCGCGTGATTTCCACCTTGGCGTCTTCGGCTTCCTCTGGACTTCTCGCCATGGCCACAATCTGCATGAAGTAATCGCGGTCTTGAAACTTTTCCATAAGTGGAAACGGTATGAATAATTCCGCGCTGATGGTGTTGAATCCCGTCATGCGTTCCGTGATGGTCTCCACAACGCCCACAATTAAAAATCGCCGCCCACCAATCACCAAATGCTCCCCCACAGGATCATTTTTTAATTTCAAATCACGAATGGCCAAATCATTCACCATGCACACTTGCCGCGCGTTCTCTATGTCTGCGCCGCTAAAGGGACGGCCCATGATCACCTGCCTATTTTCCGTCTGATGCCACGCCGGCCACATGCCTGTCACGCTGACTCCATCAAGTGTTTCATTTGTGCTTTGCACGCTTAAACTGGTCGAACTAATTGGCGTGACGCATTTCACGCTGCGGCATTGCTCTTCTATGGCTTTGGCTTCAGTGGCGCGCAAACGCACCTTTTCCCAGGGATATCGATTGCGCGGAGCATTGTCAGGGCGGCTTGGCCACACATATAAACGCGCCGCGCCGAAGGTTTCAAACTCCTTCAACACTTGCGTCTTTAACCCTGTCAGCGCGGCAATGACCGCCGTGGTGCTGGCCACGCCCACAATAATTCCCAGCGCCGTCAAGGCACTGCGCAACTTGTTGGCCCAGATTTGGCGAAACGCCAAAAGAATGCTTTCAAAATAAAATAGCGGACTTAACATGCGCCCATGCTCCGTCGCGCCTTGGCGATTGGTCCCACTGCTTCATCCTGCTCCACGGAAAGATCGCTCAAGATCAATCCGTCGCGCAACCGCAGCACACGTTGGCAATGCGCGGCCACATCATTTTCATGCGTCACCATCACCACGGTTTGTCCATCGCTATGAATTTTTTCAAACAGCTCCAAAATTTCACCCGTTGTCACGGAGTCCAAGTTTCCCGTGGGCTCATCCGCCATTAAAATTTTTGGCTCGGTTAAAATGGCGCGCGCAATAGCAACACGTTGTTTCTGTCCACCGGACAACTGGCTTGGTCGGTGGTGCATGCGCTCCGCCAAGCCAACGCGTTCAAGCACGTCTTTGGCAATTTGACGGCGGCGCTTGCGCCAACCCCAACCTTTGCCTTGCGAATACAACAGCGGCAACTCAACATTTTCCAGCGCCGACAAACGCGGCAGCAGTTCAAAACTCTGAAAAACAAAGCCAATTTCCTTATTTCTTACGGCGGCCAACTCGTTGGAATCAAGTTCGCTTACCAAGCGTCCACCCAGTTTGTAAGTGCCGCCGGTTGGTTGATCAAGGCAACCAAGCGTATTCATAAGCGTGCTCTTGCCACTGCCCGACGCGCCCATGATGGCCACCATTTCACCTTGGAACAAATCAAAATCAACTCCGCGCAAAGCATGGATTGTTTCAACACCAACATGGTAAATCTTTGTCAGCCCACGAATCTCTATGAGTGGGTGACTCATGGGATTATCCAATACGAATTCCACCGCCGCCACCACGGCGACCACCGCCACCACCG
>SYAD01000223.1 GCA_005789005.1 Planctomycetia bacterium | reverse complement strand
TTGGTTTGCGCCGCAAGCTTCTTGGCCACCAACTCGCCAAAACCTTTTGGAGCGTTCAAGCCAGTTCCCACCGCCGTTCCACCAATGGCCAAGTCGCGCACTCCCGGCAAACTTTCCTTCAAGCAACCAATGGCAAAATCAAGTTGCGCCACATAGCCAGAAAATTCCTGGCCCAATGTCAGCGGCACCGCGTCTTGCAAATGCGTGCGCCCCACTTTCACAATGTCAGAAAATTCCACGGCCTTGGCATGCAACGCGTCGCGCAACTTCACAACGGCTGGCAATACCGCGCGCTCAATTTCAATCGCCGCAGCAATGTGCATGGCGGTTGGAAATGTATCGTTGCTTGACTGCGACAAATTCACATGGTCGTTGGGATGCACGGGCTTCTTGCTGCCGCGCGCGCCGCCTGTCAATTCAATGGCGCGATTGGAGATGACCTCGTTCACGTTCATGTTGGATTGAGTGCCTGAACCGGTCTGCCACACTTTCAGTGGAAACTCTCCGTCAAGCTTTCCGGAAGAAACCTCGTGCGCCGCTCCGACAATCAACACGCACAGTTCATCGGAGAGACCACCAATCTCATTGTTCGCCTGCGCGCACGCGGCCTTGAGCAAACCAAACGCGCGCACAATTGGAAGCGGCATCACATCGCCAAATGGAAAATGGTGAATGGAGCGCTCGGTCTGCGCGCCCCAATAATGGTGGGCGGGAACTTCAATCGCGCCCATGGCGTCGGTCTCGGTGCGGGTGGCAATATTTTGGTGGTTTTTCTCGGTGTTTTGTGACATGCGTTCATCTCCCAAAAAGTTTGTCCACAGAGTGTAATCCCCCACGAAGCCGCCCGCGATCCGTGATATATTGAGATCTCAACTTTTTAGGAGATTGAGCCTTGCGACAGCGCCTCACAATTCTTTGCGGACTTCTGACTTGCTCCATGCTTTTGGGTTGCCCATCACCCCAACAAAGCTCAACCTATCCATTGGATGCGGACAAAAAATTATTGCCCGCGGATTGGCTGGCGCTTTCTCCGGATGACAGCCACCTGAAATATCTCAATGCCTCAACGGTGGAATTGTTGTTCAGCTTAAAGAACAGAATCGCCCAATCCCGCGCCACTCCCGAGGGCACGAAGCCTCCGATGTCCGAGGCGCTTATCGCGCAACAAAGCCGCGAGATGAATGAACTGTGCAACAATGAAATGTTGACTAGCACTGAAATATTGGTCAAGTCCATGTCGCCGGAGATGTACAGCACGACCAAAACCAATCCTGAGTTGTACTTGGACAATAACTCCAACCAGCAAACGAACTTGCGCGGCGTGGTGGACGATTGGAATCGATGGTGGTTCATTGACGAACCAAGTCCACTGAGTCCGTATCCAATTGTGAAACCTTGATTGCATGTGTTGATCGGACTCGATCAAATTGAATCCTGAATCACGCATCGCCTTGAATAAAATCAAGGCGATTTTTTTGCCGTGAGCAGATCGCCAGCATCTCGACCAAACTTGGTCTTCCGTTCTATGCTCGCGACATGATGATCATTTGGACAACCCTGCTGCTGATCGGCTCGAACCTGTGCATGGTGGCGGCGGCTTGGTTCATGTTCACCGACATCAAACACCCAGCATGAACAATGTCCCCGCATATCTAAAATCCGCGTCGCTGTTCTTTGACTTTGACAGCACAATCGTGAGCGGTGAGGCGATTGATGAATTGGCGGAGATCGCGCTGGCAACCGCGCCGGATAGCGCCGCGCGCGTGGCCAACATCCGCGCCATCACCAACGCGGGCATGGGTGGCTCCATGCCGATCAATGAAAGTTTGCGCCAGCGCATGGACATGCTGCAGATTCGCGCGCACATGATTGCGCCATTGGTGGAGCGCCTTCACCAACAAGTGAGTCCGTCTTTGCTGCGGCACGCCGCGATTTTAAAAAACATGCGCGATCAGATTTGGATTATTTCCAGCGGCTTTCATGAGTGGATTGATCCAGTCGTGTCCACGCTTGGCTTGCGCGCCGACCATGTGAACGCCAATCGTTTATTGGCTGATGCGCAAGGCATTTTGCGGCTGGATCCAACTTCACGCTGCGCCACGGTTGGTTCCAAGGCGCGCGCCGCCGCATCACTTGGTTGCGCTCCGCCACGCATCATGATTGGCGACGGCATGACCGACTTTGAAGTTCGCAGCGAAGGCGCCTGTGAATATTTTGTGGCGTGGACGGAAAGCGTGACGCGCCCCACGGTGGTGGCCAACGCCGACATTGTGGCGCCGCACTTTGAAGGCTTGCTCGCTGCGCTTGAGGAATGCCTCGCCTAAATTTTTGACCCGCGCATCAAGCGCCCTGAAATATTTATTTTTCAAGATTGCCCGCAAACCACGCGCGTACGCCGCTTCTTGCACACTAGACTCCGTTCTGTATGCATCCAGAGATGAATGACAACACAAATGCAAATTCGAATGCAAATTCGAAAGACCAGTTGTCGCATCACGCCGATCCAACTGCGGGTCCAACAATTGAACACGACGAGCAACCAACCCGCGAGGCTGTTGATCTTGCCGCGGAGTTGCAAAAACTTGATCCTGAAACCGCCGCGGACAGTTTGGAGCAATCTTCCGACGCCGTGGCCGCCGAGGCCGTGGCCATTCTTGAAGAGGGTGAGGTGCAGCCCATTCTTGAAGCCATGGACGCGGATCGCCGCGCCGCATTGGAGCGATCTGTTTCACCTGAACTTGCGCGCCAATGGAAGATCAACACCGAGTTTGATGAGGACACCGTTGGACGCAGCATGGAGCCGCCAATTGGTTTCTTTGCAAAGACACAAACCGTTGGCGAAACTGTGGAGCTTCTGCGCGAACTTGTGAAGACCGAACCCGTGACCTACTGCTACGTGGTTGACAACTCGCGCCATCTCACTGGCGTGCTCATGATGCGCGACCTTTTATTTTCCGATGACAAGGCCACGCTTGAATCCATCATGATTCCAAAAGTGTTCGCGCTGCGCGCTGAAATGTCCATCACAGAAGCCATTCAATCCGTGGCTGACCGTCAATTCTTTGCCTACCCAGTGTGTGACGCGACCAATCATTTTGTTGGACTGATTCGTGGGCAGCGATTACTGGAGCAACAAGCGTTTGATTTAACCGCCCAAGTTGGCGCAATGGTGGGCGTTGAAAAAGAAGAGCGTTTGGCGACGCCGTGGTGGCGCAGTTTGCTGTTTCGCCATCCTTGGTTGCAATTGAATTTGCTCACCGCGTTCTTGGCGGCGGCCGTGGTTGGAATGTTTGAACACACGCTCACCAAAATTGTTTTGCTGGCCGCGTTTCTGCCGGTGCTTGCGGGACAATCAGGCAACACAGGTTGTCAGGCGCTTGCGGTGACGTTGCGCGGAATGACGCTGAATGAATTGAAGCGCGGGCAAACTCGCTACGCGGTGATAAAGGAAATGGTTGTTGGATTTTGCAACGGCGCGCTGGTTGGAGTGTCCGCGGCTGTCGGCATGTACATCTTCGCAACCATTCAACACAATGATCGCCCAGTCGAACTTGCCTTGGTCACTTGGCTTGCCATGGTTGTGTCGTGCGTGGTCAGCGGCATGTGCGGAGTGCTTGTACCCACCACACTCAAGCGCCTAGGCGCTGACCCTGCGACGGCGTCAAGTATTTTTCTTACCACCGCCACGGATGTGGTGAGTATGGGCGTGTTTCTGGCGCTGGCTACTTGGTTGCTGCTGTAAAAGTTTGGCGCGTGCTGTATCGTGCGCACATGCTTGTTCTTGATGGCCTTGTGAAAAACTTTGGCGCGCTTCGAGCCGTCGATGGTCTTTCACTGCGGGTGAATCGCGGAGAAATATTTGGTCTGCTTGGCCCCAATGGCGCGGGCAAAAGCACCACCATTTCCATGGCGATTGGATTGATCACTCCCG
>SYAD01000222.1 GCA_005789005.1 Planctomycetia bacterium | reverse complement strand
CAGTCGCTCAGACAACGCACCCCCCGCGAGCGGGGCTCGCGTGGGTGCTAAACTCGCTTTGTGGTGCCACCCTTTCTGCGACGCGGGAATTTGCGGGGCTTGTGCGGGTGCTCAATTCGCTTGTGGTAGTAGCCATGATCACGCAGCAGCGCAAGTTGCTTGAGCGCCCATGGCTCCATCGGCGAAATCATCTAGCCTGACATCATGAGTAACACTCAACTCAGCAGCGAACATAAACAACCGGATCACTTTCGCGTGATTGGTTCGGTTGGCGCGACTGGAATTGTGGTCGCATCCATGATGGGTAGCGGAATCTTTTCGCTCACCGGACAATTTGGCGCCAAGCTTGGCACCGCGGAAAATATTCTTGCCGCTTGGATCATTGGCGGAATACTCGCTTTGTGTGGCGGCCTATCGCTTGCAGAACTTGGCGCAATGATTCCATGTTCTGGCGGGAGTGTTGAATTTGCGCGCCGCGCATTTGGGCGCACCACTGGATATTTGGTGGCCATGGTCACGATTTTGTGCGGCTACTTTCTTTCGCTTGCGGTTGTGGGATTGCTATTGGCGCAATATGTAAACCAACTTCTTCCCACACCGCTGAATATAAACCTGATTGCCGCGCTCACTATTGCCGCCGCGTTTGTGTCGCAACTGTTTGGACTACACGCGGGTTATAAATTCAACACGGCGCTGTCGATTATTAAAATTGGATTTATCGCGCTCTTTGTGTGCGCAGGACTTTTCTGGCCGATTCAATCGCGCATGGTCGCGCCTGTTGTAAACGAGGCCGTCTCGCATCCAGGAATTATTTCTGGCGCCGTTGCAAGCGCGACGCTTGTTGTCAGCTTCGCGTATCTGGGTTGGTCCACTGGCGCGGATATTGCGGGCGACATTAAGCGGCCTGGCAGAAATGTTCCGCTGTCCATCATTGGCGCAATCGCGCTGGTCTTTGCGCTGTATATCGGCGTGAATCTTGTATTTCTACGCGTGATTGATCCAGCCGCCATGCTTGAAACAAATGGCACGCCAATGCAAGCCATTGGTGGCGTGGCCGCGCGCTTAATTTTTGGAACAGCCATGGGAGACGCGATGACTGGCGTGATTGCGCTGTTGTTTTTTTCAACTCTTGTTTCAGGCGTGATCACTGGCGCTCGCATACTTGAGTCCATGGCGCATGCGCGGGAGATTCCTGCGTGGACAGGTGTTCGCAAGGGCAATGGAGTTCCTACGCGCGCGCTTGTTGTGGTCACTGTCGCCAGCCTTGCATCGCTTTCGATTGGAAATCTTGATGATATTCTTGGGCTACTCACGGTGCTGGTGAATGTTTTCTCGTCGCTGTCCGTTGCCGCGGTTCTTGTTCTGCGCCGAACCATGCCCGATGCGCCGCGCCCCTTTCGCGTGCCGTTGTATCCAGTGACGCCGATTATTTATATGGCGCTCGCTGGCTGGAGCATTGCGGCAAGCGTGATGGACGGCGGATTGAATGCAATTATTGCCTCAATCGCCGCCGTTGCAATTCTTTTGTGCATCAAACCATTTCTAACAATTGGTTCGAAGTGCTAAACTGAATACTTGAAGCCCTAGCGCACTGGCAGTCATGCGTGACGCACAATTGAAACCGTGAAAGAACGAATTATGAAAAAAAACACGCCAACTTTGTACACCGCGATCTTGGTCGCCGCATGCGCGCTGAATGCACCATGTGAAGTGATACGTTGTTGTTTTGCCTTGGAACCAACTGAACCGGCGCTCACGTTTTCCACATCAGCCACGCAAGCAACCACGGTCACCGGTAGTCAAACTGCAACGCCCATGTCCTCACCCAGCGGCATGCGTTCACCTGATCGTAAACGGCCGGTTCGCAAAGGCTCCATGACTCGCACGGCCGCGCGTGAGATTGCTCCCGCGGCGACAACGGCAACTGGCGCGACCACTGTTCCCGCAACTGGTGGCGCGGCTGGAAACACAAACGGCAACGCAACCCCCGCCGCTGCGGTCACGGCCGAATCCGCCGCCGCCGCGCTTGAAGGCGCGCTCGCTCTGACACAAAATGCGGACTTCCGCGCGTGGTATGAATCGCAACACATTTTTCTGGCGCCACGTTCGCGTTTGCAAAATTTGCAATTCTCTTTGTGGACCGATGACCAAGCGTGCATTGCCAAGCGTGAAGGCGACACAAAGTTTCTGCGCGCGGGTTGCACGCCCATGACCATCCGTATTTCCGCCAAGGTGAATGAAGCCTGGGCCGACTCGTTTGAGCGCTACTTTGGATTTCCAGAACATGCGCTTGATTCCGTGGCGTATCGAATTGGCGATGGCTCGCAGGCGGCGATTGAAAAGGCGATCACGGAAACTTTGGCCCAGCACGGAATTATTTGCTCGGCGCAAAGTATCGCGCCGGATCATCAATGGATTCTTGATAGTTCCTTGGCGAAAGTGCGCGATGTTGCAAACGCGGTGATTGACACCTATTGGAGCGGGCAACGAGGAAGGCCAAGCGCGCGCCAACGCATTGAGGCGCTGACTAGTTTTGTGCAGAACGCAATTCCCTATCGCAAAGTGGATGATGGGCGCAATGACTCCGTGAAGGATGGAAAATATCGCTGCGGCTTGCGCACGCCTGGGGAAGTTTTACTTGACGGCGGCGACTGCGATTCGAAAAGTTTGCTGTTGGCCACGCTTATCCGCAGTGTGGACGAGCGTACGCCTGTGGCGTTGGTGTACTGCATGAACGACACAACCCCGCACATGTGCCTGGCCGTTGGTTGCGACATGTTTGAAGGCGAGCAGCGCATCAATGTGAACGGCACGCAAATGGTTTTGATAGAGACCACATCCGACTGGGACATGGGGCATGTTGGCGCGAGCACAGACATCGTGAATGCGGAAGCACAACCACTGCGTTGATGCGCTTCACGCGCAATTATTTTGTGTCGGGCAAATCTTTTGCGGGCGTAACTTCCAAATCTTTTGTGGGCAGCATTACCAAGCCGTCAGCATTGTTTCCGGCTGTGATACGAACTTTTTCATTCGCGTCGCTCCAGGCAACCCCCGCTCCGCCGTCATCGCGCGTAAATGTTGCCACGCGCTGCTTGCCGGCCTTGTCATACACCTGCAAGCCCGCGTAGCCGTTCACTCGGGTGGTTGCGTCCATGCGCACGCGGCCGTTCATGTCGTACCACCACATGCACGCCCCGCCATCGTCACGCGTGAAAGCCGTGATGCGCGCCTTGCCATTTTTGTCCTGCACATTCCAGCCATCGCATGTGATCACTCCGTAAGGCTTCATGGCACCCACGCACAACATGACCACCAACACGCTTAACACAATGTTGAGCAGGCGCTGATACTTGACACGGCTTTGCAACGACGCTATTTCTTTCTGCATATCTTTCATGCGGACAAAGATAGTCCCACGGCGACATGCATGTGAGTAAGTTTAGCCGCATACGCGCCGGAAATCGGTGGAACTACTTTCTACTGCTTCTTTCCCAACATGAACTATTACACGCCCACAATTCCTGCGAACACATTCACAATCAACCGCTCGAATCAAAGCTCACGGATTTCTTGCGGCCAGACATTCGGCAATCCGTTTGAGCACGCCTGCATTGTTGCGCATCATGTTGTGAACGATAGAAACAATGCGCGCGCCTTATAATGCGAACATGGCAGACATAACGCATCATTCCAACGGACTTCACCCCGACTACCGTATTCGTCTGATGGAACCTGGCGACATGCCGGCCATTATTGAAATTTGCAAACTGGTGTATCCGCACGATGTGCCCTACACGCCGCAAGAACTTGCCGAACACCACTTGGTTTTTCCGCAGGGGCAATTTGTGGCGCAGCACATTCCAACTGGCGAAGTTGCGGGCGCGCATTTCACGTTGCGATTGAACATGGTTGATTTTCATTTGGATGACTCGTGGGATATTTTGACTGCCCACGGAACTTTTGACGATCACAATCCCAAAGGCCACTCGCTGTATTGCGCCGACATCATGGTGCATCCGCGGCACCAACATCACAGCGTGGCGCGGGCGTTGACTGACATCACTCGTGAACTTGTGCGCAATGAAAATTTATGGCGTTCGGTGGCGGGCAGCCGCTTGTCTGGATACTCGCAACACAAAGATGCTTTGAACCCGGACCAATATGTGGATGCTGTTGAGCGCGGTGAACTTGTGGACCCGGTGTTGACCGTGCACTTGAAAGATGGCTGGGAAGTGGTTCGCCCTATTCACGGCTATTTGCCTCATGATGAGGAGAGCGCGGGGTGGTCGGCACTGATTCAGTGGGTGAACCCCGCGTGTCCGCCGCCTCCGGAATTTCAATTGCGTAAGTGAGCGTGGCGTTGCTGCGGCAAATAATTTATGCGACGCGCAATTCAAACGCGGCTGAGAATGTGTCGCCGGATTTCACAACGGCGGCGTTGTCGCACAAAGCGCTAATGGACGCGGTCATTGGTTCAAAACAGACAAAGTTGGCGCCATTTGGCGAGTAAATCTGCATGTATGAATAGCCGTTTAAAAATTTCATTTCAACGCGCTGATGCGGCGCAATGATGGCGGCGGTCGGCGCGGATTTTTCAGCCAAGGCTTGCGCGTTTTTTGGCGCAGTGCTTGGCGCGGATTTTTCAAGGGAACCCCGCGGACTTTCTGCCGCGTTGCCGAGCTCTGCCCCACTTGAGCCGCGCATGTCCAACTCAAATAAATCATCCAGCGGCGCAACCGCCGATTGCGCGCATGTGGGCAACCAAGGCGCGGGCGTTGCATTGGAAATCGGCAAACCGTTTTGCTCCAGCGCAATGGCGCGACGAGCGGGCAACTGCAACTTCGTATTGGCGCGATCTTGCAACAGCAAATACGGATGCCACCCAAAAGATACGGGCACATCCTGACCCTTGTCCGCTTCAATGATCGTGGTCACCGTAAGCGTGCTGGCAAGCGCGGGTTCATCAGTATTTGGATTGGTCGGCGGATGCTTGATCTGATCCGCAATTTGATTCGCAGTTTCATTCTTGCTCTGTCCCAACTTCCAGCGCACCCGCAATGTGTGCGCAAATGGATACGCGGCGAATAATGGCGCATGGTCGCCCCACGCAATGCTGGCCTGCAATCCATCCGGCGCGAGCTGGGTGACCACCCAGTTCGGCCAACGGATCAATAAACCGTGCATGGGAAATCCGTTGGCGTCGCGCTTTAAGTTTGCGTCACACGATAAGTCCACCGCTTTGCCCGCCGCCGTAAAATGGTCCGCGCGCAATCGATTGGCGTATGGATACAGCAGCGGAATTCCCCCCGTTTTTTGCGACTTTAAAAACTCCGCAAGCGCCACTGGCAAAGCCAACATTTCTTGACCGCGCACTTGCCAACTGGTGGCAACGCAACCGGCGTCCGTGTGAACCACAAGTTGGCTTTGCGACTTTGCGCAACGGATAGTGCGGATGTCCATGCAGGCAACACTACCAATTTGCGCAAAAGAAAAACCCGCACTGTGGCGGGTTCTTTGAAACTTCAAATTACGACTCGCTAACTTATTCGATTAGGCGCGTCGACGACGTCCGCCAAACACTCCAGCCAATCCCATGAGAGCCATTGCTCCAGGACTTGGCAAGGAACCAACCGCTCCAACGCTTAATCCATTATCCACGAATGATGGCGGTGAAATAACTGTTAAGTCCCATGCAAATGTGAACACTTGCGACAGGCCTGGGGTTGTTGGCATATTTGCTGGAAACCAATTCAACACAATAGAATCCTGCAAATCTGTTGGCAAGAAATCAACAAACCGACAATGAGCATCGCCAGCGATAGCCGCAGTTGTTGCCGTTAATCCAGTCAGACCACTTTGATAATTGACTTGGGCAATGACTTGGGCATTATTCATGCCGCTGGTTCCATAGTTGATGGCCATGGCACTGAACAACCCTGAATAGTTGTACGCATTAAAGTCTAGAAATTGAAATTCGTAGTACCCCTTGTTAGCCAATGGACCACTAGGAGTCACCGTTGACGTGCAGCCATTTGGGTAGCCGTTGCAGGCCTGAGCCACACTCACCAATACTCCACTAGGATTTGCATTTGTGAAACCGGCCGCATCATATTCAGCTGCAGTTGAGCCAGACTGAAAGATTGCTCCAGAAAGTACCGCGGCATAAGTGGTTGAACTCAATCCTGCGGCAACTAATACAACAATGTTCTTGGAATTCATGATCTGAGGTTTCTAAAAGAGGTTAGGAGTGAAGGGAGTGACGAGTGAACGGAGTGAATCAAGATTTGAGGGATCAAACCTTGATTCCTTTTTAAATTACTCCAAAGAAATTAAATGTCAAATTTATTATCTATTTTTATCAATTTTTTGATAAAATTCATTATTTAAATCTGGTTAAGGATTTTTTTAGAAATCAAGTTAAAACATCAATACAACTACAACTATGTAAACGTAAAAAATGACAGACCTTGATCACGGAATCCACCATTTTTTAATTATTTTTAAATTATGCCCAGAATTTTTAAAAGAACGGCATTAGGCACACTTAATTGCATTCGCCAAAGCTCAACAGAATCAAGCCAAGATCCGCTGATGCAAAGAATCCGTCCCCATTTAAATCAGGTTCGGGCGCTCCCCAAGCAGTCAATCCCAAGCCTACATCTTGGGAATTAACAAAGCCATCCTGATTCAGGTCCTCGGGGCAATAATATGGGGCGCTGTTCCACAGAGTTTGCGCCATTTCAACAGCGCGACTTGCCACCACAATGCCAGCTCGGCGACCTGGCAAATCATCAAATCCGGGGTGAATGCCGCCCCAAATCCGTGAAAGGGAGCATTGATCGGCGGCATCACGGTAGGTTGCCCATTGCAAGCGAACATCCACGCTTGGGCCATCCTCAAAGACAAGAAACTGCCTAGCCGCGCAGACATATTCCATAAGTCCGCCTGGGAAATACTCGCTGCCAGTGATGTTGGTCAAAATTTCAGCGGCCGTGCGGCTAAATGTGCTGTGCCCAGAAATGTAGCCACCAAAAGGTGGCGAAACAAAAGTTGGACGCTGATATGGAACCCAATTGAGCGCCAGCGACCAACCCACGCCACCAACATCGGACGCCGGATTGACCACCCTGCCGCTCTGCCAAGTCTTGACGGCAACTTTTCCAATACTCGCGGCAAGCGCGGCGTGGCGCTCCCCCGCGCTTGAAGATTCCTCCGTGATCAACTCCACCAATCCAGGCACAAGCCAAAGACCATCGGGATTGTAAGACGGCGCCGTTGGATCAGATCGCTGACCACGCTCGGCCATTAATCGAATGGCGGAGATTGGCCGACTGCCGTCATACCAACCCTTGATGCTCCATGCGGTCATTGCCGCGTCATGCATGCCT
>SYAD01000221.1 GCA_005789005.1 Planctomycetia bacterium | reverse complement strand
CCTCGCCACCAAAGTCGGCGTGGCCTGGCGTGTCGATAATGTTCACGCGCAAAATTGTTCCCTTGTTGGGACCAAACCGAATTTCGTATGTCACCGCGCAATTCTTTGACAGAATGGTGATGCCACGCTCGCGTTCAAGCGGATTGGAATCCATAACGCACTCGGTCAGAGCCTCGTTGGTACGAAAGGCGCCGGCTTGGCGCAACATGGCATCAACTAAAGTCGTCTTTCCGTGATCGACATGCGCGATAATTGCTACGTTTCTAAATTCCATGATGAGCACCTCAGTGTAACGGCACTCCGCTTGATTTCGATGCCCAAAATGAAATTTATTCCAAACCGTACAAAGGCAATAACTTCGCCTCTAAATGGCGCATCATGGGGTCGGCGGACAATGGAGCGCCCGTGACTTTGAGGCAAAGCTCATCTAGGCGATAGCGACGACCTTCACTGTGCACATTCTTGCGCAGCCATGACAAAAGCGGCGCGAATTCGCCGCGAGTGAAGCCTTCTTCAAGGCCAGGAACATCTTTGCGAGCCTTCTCAAACAGTTGCGCGGCCAAGAGCGTGCCCAATGTGTAAGTTGGAAAATAGCCAATCGCGCCCATGCTCCAGTGCACATCTTGCAGGCAACCGCGGCGGTCATCCGGCACGGTTACGCCAAGATATTCCTTGTAAAGCTGATTCCAAATGCCAGGCAAATCCTTGATGTCCATGTCGCCATTGAGCATGTCGCGCTCCAACTTAAAGCGAATCATGACGTGCATGTTGTAGGTGGCCTCGTCGGATTCAACGCGTATCAAACCAGGCTCCACAACATTGGCCGCTTGATATAGATGCTCAAGCGTGAAGTGGTCGCAGGCGTCGCCAAAGAAAGCGCTGAGTTGCGGACGCGCCCATTTCCAAAAATGCATGCTGCGACCAACTTGATTTTCCCACATGCGACTTTGACTTTCATGCACGGACAAACCAGCAGCGCTGCCCATGGGCAATCCCGATTGCGCGAAGTCAAGCCCCTGCTCATACATGCCGTGGCCAGACTCATGCATGGTGGAACCAAGCGCGTCAAACACGCAGGTCTCGGTGTAGCGCGTGGTCATGCGCACATCGCGGCTATGACTGCCGCCACAAAATGGATGCGCGCTGCGATCAAGCCGGCCGCAGTTGAAATCAAATCCAATTCGCTTGGCCATGTAGCGCACAAACTTTTCTTGTGAATCAATTGGCAACGCAATTTCGTTGAACGCATTTGATGGCTTCTTGGAGGCGCCACGAATTCGATCCAGCAATTTCTGCAAGCGCGCGCGCAATGGCTCGAACACTTTGGTCACATCGGCCGCGGTCAATGCGGGTTCGTAATAATCCGCCAACGCGTCCCAAGCCTCGCCGCCCTTGGGCCAACCCAGGCACTGCGCCTTCTGAATGTTCAATTTCACAGTCTTTTCAAGCCACGGCTGGAACTTTTTGAAATCGCTTTCGCGGCGAGCCTCCACCCATGCGTGCTGCGCCTGACTTCCAATTTGCGCCAATTCCGCGATAAGCGACGATGGTAATTTTGTCGCCTTGTCGTAGTCGCGGCGAATCTCACGCACATTCACAGCATCGGCGCAATCCGCAGGCATTGAACGAACCGCATCCTCCGCCGCGGCGATGAACTCTCCCATTTTGGGCGCGGTGAATGTCTCATGCGACAGTCGGGCCAATTGCGAAAGTTGGCGGCTGCGAAGTTCCGCCCCGCCATTGGGCATCATGGTCTCTTGGTCCCAGCCCAAAATTCCAGCTGTGCTATTGAGCAGGTGCACGTCTTGCACAGCTGCGAATAAAGTTGTCAACGCAATGTGTGTCGGTGTCGAGCTTGCGGGTGCAATTGTCATTTCATTCTCCTTGAAGCAAATACATTTTTAAAAGAAAGAGCCCCGACCATTCGGGGCTCTGTGTGGTTTTCAATACTGATCATGCGCAAAAAATTACGGTGTAGCCGATGGCGCCGCAGTTGGCGGTGTCATTGGTGGAGCCGTTGGCGTAGTTGGCGCCAATGGAGAAGGCAGGCTTCCCGCTGGCTTCATGCTGAGATCGGTTTCTAAATACTTGATCACATCGGCTCGATTCTGATCGGCGCGATTCTTGGCGTAATCCATGGCGTTCCAGCCACGATTGTCCCTGGCTTGAATATCCACATTGGATTCTTTCAGTGCCTTCATTTTTTCAACAGTTCCACTCATGCTTGCCACCAACCAAGGCGTCATTCCTTGGCGATTCTTCACATCCAACTTGGATCCAGCCTTGATCAAGATCACAAGACTTTCATACTTGCCATTGCGCGCGGCGCGCATGACAGCTGTATCGCCAGTTAAATTGTCGGCAACATCCAAGTTGGCTTTGTTGTCGATCAAAATTTGAACCGAGCGCGGATCGCCAGTTCCAGCCGCCCACAACAATGGCGTGAGACCGTTCTTGTCTTGAATGTCAACTTTGGAACCTGATGCGATCAACAAACCAACCGCTTCTGGAGTGCCAAGACCCGCCGCCCACAACAATGGCGTTCCACCCAAGCGGTCCAAGCTGTTCACATCCGATTTGGCGTCGATCAACAACTTCATGGATTCAACGCCTTTTGGATCGCGATTCTCGGAGGCGACACACAAAGGAGTTTTGCCAGCGCGATCACGATTGTTCACGTCGGCCTTCGCCGCCAGAAGAATTGGAATCACTTCAACTTTGTTTTCTTTGGCGGCCCAATGAAGCGCGCTGCGACCACCGGCGCTTTCTGGAGCGTTCACGTCGATCTTTGCTTCAAGTTCCTTCTTCACTTTTTCAACATCGCCAGCGCGAGCCGCTGTAACCAAAGCGCTCGCGGATCGGTCAGTTGGATTTGCGCCTGGCGCTTGTGGTTGACCAGCCGTGCCCGCTGTTGGCGGACGACGAATCAGCGCTGAAAGCGAAGGGACTTTTGGGTGATCCGTGGAAAAAGTCAACTTGATTGTTCGACCTGTTTCATCCCAGGCTTTCCAATCAACATGAACGGAATGTTCCGCCTTGGCATCTGGGCTTAAATCAGGAACGATTGGCGGCACGGCGCTAGTGATTTTAAATGGCATTCCATCAAGGCTCTTGAACACAATCTGTCCCTCGGATGTTTGACCCTCGGCTGGAGCCTCGAGCATGTCCGGGGTCATGGTGATGAACGCGGGAACGGTTCCCTGCACTGTCACCATCATTGGAGTGTGACCATCAATTTGGAAAGTCACGCGTTTGCTTAGTGGAACGCCAGGCTTTGGTCCGGGCTTCAAAGTAATTTCAACCTCCGCAAATCCGCCAACAGGAATTGGATCTTTGGGCGCGCCCGCGGTGGTGCATCCACAACTTGTGACAGCTTTGGTGACCATGACGGGCTTGTCAGAGATATTGATCAATTTCACTTTGCCGCTTTTGGCGGTGTCCACCATCATTTCACCAAGATCAAGAGTTTCAGGCTCGATCTTTAGAACTGGCTTGCTATCAAGTGGAGCAATCGTTGTAGCGCCTGGTGGAGTTTCACCAGAATTCAAAGGTGGTGGCACTTGCTGAACCGAAATTGTAGTTGGTGTTTGTTTCGCCGGCGTTTGATTCTTAATCGACTTGGGAGCCAGAACGTTCGTGTCAAAGGTGGATTTGGCTGCGATTGATTTTTCACCCGCAAGTGCTGGCGGCGCATTGGGATCTGGCGGTGCGGCTGAAAAAGCCAAGCACGGAGCAATCAATGCTGCCGCGAGAAGAGTGGAAATTATTGAACGATTGAAAAACAATTTGCAAACCATGGTGAAAGATCTCCAGGAGATTTGATGCATCAAAGGCGAATAAATTATTGTACCCAACAACAGGACAGTTGTGAACGCTTATTGACTGAGCGGGTTCAGGGGAATTGTAAATTTGGGGTTACACTATTTCACCTATGAGCAACACGCCAAGTGAAACAACTCCAGACGCTCCAATGGCGGAGCACTTAAACCGTCCCCAAATCCGCAATTTTCAGCCATTGGGCATGGAAAAAGATGGCAAAGCTTTTGTCATGCTTCGCGATCCGTCAATGCTCGCCGAGCAACAGATGGCTGTGCTTCCGCAAGTGCTGCAGTTGATCTTGATGTTTCAAGGCCGCGAAACTCTGGATGAGATTGCGGCGAAGACCCAAGCTCCCCTGCACATTCTGCGCGATGTGGTGACGCGTTTGGATGAAGTGGGTCTGATTTGGGGACCGCGATTTGAGGAACTTGAAAGAGTGGCCAAAGCCAAGATCACAGAGCATGGATATTTTCCAATGAGTTGCTCCGCGTCGCTTGGAAATGACGCGCAAGCCTGCCACGACGCAATGGACAAATGGCTGAGCGATATGGAGGATCCGGAAATCGAGGGAACCATTCTTGGCCTTGTCGCGCCGCACTTGGATTATCAACGTGGCTGGCCGGGATATGCCGCGGCCTATCGCGCCTTGAAGAAAGATGAAAGACCAAACCGCGTGAT
>SYAD01000220.1 GCA_005789005.1 Planctomycetia bacterium | reverse complement strand
TGGCTTGCCGGCGCCTTCGATCGGGCTCGGGCGTGAGGCGCAGCCGACGATCGTCTGAACGATGAGGACGCCGACAAGCGGCAAGGCCGACCTTCGAGATGGCATGCATGCTCCTTGGTACGAGGCGGACGGGGTCGCTCTCGTCGGTCTGTCCCTGCCGAGAGTCTGCGGATGCTAAGCGCTCATCGAATGCTCGGCAGTGCCGTCGCACCGCGAGCCGGGAATCGCTGCAGGTCACCACGCGACCGTCCAATACAGCTGCGACTGCCTGCCTGCAGGTACGCCTGGTACGCGTAGACGCGGTCGCGCTGCCTGCCGCTGGCTGACATGCGCATTGTGCTTGGAATAAATCTGCTTCTGCAATGCATTTACTTACCCACTGGCATAATTATGGCCACGCGCGCCAAGCCGCTTGTGAAGGGATTTGGCTTTGGCATATTAGTGTCAGCGATTTCGCTTGGCATTATTGATGCCATCTTTTATTTGCGCGCGAGCGGACAGTAGAAATCATCGATGTAGATCATTTCTAAATTCCTGAAGCGTCGAAGGCAATCGACACAATGAGATCCTGCGAAGGTCTCATTCATTTTAAATTATATTCACAAATTTCCGCGGCGGCCTTGCTCAACTTCAAGCGACTCAAACAGCGCTTTGAAATTACCTTTGCCAAAGCTTTGGCTTCCGCGGCGACAAATGATTTCAAAGAACATGGTGGGGCGGTCTTGCAGTGGCTTGGTGAACAGTTGCAGCAAATATCCTTCGTCGTCGGCGTCCACCAAAATTCCAAGGTCGCGCACGCGTTGGTGATCTTCCTTCACGGCCGGGTGGCCGCTCTTGATCAACATGGCGTTCACGCGCTCCCACACATTTTTGTAGTAGGTCTCTGGAATGGTGAGGAAGTCCACGCCGCGTCGGCGCAGTTCAGCCACGCTGGTCAATTCATCGTCGGTGCGGAACGCTAAATGTTGCACGCCTGGAGTTTGATCGTGCCAATCCAAATATTCCTGAATCTGACTCTTGCGCTTGCCGGCCGCTGGCTCGTTAATCGGCATCTTGATCAAGTGATTGCCGCTGGCCATCACCTTGCTCATGAGCGCGGAGTACTCGGTTGAAATATCCGCGTCGTCAAAGTGCTTGAACATTTTAAAGCCCATCACTTGCTCGTACCAGTTCACCCAATAATTCATCTTGCCAAGTTCAACATTGCCCACGCAATGATCAAAGAACTTCAGACCGCACACATGCTCGCGGTTGTAGGTGTTGAGCGCGTAATTTTCCACCTTGGCGAAATTTGGAAGGAACAAACCGCCGGCCTTGATATTTGGCAAGGAGTATGCGCCGCTGCGACTGACAAAGGTGTGCACCGCGCGACCGTAGGTTTTAATTCCAGCGAATGTGGCGGAGCCAGTGGCATTGGAGACTGTGTATGGTTCGTACGCGCTTTCGCCACCATTGCGAACGGCTTGTTCGTAGGCTTTTTCCGCGTCAAACACCGTCAGGGCGATGTCCTTAATGCCGTCGCCAAAGCGCGTCAATTCTTTGTTGAATGGATGCGTTGGCGTGAGCGGCGTTTCCAACAGAATGCGAATGTTGCCTTGCGTGAGCAAATATTTTGCGCTGTCGCGGTTGCCCGTTGTGAGATCAGACACTTGATCTACTTGAAAACCAAATGCTTGCGCGTAGAAGAACGCGGCTTGCTTGGCGTTGCCAACAATGAAATGAACATAGTCCACATCAATCAACGCAAGATGATCGGTGGCGGCGGCGGAGGTTGTGGTTGTAGCGGGCGCGATCTTTGACATGATGACTAGTCTAGTCTGTCATTGACTAAATGAAGCATACTTTTCCTGAAATTTGTAATAGACATTCCTTGCGAGCTGGGCTTTGCTTGTGCTAAGACAAGGCTTAGAAAGAGTCATGCAGTCAAGAAAAAATTGCAGATCATTGCAATGTTTGTCGATATGATCGCGCCACAAGGTTTCAAACAATGAGCAATAAAAAAGCAATCACACTCTTTATCGCCTTTCTTGTTGGCATGGCGATTATCTTTTTATTCGTGGTCTTTACAGCGGGAACTGCCAAGGAATTGGAACCGAATCCCGCTATGGCGCCTAGCCCAAACTGACGCCCCAATTGACGGCGTCAATTTCATGCGCTTGGCAAGTTGATCTGTGATTTTCAATACACAATCGGGGCGTGAATTTCCAAGCCCGGCAGCGCGGCGCGGCCGTTGAGTGCTTTCAGTTCAATCAGGACCGTGGCGCCAAACACATTCGCGCCTAGATTTTTCATCAGGTCCACGCAGGCTCGCATGGTTCCGCCAGTTGCCAGCAAATCATCCACCATGAGAATCTTTTGTCCCGCGCTCACAGCGTCGTCGCGCACTTCAAGTGTGTCTTGACCATATTCAAGGTCGTAGGTCACGGCACGGATTGGCGGCGGCAATTTTCCACGCTTGCGAATGGGAATGAATCCGCATGAAAGCGCCTGCGCCACGGCGATTCCAAAAATAAATCCGCGGCACTCGGCGCCAGCCACCGCGTGAATGCCTTTGCCGCGAAATGGATTGGCCATAAGTTCCACGGCCATTGAAAGCGCGGCTGGATCTTTCAGCAGTGGCGTGATGTCCTTGAAAAGAATTCCATCTTTTGGAAAATTGGCGACATCGCGGATGAGTTTGCGCAGGTGGGTGGTAGGCATATAGGCATTGCACGGTGAAATGAGTTTCTTGGCAAGCGCCGCTACCATTGTTTCCATGGCCGCAGATCCCAAATCAAAGACACTTCGTCTTGAAACCGTTGAACCCATTGGTAAGCGCGTGCTCATTCGCAAGGATGAGGACCGCAAGATCACCAAAGTTGGAATTCATTTGCCAGACAAAATGGAAATTCCTACGCTGACTGGGCGCGTGGTGGCAATCAGTTTGCAGATTGAGCGAGATCAGGATTATCCAATCCGCCAATACGACCGAGTGTTGTTCAATCCGCGCAATGGAATTCCCGTTGATTTTGAAGGGGATAACCGATTGTTTGTGATTCCTATCGAGGACATTGTGGCGGTCTTCCGCGCCAATGAAGGGGACGCTACGAAGTGATGATGAGCGCCGCGCAAGGGGGCGACAATCTGCGTGCGCCGCGGGCTTGCAAGCCAGTGCGCGGAATTTTTTCGCCGCCAGGCTCTAAAAGTTTGACGCAGCGCTACATGATGTTGGCGGCTCTGGCTGATGGCGTAAGCACAATTGATAATCCACTGGACTCCCTTGACACGCGCGCGCTTGCCGCGGGGCTTGCAACTTTGGGCGCGCAAGTGAATTGGTCCAAGGACGGCGAGCTCAAGATTACTGGCGTGAATGGAATTTTTCCTAGTTGCGGAATTCTCAACGCGGTGGATGGCGGCACGCCCGCGCGTTTTTTAATGGCGGCGGCGTGTTTGGCTACTGGAACTTCCACACTCGATGGCTCCGCGCGATTGCGGCAGCGGCCAATGCAAGATGGCGTGGACATGTTGAATTCACTTGGCGCGGAAATCGCTCGCGTTTCTGCCACGCAGCTTCCACTACGCATTGCGCCCACGGAACTTTTTCGCAATGGCGGCGCGTGCGTCGTGCCAGCGCATGCAAGTAGTCAATTTATTTCGGCGCTGCTTTTGATTGCGCCTTGGCTGAATCGTGGCATGCAAGTGCGATTTGAAGGTGCGCAACCCAGCGTTTCCTACATTGATCTCACGGTTGATTGCCTACGCAAGGTTGGCGCCGATGTATCTTGGAATTCTGACCGCGGCGCAATTCATGTTCAGCCAGCGCGCTTGAATGGATTTCATATTGCGATTGAACCTGACGCTTCAAGCGCCGCATACGCCATGGCGCTCGCAGCCATTGTGCCAGGCAGTGAAATTACATTTGTAAATTTGCCGCGCGACTCGCATCAGCCTGACATGGCGGTGTTTCACGAGTTGATTGCATTGGGCGCTCTTGATTGCTCCAGCGAAAAATGCGCGGCGATTGGATTTGGCCAGCCACTCAAAGGCGGCGTACTTTATGCATCACGCTGGCCCGATGGAAGTTTGGCGATGATGGCTGCCGCGGCGTTTGCAACCGCTCCTGTTGAAATTCGCGGGTTGGGCACTTTGGCGGGAAAAGAAAGCAACCGTATTGAAGCCATGAGTCAGTGGCTGCGCGCCATTGGCGCCACGGTTGAAAGCGGCGCTGATTGGATTCGAATTGATGCACGGACAAATACAAACTTGAATGCCGTGGCCAATGAGAATTCAAGCGCCCGCGCCGACACAAATTCGCACTCAATTTCCGCTGAAATAGTTGTCAATCCACACGCTGATCACCGTATCGCCATGAGTGCCGCCGTGGCGGGCGCGTTGCGTGGCGGTGTTTCCATCAGTGATCCTGGCTGCGTTGAAAAGAGTTGGCCCTCATTCTGGAATGACTGGCATCGGTTATTGTCAGGGATTGAAGGGAGCGCGTGATGGCAGACTCTGCGATAGAAGATAAGGGTGGCATGAGAGATTTTTGGTGGTTCGCGCGCGGACTACTTCGGCCAAAACACGAAGCCATCATTGCGCTTATTGGGGCGTTCGTCAGCGCGGGCGGAATGGGCGCGGGCTTGCTCAGTTTGGGCCCTTTACTGCAACTTATTTTACGGGATGGAACTTCGCTTCAACAAATTGTGCGTAACTTCAACGCCAAGGGCGCATGGTTCCATGTGCCCGAATGGTTTGTGAACGCGTTGCCAGCGGATCCATATGCCGGCGTCATTTACATTCTTGTTGGCTTATGCGCATTGACGGTGTTTGGCGCCACGGCGAATTTTATTCACCAACTTGTGTCCATGGGTTTATGCGCGCGCACCACGGCGAAAATTCGCCTGGAAGTTTTTCGCCATGTGATTCATCTTCCACTTTCCATTGTCACCAAGCAGGGACCCGCGGAATTCACCAGTCGGATTAACAACGATGTTTCATCGCTCAACAGCGGTTTCGAGGCGTTGACCAGTAAAACAATTTCGCAACTGACCAAGGGCGCGGCGGCGTTTGGCGCGGCGATTTATTTTGATTGGCGCTTGGTGTTTGTCTCTTGCACCGTCGGTCCATTGCTTGCCATTGTCTTGCGTAAAACCGGAAAATCTATTCGCAAGGGAACCCGCGGCGCGCTAGAGGCTCAGGAATCATTGTTGCGCACCACGCAAGAATCCATGCAAGGCTTGCGCACCATGAAGGGCTCCACGGCTGAGTTGGAATCCATCCGCCGCTTCGCGTTTTTTAATCACAAGGTGCTGCGGCAGAATTTGCGCGTGCGTAAATCGCGCGCGCTTTCGGGACCGCTTATTGAAATGCTGGCCATCTTTGTTGTGTCTGGTTTGGCGCTCATCGCGGCTAAAAATATTCTCAGCGGTGAATTATCATTTGAGAATTTTCTCATGTCGCTTGGCGCGCTCGCCGTTGGCGCCAGCAGTTTGAAACCGTTGTCTGGATTCATCAATGAGTTTCAAGCCACCGCCGCGCCCGCCTCGCGCTTGCGCAGTTTGTTGAAGATGCCGCGCGAGGACCAACTGGAGCAGAGCAAGCCGCAACTGAAGCGACATGCGCATTCCATAAAGGTTGAGGCCGTTGATTTCACCTACGCGGGCGCGACCCAGCACGCGCTGGCGGGGGTTTCTTTCTCAATATTGCACGGCGAAAAGATCGCCATTGTGGGTTCCAATGGTTGCGGCAAGACCACGCTGTTGGCCATGCTTCCGCGCTTGCTCAAGCCAACGTCCGGCCGCATTTTGATCGACGATGTGGACATCGATCAGATCCAACTGAAAAGTTTGCGCAGACAAATTGGTTTGGTCACGCAAGAGTCCGTGTTGATACAAGGAACGATTTGCGAAAATATTCGTCTTGGATATCGCAAAGCCTCGCGCGCCGATATTGAAATGGCCGCCAAGCGCGCGCATGCCTGGGAATTTATTTGCAAAATTCCAGGCGGACTTGATGGACAAGTGAGCGAGCAGGGCGCAAGTTTGTCGGGCGGGCAACGTCAGCGTTTGGCCATCGCGCGCGCCATTCTTCGTGACCCGGCGATTTTATTGATGGACGAGGCCACCAGCCAAGTGGACGCCGAAAGTGAGGAGCAGATCAACAACGCCATCGCGGAGTTTGGAATTGGACGGACCGTGATTGTGATCGCTCATCGGTTAAGCACCGTGCTTGCAGCGGATCGAATTGTGGTGATGGACTTTGGACGAGTGGTTGACACCGGAACTCACGCCGAGTTGTTGGCGCGCTGCGAGGTCTATCGACGAGTCGCCACCACGCAAATGCTTGGCGCTGAAACTGTGGCGTAGTGATTTGCGGGCGAAATCATTACATGCTCTTGCTTGATCCCAAATGATCCACAAGAAATTTTGTTCCCACTGTTTTGGCGTGCGCGGAAAATAAACCAAACCCAATGTGCTCCATCGGCGCGCCTGTGTGTTCAAATTCTTCCCACACTACGGAAATATTTGCGGGAGTTCTGGCGCGAATCTTTTCTATGAACGCGCGCTGCGGTGTCACTGGAACCATTTGGTCCTCGCTCGCGTGCAGGGCCATCAACGCGAGGGGTTTCCATGAATCTAAATGTCGAAGCGGCTCCAGGCGTTGCGCTCGAACTGGATCATGTTTCGCGGAGGCCATCTCGCTCCAGTCACCGCTGGAGGCTTCAATCAAGGCGGCGCGAAACGAGTGCGGTTGGCACAGAGCGGAAAGAGCAGCCATGCCGCCCAAACTAAATCCGCCAATGGCGCAGCGAGATTGATCAAATTCTGGAAATTGTTTCAGCGCTTCAAGCACGCCGGGAATTTCACCCAGCACCTGCTCGATCACTTCAAGGGAAAATTCAGAAGTTTGCTTTTCGGGCACGGCGCGTTCGCCATGGCAAGGCAAATCAAGCGCCACCGTGGCAATGCCGGCGCGCGACAAGCGCAAGTAGCGGCCACTGTCCAATTCCTTTTGCGCGGTGCGCCCATGCAACCACAACAGAAAAGGAGCGGGTTCTAGCGGTTTTTCGGCTTGGTTGTCAAAGCGCGGGTGAATGAGCAACGCGGGCGTTGCGCCAGCGCCAAGGCGCAGCACGCGGCTTTGCGCCAGCAAAGAACGGGGAAGTGTTGTTGCAAGGTCGGGCATATTCCCAAGACACACTAGCATCACGCAATGCTCCATGTGCTCGCCGGCGAATTTCGATCCCGCATTCTGAAGACACCTACCGATGACGCGGTGACGCGCCCCATGGGTAGTCGCACCAAGGAAGGTTTGTTCAATGTGTTGCGTGGTTGGTTTGAAGGCGCGCGCGTGCTTGATCTTTTCGCTGGCGTTGGCACGCTTGGCTTGGAGGCCGTGAGCCGCGGCGCGATCAAGGTGGTGATGGTTGAGAAGGACCGAAAAATATTCGCGCTGCTTCGCGACAATATCGAATCGTTGGGCTGCGCCGATCGCGCAATCGCGGTGCAAGCCGACGCGCTTGGTGAAGCCGCGATCATGGCGGCGGAGCCGGAGGTGAATGTGGTGTTGATGGATCCACCATTCGCCCTGGTGGAAACCGATGAAGGTTTGAAGGAAGTGTTTGACCAAGCGGGGCGCACACGCAAACTATTTCTAGAAAAAGGATTTCTTGTGATCCGCTTGCCCACGGTTTCAGATCCGCCGCCAACCATCGAAGGATTTGATGGGCCGGAAATTCGCGCCTATGGCAATCAGCAGAATTTGCTGCTTTATATGCCGCATTTTGAAAGCAAATCTGAATGAGCGTGTTTCAATTGAAATTGAATCGCGACCTTGAGCAATTGCAAAGCACGCGCGCGTTTGTAAAATTATGTACTGCAACAGCGCGGCCCTGTCTGGCCGCGTGACTTTCAACAGGTGGACTATGGAATCATTTTCAGTATCGCTCATCCTTGCCGCCGCCGGAAACAGCACTCGCTTTGGCAGCGACAAACTTGGCCAAGATTTGGGCGGCAGACCTTTGCTGTTGCGTAGCGTTGAATTGTTCACCAAGCGCGACGAGGTTCGATCCATTATTGTCGCGGCGCCGCCAGAAAATATGACGGAGTTCCGCGACCGCTTTGGCGCGCAGTTAAGTTTCCACGGAGTCACCATTGTTCCAGGCGGAACCATCGATCGATGGGAGACCATTCGCAACGCGCTCAAGGCCGTGCCCGCGGACGCGACGCATATTGCCGTGCACGACGCGGCGCGACCCGCCACCAGCGACGACTTGATCTCGCGCGTGTTTGAAGCCGCAAGATTGCACGACGCCGTGATTCCCGCGCTGAATGTGGCCGACACGCTCAAGCGTGTGAGTGAGGAGAGCGTTGAGGCGCAGCAAGAGGACTCCATCGCCGATTCTATTTTGGGCGAGGACGCTGAAATGTCCAAGGCAAAGGGCCGATTTGTGCAGGCAACCGTGGATCGGAGCAATTTGGTTTCGGTGCAAACGCCGCAGGTGTTCAAGGCTGATGTGTTGCGCCGCGCCTATGCGCAAACTGATCTGAGTGGCGTGACCGATGACGCATCATTGGTGGAACGTATGGGAACCAAAGTGTTGGTTGTGGATGGCGAGTTGCGCAATCTGAAGGTGACGGTGCCGGAGGATTTGCGAACTATTCGCTTGCTATTGGGAATCGCCGCGCCTGAAGGTCGCGCGGTTCACAAACGGTTTTGATTGAACTCACAAACATGCTTCAATCACATATCTGACTGAAGCGACGCCGACTCAATTTGGTATAAGCCCACAAGCCAATTCTCAACAAGGTATGGATCAACCTTAAACTTTCCAGTCACAGTTCCAAAGTTGTAGGTGTGACGGCGTCCCGGCTTCACGGGCACGGCCAACTTGACTTCGATCGCGTCATACGGTGTTGGTGGAACGCCAATACAGCAACCATCCCATTGATTCAGCATGGCCAGAATTTCGCTGCTTTCCTGCAGCATTAAAGGAAACGCCATATAGCCCTCAATGCGAATCCACTTGCCGTCAAGCATGGCCACGCGCTGTGGAATGTTGTTTTGTTGCAGGCGTGGAATGTATGTTTGCGAAGCGCTGGTGAGGCACTCCCAGGTCACGCGATACGGATCTTCCATTGTTCCCGCGCCGCTGATGAGATATTTATTGTCGGCAAGTATTGAGCCGTCGGCTTGCCGAAGAATGTTTCCAGGAACAATAATCGCGTTGCCTAATTTGTAATCAAGGCCGTCCTTGAGCGAGTCTGGTGAAATGGCGACGGTTACCGATTTGATTTTGTCGGCGGTATTGGCGGCGGGAGTGACGGACTTGATTGCGCCCGCCGTTGGGGACGGATTTGCAGCGGAAGAGCTGGCGCTGGAATTGTTGGCGGCGCCTGTGACGGAATTGTTTGCGGCATTTGTTGACGGAGTTGACGCGATCGGCGTCACGGCTGGCGTTGCTTTGTTTGTCGCTGAAGTATTCAATTGAGCCGCAGGTGTTGACGCGGCCTCTTGCGGCGTTGTTCTTGCAACATCATCGCTTGCATTGGCGGGGCTTTTTGAAACAGGCCAAAAAATGGCTGCGAATCCTGCTAAACACACCAACAGCAATAGGCTCAAAAATACTTTCATGATTATGCTTGCGGTCTTAAATTGTCCGCCACTGGAGTTCGATAGGCGGTGATCGCAGGTAACACGCCTGCAAGCGCCGACAACACAATCGCGCCCGCGACAATGATCACAGTGCTGCGTGGATCAAGTGTTGGATCAACAACCAAACCAATGCGCGCTTTAAGCGCCCCAGAGGCAATGGCGTTGCCAATCAAACCCAGCACGCATCCACCAATGGCGCCCGCACATCCAATCAGAGTGGCCTCCATTAAAATCATTCCAGTGATTCGCATGCGCGCCACGCCAAGCGCGCGCAACAGGGCGATTTGCATGCGCCGCTGCGCCATGGAGTTGTGCATGGAAAGCAAAATAGAAATGCCGCTGGACAGCAACACTGCAACGCCTAGGGCGATGAATAACTCGTCCACATTTCCAATGATGGAGCGCAAGCGGTCAATTTGTTGCGCTGGTTGCGCCACCACAATACTGGTGTCGCGGCGCAACGTGTCAAATTGTTGTTGAATGGCGGCGCTGGCGTCACGGCCTGGTCGAGTTGGTAAACGCAGCAAAATACCGGTGATCTTGCGATCTTCATCTTTCAGATCGGCAAGGGTTGTCAATCCCTCAACTCCCTCGCGCTCGCGTCTGTCCTGCGCGTGCAATATCCAACTACTGTCGAGATCAGTGAACAACACGCGGTCATGCGCGGACCCACTGGGTTGCAATATGCCAACCACCGTGAATGGATACTCGGCGTGCTCATGCGCGTGCTCGCCTTCGCGGCTTGTGCCGGAGCCATGGGTTAAAAATACTTTTTGGCCAAGGCGCAAACCACTGCCCGCCGCCGCGGTTGATCCCAGACAAATTTCAAATGGCTTGCTTGGAAATTGTCCCTGCGCCAATTGCCACGGCTCGCCGCGCACTGGCTCAAAGCGTGTGAAAAATTCTGGACCTACCGCGGCCACTGGATAACCGCGAAATGAATCTCCTTGCTGGGTTGGAACAGCCCAGTCATACGGAAACGCATTTTTAATTTCCTGATATTTGGCCCACGAAATTGGATTGCTTGGCGCGTTGGCGTAGAACACGCCGTTGAGCACGGCGGTCAGCGGGCTGGAATCGGCGCTGACAAGCAAATGAGTTGTGCCAGTTCCCCGCTGAAATGCCTCAAAACTTGCGGTGCGCAGTGAAATCATGGTCAGTAGCAAAGCAGTGGCCACGGAAACGCTTGCGGCGGTGATTATGGTGCTGAGTCGGCGTGAGCTCAAGCTTTTCAGGACAATTGAAATGTCATTCATGCGCGGGCTCCAGACAAATTTTGCGAGCATGCGATTGAAATATCTTTCATGCGCGCGCTCCGGAATGCGCTTGAGAGCGCTCGGTGCGAACAAACGAATCAACTTGGATGACCCGTTCAAAGCGCGACTGCATGGCGCGGTCATGGCTGGCGCACAACAGAGCCGCGCCCGCCTCGCGGCACGCTTGTTGAATTAAGTCCATGGCTTGCGACGCGTTCACATCATCCAAGCTGGCGGTAGGTTCGTCCGCCAACACAATGGCGGGCTTGCACACTATGGCGCGGGCCACGGCCACGCGTTGTTGTTGGCCCACGCTTAAATTGGCCACTGGAACATTGACGCGTTCAATGCCAAGTTTGTTCAACAGTTCGCGCGCGCGCGCCGCGTGTGTTTTCTCTGGTTCACCCGCGGCCATCAATGCAAGGGCCACATTGTCCTGCGCGCTGAATTCTGGAAGCAAGTGATGCGTTTGAAACACCATGCCAATGTGGCGAGCGCGAATGCGATCAGCTGCGCTTTCACTGGCGCCATCCATGCGTTGACCAGCCACGGTAATGGACCCACTTTTAGCGCGCAGCAAGCCCGCGATCAACCACAACAATGTGCTTTTGCCTGAACCGGAGCCGCCAGAAATAAGCGCCATTTCGCCTTTGTTCAGGCTGAGTTCCTTGATCGACAAGGAAAAATCTTTGCCGTAGTCAAAGTTTAAATTCTCAAGTCGCACTGCGTTGTTCATTTGAAGAATAGTAGCGCATCGGTATTCAATTGTTCAGAGGAATTTATTGAAATTCATTGCACGATTTCGCCTGTGAATTTTATTCTTAGATCGCGCATATCAATTGGTGTTTAGCCCACATCGCCAAGGCCCAACGCCTTGCCGTATGTGATCCATAGTTTGTGTTTCAGCGCGGCAACCTCAGGCGCGCTAAGTTCCGGATCTTTTTCAATCCACGCATGAGCGTCTTCGCGGGCCACGCGCAACAGTTCACCGTCAGTTGCCAAGTCCGCAATTTGAAATGGTGGCAACCCAGATTGACGACTTCCAAAAACTTCGCCAGGGCCGCGAATGCGCAAATCAGTTTCCGCGATCACAAATCCATCGTCGGTGTTGCCGATGGCGTCTAGGCGTTGCTTGCCATCTTCCGTGGTTGACTCGCCTAGGAACACGCACAAACTTTGCGTGCTACCGCGGCCAACGCGCCCGCGAAGTTGATGCAGTTGCGCCAAGCCAAATCGTTCGGCGTGTTCAACCACCATCACGCTGGCGTTGGAAACATCCACGCCAACTTCAATCACAATCGTGGCCACCAACGCTTGCAATTTTCCAGCGCGAAACGCGTTCATGGTTGCGTCGCGTTCATCGCGCGCCATGGCGCCATGCAAACCAGCCAATTTCAAGCCTTTCCAAGGGCCTTCCTGCAAATAGCGCAAATGATTGGCCACGTCTTTCAAGCCTAAATCGGATTCCTCAACTGCGGGAACAACCACATACGCTTGCTCGCCGCGCTCCAAACGCGTGCGCAAATATGAATACACCTCGGGCGCTTTTTCAGGCGCAACAACGCGCGTGATAATGCGAGTGCGTCCTGGCGGCGAGCCAAGCAGCACGCTGGTGTCCAAATCTCCATACAACGTAATGGCCAGCGTGCGCGGAATGGGCGTGGCAGTCATGACCAAAGTGTGCGGCACCACGGGCAATTCGCCTTGGCCTTTCTGGCGAATCGCCGCGCGTTGCTTCACGCCAAAGCGATGTTGCTCATCAATCACCGCAACCGCAAGATTGCGAAACGCAACTCCGCCCTCAAGCAGCGCGTGCGTACCAATGGCAATGTCAAACTTTCCAGTAGCCAGGCCAGCGACGCGCTCGCGCCGCTCGGCGCTTGTGTTTGAACCAGTGATAAAAGCAATGCGCACTTGACTTCCTTTGAGCATGGCGCCAAGCACGGCGTAATGTTGCTCCGCAAGAAGTTCCGTTGGCGCCACCAGCGCCGCTTGAAAACCGTGCGCCACCGCAAGCAGCATTGCGTAAACGGCCACCGCGGTTTTTCCGCTGCCAACATCGCCTTGCAAGAGACGGTTCATTGCGAATGGCTGGCCCATGTCCGCCACGATTTCACCAATCACTCGATCTTGCTCAGGTGTAAGCACGAATGGAATACGCGAGCGAATGTGATCGTTGATCTTTGGTTCAAGCTTCAATGGCAACGCGCGCGTGCGCGAACGAAGTTGCGCGCGCCGCATCATGACTCCAAGTTGCAGCAGGAACAATTCGTCAAAAGCCAATCGCTTGCGCGCCGCGGCAACATCATCCTCATCGCGAGCTTGGTGGTACAAGCGATACGCGTCCGCAAGCGCGATCAGACCGCGCTCCTTGCGAAATTCAATTGGCAGCGGATCTTCAATGGTGGCGCACACTGACTCAAGCACTTTTGCAACCACGCTTTCAATTTCGCTGGAAAGAAGTTGCTCCGACGCTGGATAAATGGCGCGCAACTGGTCATGCGCCACATCCAGAAGCGGGGGATTTGCGCGGGCGATTTCCGGAGTGGAGCTAGGCGAATGCGTTGAAGCATTTGCTGACGGATGTTCCTGCGTATTCACAGGCGCGCTCGGAGCCTCCGCGCGCTGCGCCATGGTTTCGCCGGGAACACGGTCTGGAATCCAGCGCGGATTTCCCAACTCCAAAAAACCATTTCGCACTTTGGCGCGGCCTTCCGCCACGCCCGTATCGCCTGGATGAATTTTGTCGCGCATCCAACCCGCGTTGAACCACACCAAGCGCGCGCTGCTCGAATCATCTTCAAGCGTGGCTTCAACCATGGTTGCGCGGCCACGACGCACGCGAACCGTTGCCACGCAGCCGCGAATGCGAATCACCGCTTGCTCGTCTGCCACTTCGCGCTGTGTTTCCAGAATGGTTCGCTCCGCCAATTTGCGCTCGTGGCGCATTGGAAAATGGCGCACCACATCGCCCGCGGTGCGCAAATCAAATGCGTTCATGCGTTCAACTACACGCGCCGCAATGCCGGGAATTTCCGCAAGCGTGGTCTTGGCGGTGATCATATTTGCGCCGCTGTTCTGAGGCATTTTCGTTCAGTTCGCCTTTTGGTTAGTTATGAATTCGCACAAATGTTTTTCGCTACTCATGATCCCATCTCCTTCGTACGATACTCCCAAGAGATACAAAGAAATG
>SYAD01000219.1 GCA_005789005.1 Planctomycetia bacterium | reverse complement strand
GCGAAACAAGGTTCGCTCTTGATTGGTCATGGCGTCTGGATCCACGCCAGCAAGTCGTAGGGCCCCACTACTGCGCGACAAGATTGCCGCGAAGATAGAAATAAGCGTGGTCTTTCCACAACCACTTGGTCCAACCAACGCAACAATCTCGCCAAAGTCGGCTGTTAAATCTATCCCGCGCAACGCCTTCACAGCGGCTTCACCTTCGCCGTAGGTCTTGGTAATGCCCTCGCAAAAAATTGTTTGCTCGACACTCATCCGCTGAACACTTCCTTGGGATCAAGTCGAATCACTTTCCAAATGGAAAGACTGCTGGCGCCAAGCACAATAATGACCACGGCGATTGTTGAAATAATTGGAAGATGCCAAGTCAGTTTAAACGCCAAGCGATCGCCGGGAATCATTAAACCAAAAAGCGCTGTCGCGCCTAGGCCCAAACCCAAACCAAGAACTCCCGCGGCCAAACCTTGCACGGCGACCATTTTCAAAAGTTGGCGGCTTGTTGCGCCCATGGCTTTCATGGCGCCGAAGTAACGCAAATTGTCCAGCGTGAAGTTGTAAAACATTTGCCCGGCGATGGCCACGCCCACCAGAAAACCAAGCACAATGGCCATGCCAAAATTAATTGGAATGCCCGTTTGCGTCATCCAATAATCAAGTGTTTTCCAGCTGAATTCCGCGGGTGTGTAGGCGGTCAAGCCAGTCTGCGCCTGAATGCGGTTCTGCAATTCAAACAAGTCCTGCCCTGGCAGCGCCTTCACCAAAATCAGACTCAGCGTGCGCCGGTTGGCTGGCGCAAATCCAACCGCGCGCAAGTACGTTGTGTAAATAATTGGAACATTTTGAAACGATGGACGCGTCTCGGCGATGCCGGCGATAATGGCGCGACGTTCGTTCAACTCCAACTCGTCACCCACTTGCATTGGACGCTTTGGTCCATTCTTGTCCGCCGTGAGTGGTTGCATGAGTTGCTTGCCCGCGCCGCGGGTCTCAATAAAAATCGCATCGGTCTTGCGCAAGTCCTCCAGTTTGCCTTGGAGCATGGTGGCGGGCGCTCCAATCAGTGTGGCGTCGTCCACTCCAATGACATCGCAAATTTGCCGGCCACCGTTTGGCAACTTGGCCACAAGTAAACCTTTAAACAACGGACTGGCCCACTCAATTCCAGTGACACTACGCACGCGGTCAAGCGCCGTCACCTGCATGGGCTTTGTGTCGTCCACAAATTGCATCGTTGGATCGGTCACCCACAAATCAGCTTGCGGAGTTTCCTCTATCAACGCGTACGTGCGGCTCATTAACCCCACAAAAATGGCTGCTTGCTGCGTAATCAGCAGGGTGGCGAACGTCAGCCCCAGCAAAATGCCGTAGAACTTTGCGCTATCACCAAACAACATTTTCAAGGCGATTCGGAGCACGATTTACAACTCCATTTGCACGCCGAACTCAACCACGCGGCTTGGCGGCAAATTAAAAGTTCGAACACTGTCGGTGGCGACGGTGGACAAAGATGCGAACAATCGCTTGCGCCAAAGCGCCATGGGTGAATTGCCGGTGGTCAACACCACCACGCGCCGCGCGAAGTAGGTTGTGCTTTCAGCATCCCATACAAGGCCGTGCTCACGCGCCTTCTCCAATAACTTTGGAATGTCAGGACTCTCCATAAATCCGCACTGCGCTGAAACTTTGTAGAAACCGTCGGGCATCCATGTCAAACGAATTTGGCGCTGCGGTGGCGCCACGGGCAAATTAATTGGCGTCACGCTGACAAGCAATACTTGCTGATGCAAGACATGGCTGTGCTCAACAAATGAAGACAATGAGAACGGCGTGGAATTGTTGGTGGTGAGAAACACCGCGGTGCCCGGCACGCGTGGGACTTCTTTCACCCATAAAGCTGCTAGAAACTCATGAATATTGCTGGATGTCTCGGCGAATTTTTTACCCAACAAATAGGATCCCTGCTGCCAGGTGAGCATGATCATTGTTGCGCCCAGCGCGATGATGAGGGTGAACCAACCGCCGGTGAGCGCCTTGAGCAAATTGGCTCCAAAGAAAAGGCCATCGATCGCCAAGAAGAACGAGCCCACCACTACAACTTGCCAACGGTGCCAACGCCAACGACGCCGCGCCATGACGCTGAACAAGAGCGTGGTGATGATCATGTCGCCCGTGACCGCGATGCCGTATGCGCTACCTAGTTTTTCACTGCTTGGGAAAAGAATCACCGTCATCACGCAACCAATCAGCATGATTAAATTGATCGCGGGCAAATAAATTTGACCTTCGGTGTCGCTACTCGTGTGCACCACGCGCAAGCGCGGCAAATATCCCAACCGCACCGCCTGCCGCGCAATGCTAAACACGCCGCTAATCATGGCTTGACTGGCAATAATGGCGGCAATAGTTGCGATGATGACCAACGGAACAATGCCCCAGTCGGGCGCCATGTCAAAGAATGGTCGAAGCGCGTGCACCGATTCCTCATCCAGCGCGCCTAGGCGAATAAATTCCAATACATACGCGCCTTGGCCGAAGTAATTCAACAACAGCGATGGAAGCACAATGGCGTACCAAGCGAGTTGAATTGGAAACTTTCCAAAGTGGCCAACATCGGCGTACAACGCCTCCGCGCCCGTGACCACAAGCACCACGGAACCCAGCACGGTGAAT
>SYAD01000218.1 GCA_005789005.1 Planctomycetia bacterium | reverse complement strand
TGGTGGCGCGGCACGCGATGACTTGCGGTTGCACGCCGCATTCCATGAGGCGCTTGATGCCAAGTTGCGCAGCCTTGCTCTTTTGCTCGCCCAATGTCGCGGGCTCCAAGATGTACGTAAGCGCTACAAAACAAGTTGATTCAGGGCCTTCTTCAAAAGCCAACTCACGCAAAGCCTCGATATAAAAACCATTTTCGTAATCGCCAGCGGTGCCGCCAACTTCAACAAACACAACATCGGCAGGGCTGCCATTGGGTCCGCCAGTCATGGCCAGTTGTCGCAGATGCATCTTCACTGTGCCGGTGACATGCGGAATCATTTGCACATCGCGGCCAAGAAAATCCCCGCGTCGCTCGCGGTCAAGAATGTCGCCGTAAATCTGTCCCGCGGTCACAAAGTTTCTACGCGAAAGATTTTGCTCAAGTATGCGCTCGTAGGTTCCCAAGTCCATGTCGGTCTCAAGACCGTCTTCAAGCACAAATACTTCGCCGTGGCGAAATGGATTGAGCGTACCCGAGTCGATGTTGAGGTAGCCCTCCATCTTGATCGGCGCGACGGCCAGACCTTTGTCTTTTAAAAGTTTGGCCAAGCTGGAGGAAAAAATTCCTTTGCCGAGACCGCTCATCACGGTGCCAATCACAACCACAAATTTAGTGCGGCCCTTTTGATATCCCTTGGGAGTTGGCGAGAACCATTCCTTCTGTTCATCGCTGGCGGAAAACTGGGATAAAAAATTTGAATCTTTTTGTTGATTCAATGACGAAGTTTGATGTGAATTATCCTTGGAGGGCACGCTTGATCGTACCAAATGGAGCAATCCACTCAAGTTGTCTCGCGCATATTTTATTCAATTTATTGTGGATTCATTTCCATTTTGTCTTTTAAAGAGCGGGCAAACTTGGGATCATTCAAAGTATGAGAAATACGCATATTGACTGTGCTTTGAGCTTCATGGCGCTTGTTGCAGGAGTCCTGAGCGCGCCCGCCAACGCGGAAGACGCCGGTTTAGGTTGGGGATTTGAATGCGGTTGCATGCAGCACCGGCTTGAGCACGCTATGCGTACGCCAGTCAAGGGTTCTGGGCAGGCGTGGAATGAAGCCAGTGGTTCGGATTCCCGTAATTGGCCGCCCAACCCAATGGTGAACTATGAGCGGGTGAAGATTGCGCTTCGCTTCGCGGATCTAGTGGCGCCGGAAGCGGATGCGGTGGCTACCTACACCGTTCGCCCAATTGGCGTGCCAGTGGAAAGTTTAAAGTTGAACGCAGATGGTTTGAAGATCGCATCGGTGAAATTGGATGGCGCGGCGACGGAATTTTATAGCGACGGAAAGAACTTGACCATGAAGTTCGCCAAGCCACTGCCCAGCGACAAGTCCAGCGTGATTGAAGTGGCGTACACCATTTCGCGTCCAACCGATGGAATGACTTTCTCGCCGGCGTACCCTGACCGCGTTGGATATGGACCACAAGTTCACACCCAAGGCCAGACCGAGGGAAATCATTATTGGTTTCCATGCCACGACTTTCCAAATGTTCGTCAGAGCACCGAGCTTGTGGTGGATGTTCCCAAAGGGATGACCGTAAGCGGCAATGGAAAGTTGATTGAACATGTCACCAAAGGCGACCGTGAAATTTGGGATTACTTGCAGGAAAAGCCCCATGTTGCCTATTTGGTCAGCGTGGTGGTGGGCGATCTTGAAGCGGTGCCTTTGCAGAGTCCGTTGTCGGGCGTGCCCATGCATGTGTGGGTTCCCAAGGATCGCGTCGGTGATGTGGAGCGAACCTACGGCCGCACGGATCGCATGATCGCGCTGTTTGAAAAAGTGTTTGGTCAAAAATATCCATGGGCAAGATACGACCAATTGTTGGTGCGCAACTTTGGTTCTGGTGGCATGGAAAACACAAGCGTGACCAACATGTATCCATCAGCCATTCTGAGCGAGACGGCCGCAAAAGAAGAGGACCTCGATGGTTTGATCAGCCATGAGTTGTGCCATCAATGGACCGGCGATTTTATCACGTGCAAAAGCTGGGCGGACATTTGGCTCAATGAAGGATGGGCCACATATGGCAACGCGCTATGGATTGAGGAGCGTGATGGAGCAGATGGATATTTTGATTCCATGCTTGACAACGCTGGCGTGGCCAAGGGTGATAAGAGTGACAACGCGGTTGGCATGGTCAGTCCTATTTATAAAAACGCCGGCGAAACTTTTGGGCGCGCGGCCAATCCATATCCGAAGGGCGCCAGCATTTTGCACATGTTGCGCGAGATGCTTGGCGATGAAATTTTTTACAAGGGCGTTCATGCGTACATGGCCAAATTTGGGCTTTCCACAGCCGAAACAAGTGATTTTAGGATCGCCCTTGAGCAGGCCAGCGGGCTTGGCTTGGAGTGGTTCTTTGATCAATGGTGTGTTCGTCCTGGCTGCCCCAATATTTCCACCAAGGCAACTTATGACGCGGCCACGCGCATGTTGAAGATCAAAGCCGAGCAGACGCAGAAGATTGATGAGCGCACTCCGGCCATGCGCGTAAGCACTCCAATTTGCGTGCGCACAGCTTCGGGCGAGAAGACCACCGCGTGGGAATGGCGCGATCGATCTGCGGAGATTGAAATTCCGCTTGATGGACCGCCGCAATGGGTGGCGTTTGATCCGCGGCTTGCGGCGCTGAAAACATTGAAGATGGATTGGCCAATGGATTGGTTGCGGGCGCAGGCAAAAAATGGTCCAACCATGGCGTCGCGTCGGCAAGCGGTGGAGGCGTTGCGTGGAGACGGATCGCCAGACACCATCGCGGTGCTACAGGAGATTGCCATGAATGAATTGGATCGAAGAAAAATTCGCGGCGAGTGCATTGATTCGATCGCGGACTTCAAGAACGCCGACAGCGCGGCGAGTATTGGAAGGTTGCTTGACGCGCCACCCAAAGATCCGCGTGTGCGCGGAGCGTTGACATTGGCCACGGCTTCGCTTGTCAAAGAGAAAGCAATTGCATTGTTGATAAAGCAATTAGAGGCCGATTCCAGCGAGTTATGCCGCAAAAATGCGATTGACATGTTGTCCAAATTGGAGGCCAAGGAAAGCGTGGACGCCATTCTTGCCGCAGCTGAAATGCCAAGTCATCAGCAACAAATTCAGCAGTCGGCCATGCGCGCCTTGGGAAAATTCGAGGCAAGCAAGGCATTGCCGCAAGCGTTGAAGTACGGATCGCTTGGCGGGTATGACCGCGCGCGCGGCGCGGCGATTGAAACGGTTGGAAAATTAGTTTCTAAAGATGAGAAGGATCCCGCTCGAATCGCGGCGATCGCGCAACTAATTTCATGGCTTGATGATCCTGAGCGCGGCGCAAGGCGCGCCAGCGCGGAGACGCTTGTGACTTTGAAATCCAAGGACGCGCTGCCGCGCTTGGAGGCGATGTCCAAGAGCGATCCTGATCCCGATGTGCGCGCGGCCGCGGCTGATTGGGTGAAGCGGATCAATAGTTGAATGAATTGGTGAATGAGACGGTGAATGCAATTGAGCTGCGTGGAATATGCGGTGATATTCTGTTGCACAACAAGTGAGCGTGCAAAGTTGCGCCGCTACTTCACTGATTTGTGAGCGCCTCTAGTTTGGCGAGCTGCTCAGGCGTATCCACTCCGTGAAAGCGCGCGTGGCCCACGGCGACAGCGATGTCAAAGCCGTGTTCCAAAATGCGCAGTTGCTCAAGGTTCTCGGTGAGCTCCAATGGAGTGGGTTTGAGCGCGATGAATTTCGGCAGGAATTCGCGGCGATATACGTATAAACCCACATGTTTGAGCGGGGGAGAGCCCGGAGTTGTTTCGTCGCGCTGAAATGGAATCAGCGCGCGGCTGAAATACAAGGCGTGTCCATTGGCGGCGATCGCGACCTTGACCAAGTTGGGATCGCGCGGATCTTCACCGGGCATGAACGGACTCGCAACGGTGGCCACTGGAACATGCGCGCCAGCATTGTGCAGCGCTTCAATGGCAAGATCGATCAACGCTGGTTCGATGCGCGGTTCATCGCCTTGCACATTCACAATGATGTCGGCGTCAATGTCGCGCGCAACCTCCGCAATGCGACTTGTTCCGTTGACATGATCCGCGCGTGTGAGTTGCGCTTGGAAGCCGGCCTTGGTGACCGCGTCGAAAATGCGTTGGTCATCCGTGGCCACAACCACGCGTTGAATGTGCTTGGTCTTGGCGGCCTGCGCGCAGACATGGACAATGATGGGCGTGCCCGCGAGCAGCGCCATTGGCTTGCCGGGAAATCTCACGCTGCCCCAACGCGCGGGAATCAACGCGACCGCTTTTAGATTTATGCTTTGCTGACCCTGCAAATCCGCGCCAATGCGGGCAGGCATCAGCCGCCCAATTCCTTGATGACGGTGTCGATCAATTTGCGCTTGTCGCGGATGTCCTTGTAGCCAATGTTTTTGCGCAGAATAGCCGAGCAAATTTCGGCGGCTTCCTTGGCGGGACCGGCCGATTTGTCGCCGCGCGATTGCTCAATCAAACTGTTCATCAAGTCGTAACGAATGTCCAACTCGCGGTCGGCGCCGGTGGCGTCAAGCACTTGAAGAGCCTCGCGGAATTCGCCAATAGCCTCCACGTGCCAACCTTCCGCGGCGAAACATTTTCCCAACATGTGCGCCGCGTTCAAGCGACACTTGGCCTCATCCTTGGCGGCTTGAAAGCAGGGCATCGCGTCTTCAAAGCGGCCAAGTTCAAACCAGATTCGTCCAACTTCCGCCTTCAGGCTGCGATCGGTTGGATACTTCTCCATGCGCCCCGCGTATTCGCTGCCCTCAAGTTCCAGACAACTGTTGCGAGTGTCCGTGACGGATTGTTTCAAACTTTCATTGGATGAATCTTTGGCAAGCGCCGCTTCGGCCTCGCGCAACTTGCGTCGAGATTGCGCGATGCGAATATCGCCCGCGGCCATTCGAAATCGATATTCACTGAGGCGATTGAAACCGTCCAAATACACCTCGTGGGATTTTTCTTCCGCGTCGGGGGTGCCCACGCGTCGCAGCAAAGTGGCGTATTTCTGCACGTTTTCGGCAAGTGCAGGGTTTGTTTCCCAGTCCAATTTCGCGCGCTCAAGATTTCGTAAATCAGTATCGCCGCCCGCCGCGATGCTGTCCTGCTCTTGCAGTGCGCGCTGTTTGTCGGCGTCTTTAATGTTGCCGCGGAAACCACCATCTTGATTGTTGTTGTAGCCGCCTTGCTGAATGGCGCGCGCCGCGGTGAGTTGCTTGAGTTCAGAAACCAACTTTCCGTCGGACGGATCCAAACGAACAGCTTCTTCGCCACAAGCGAAGGCCTCGTTCCAAGCGTCCACGGTTGAGAAAAGATCCTTGGCTTGGATCCACAAACTCTTGCTTGGTTTTTTTCTTTGCTGCGCGCGCACCAAATTCAATGTCATGGGCGCGAGCCATCGACCAAGTTCCTGCATGGATAATTTTCCAGAAAATTCCAGAAACTTCATCAACGCGGGAAGATTGTTCAAGTCGCGCATCCAAATGTATTCGGCCGCCGCCAGCTTGGACATGTTTCCACCCACGCCATCATCAACCGCTTTGATTTCCTTGCCCGAGGCTGGCTTGCCGCCACCTTGTATGAAACTTTTCGCAGCTTCAAACATGGCTTGATGGAAGGCCATGTTTCCTGGATCAAGTTTGATGGCGCTGGAAAAAAGATTTAGGGCGTATTCAAAGTTTCCATTTTTCACCATGGAGGTGGCATGCTGAAAAAACTTGGCGGCTTTCTCAGGTTGTGGTTCCACCACGCCCTTGGCAGCTTTCTCATCCGCTTTTGCGGAGGCATCACCACTTTTTTTCCAATTAAACATTCGCGACGGCTCCTAAATACATGCTTGAATATTGCCTGATCAATGCTTGTGCATGCGTGATCAGACCCTCACTTGGAGTGTCAAAGGTAAGCCCTTACGGGCTTGGGGTCAACGCAGAATACGGGAGTGAATTACGATGGGTTGCGTGACCAATCACCAACGTTTTATCTTGACCTATCCCGACCCGATTTTGCGCATGAAAGCCAAAGCGATCCCCAAAGTCACCAAATCCATTCGCGATTTGGTGGCGGACATGTTTCGATTGATGCGCGAGGAGGAGGGCGCGGGATTGGCGGCGCCACAAGTGGGCGAGTCGTTGCGACTTTTCATAACAGAGGCGCGTCCCGATGACGGCGTTCCAGAACGCGTGTTCATCAATCCGGTGCTGAGCAAGCTGGACGGCGATTTGATTCCATATGACGAAGGTTGTTTAAGTTTGCCCGCGATTCGTGGAATGATTCGTCGGCCAACTTTTGTCGCCATCGACGCGATGGACTTGGATGGAAATGTTGTGCATCTGGAAAGCGACGCGTTTCCCGCGCGCGTGTGGCAGCATGAGTTTGACCACTTGGATGGAATGCTGATCATTGATCGCATGTCGCCGATCGATCGTTTGCGCACGCGTAAGATGATCAAAGAACTTGAACGCGAAGCGGGTCTATAAGTGGACGCGGCAAACGTGGTGTTTTTTGGCAGCGGAAGTTTGGGAGTTCCTTGCTTGCAAGAACTCGCCCGGCGTGGTTTTATTGATGTTGTTGTAAGCCAGCCTGATCGTCCCGCGGGGCGCGGACGTGTGAGCACGCCCACGCCAATCTCCGCGGCGGCTCTTGAATGTGGATTGAAATTAATCCGCACCGACAACGCCAATCAACTTGAGACGCGCGATCAATGCGCGCGAGCCAAGGTGATCGTGGTGATCGCGTTTGGACAAAAGTTGCTGCCCGAATTGATCGATGATCGCGTGGCAATAAATTTGCATCCATCGGCGCTGCCCAAGTGGCGTGGAGCCGCGCCGATTCAGCGGGCCATGATGGCGGGCGAGCAGCGGATTACGGCGTGCGCCATGGCGGTGGCGGAGCGCATGGATGCCGGCGCGATTTATGCCAGGCATGATTTTGAACTGGGCGCAACGGAAACCGCTGGAGAGCTGCATGATCGAATCGCGCGCGACAGCGTGGAGATGATGCTGCAAACCATTGAGCGTGCGCGCGTAGGCACGATCATCGGGCAGGAGCAGATTGATGCCCATGCCACGCGCGCCATGAAACTTTCCAAGAGCGAGGCCTATGTTGATTTCGCGCAACCCGCTCAGTTGGTCCGCTGTCGAATCCATGGTTTGGCGCCCTGGCCAGGGTGTGACGCGGAAATATCTGGCGAGCCGATTCGGTTGCTGCGGGTACGCGAAGTTTCAGTGAATAGTGCGGCTTTGAGCGCTGCGCCAAGCGCAAATTTGCCGGGCGAAATATTGCAAGAAGGATTTGTGGCTTGCGGAGTGGGCGCCATTGAAATCATACAAGTACAACCCGTTGGTGGCCGCGCCATGGCTTGGCAAGATTTTTGTAGAGGTCGATCCATCCAGATGGGCCAACGCATGACTTCAGCGCCGCGCAAGGAGCAGACGTGAGCAAGATAAATTTCCATCGCGGTTGGGGCAACTCCTTATTGGGCGCGCCGCCGCAAGTGGGGTTGGCTTGACATCGCCTTCACAATCAAATTTGAATATGCAAGTGGATTTGCGATTGGAAGATTTGGAATATCCATTCTCGCAACATTTGATCGCCACCATGCCGGCCGAGCCACGCGACAGCGCACGCCTGATGGTGGTGCGACGCGACAGCGAAGAAATCATCCACGCGCGGGTATCCGATTTGCCACAGTGGCTTCGCCAAGGCGATCAATTGGTGTTGAATGAAACCCAAGTGGCTTCGGCGCGCGTGGTGCTGAAACGCGAACACGATGGCCGTAAATTTGAAGGGTTATTGGCTGAAAAACGCGCCAATGGAACCTGGTTGCTGATGGCCAAGAACAGTCGAAAGTTTTGCGCTGGCGATCGTTTGCGCTTGCAACATGAAAGCGGCGCGGCGGGCGCGACATTGCGTTGTTTGGAAAAAGAATCCGATGGCTGGGTTGTCGAGTTCGTTGATGAAGTGGATTCATCGCAAGCACTTGAGGAATGTGGACGCACTCCTTTGCCGCCATATATTTTGCGCGCCCGTGGAGAGCGTGCGCAAAGCGATGCCTTTGATCGCGCCCGATATAGAACCACGTTTGGTCAAGACAATCGGTTCCACTCCGTTGCGTCGCCCACCGCGGGGTTGCATTTCACCCCAGAACTTTTGCGCCGCGTTGACCAAGTCACGCAACGACCGCCAGTCTTTGTGACTCTGGAAGTTGGCATGGGAACTTTCAAGCCCGTTGAGGCGGCGCGTCTATCCGACCACGCCATGCACATGGAGCGATTTTTAGTTTCAGCGCCCACCTTGGCGCAGATCGCATCAACGCGCCCCAATGGACGTTTGGTTGTGATCGGCACCACCACGGTTCGAGCCTTGGAAAGCCTTCCCGATCCGCTGCCAACCAGCGATTTTTATGGGCAATCACGCCTGTTTATTCAACCTGGGTATCAGTTCAAGCACGTCGACGCCTTGCTGACAAACTTTCACTTGCCCCGCAGCACGTTGCTGAGTTTGGTGGGATCCTTGGTGGGACTCGATCGGCTGAAATCCCTTTATGCTCTAGCGCAACACATGAACTATCGCTTCTATTCTTATGGCGACGCCATGCTTATTCTGTG
>SYAD01000217.1 GCA_005789005.1 Planctomycetia bacterium | reverse complement strand
TGGCGGCGGCGCAAATGGTGGCGCAGGTTCTGGCGGCGGCGCGGATTCTGGCGGATCTCAATCGCAACTTATTAAAATTGCGGATGCGGTGAACGGTGGATCAAGCGCATCGAATCAACCGTTCACTCCCAAACGCGTTTCACAATCTTCCCCGGGAACTGGTTCCGCCAGCGGCGGCTCCATCACTGGAACAGGAGCTGGCCCACCAACCGCCACCAACGCCGCGTCAACCACTGCCACACCAACCAATCAATCAACCACAGAAGCCGCCGCGCAAAAAGAAAAATCCACAACCTCGGGCGCGATGCGCAACAGCGCGCAAGGCGCGAGCGATTCAGGCATTCCAGATGCAAGCGCAAGCGGTAGCGCCAAATCAGGTTCGAGCTCAGCGGCGGGTTCGCCGGCAAATTCAAATGGAACTTCGGGAAATCGTACAACTCCAGAGGCGGACGCTGGTGGTCGCGGCGTAAAAAAAGATGACGCCACAAGCGCAGGCTCAACAATTCAAGACAGTGATCGAACCAAGGAATTACAACCCGAACCCACGCCCGCCGCGCAACCTGAAACACCAACCACTGAGACAAGTATTCCACTTCCAGATGTTTCCGAATCCGAAAAAGAAACTGGAGACGCCACGCCTGAAGCCTCGGGCATGGCGGCTCAATCCAAATACGCGCCGTTGCTTGGCTATTGGCGACAAGCGGACGCCACCCAACACAAGCCCGACTTTGCGCCCGGTGGATTCGATCAATCCATTCTCGCCATTCGCCCCACTCAACGATCAATGCAGATCTATCGAAGTTGGGGAACGCCGGCGCAACTTGTGATCGCCGCGGAATTGCGCGCCACATTTGATTTGAACAACGGAGTTGTGATGGCGGAGAATCCATCAACGCCTTGTCGTTTCTCATCCACCGCGCTGGAATTGCCCGCGCAAGCAAATCAAGCCAAAAAACAGGTGATTCCCCCTACCCAAGCCTTGCCGTACACCGCCGCATGGATCATTGAAGAAGATGGCGCGTTGCGATTGGACGGAAAGTTGTATCAACGTATGAGCCGCGCGGAATTTGAAAGCGCCACGCAGTCCAAGCCGGGAATCGCGGCCGCACCCAACTCTGGCTCCAAAGCAAAAACTTCCATCGCGGCCCAAAAGTCCGACGCCCCTGCCGGTGGCGTGGATTTTTTTGGCACGCGCGTGCGGGGAAAATATGTTTGCTTTGTGTGCGACATTAGCGGCTCCATGATGGGTGACAAATTGATCGCCTTGCGCGCCGAACTCACGCGCACCATTCAGTCGCTGCCCGCGGGCAGTCACTTTGAAGTGATCTTCTTTAGTAGCGACGCATACTTGCTTGAACCAGATTGGGTGCTTGCGGGCACGCCCAAAGCCCGCGAGTTTTTGAAAAAAATCCAAGATGTTGGCGCCAATGCTGGAACCGATCCAACCAATGCCTTGGCGTATGCGTTCACAAAATTAAATCCCATTCCGCATGAACTTTTCCTGCTCACCGATGGTCACTTTGGCGCGGATCCATCAAGGCTTTTGCAACAACTCAACGGCGGCGCTGATCAAACTCGCATTCACACCATTGGTCTTGGCCAAGATGTGGACGCGGCAACTCTCGAGGCGATCGCCAAGCAATATGGCGGGCAATATCGTGGCATCGCGGCGCAAGCGGCCCCGCCACAAATGCCTGGATTTCCGCAGCCAAATCCCTGATTTTAACGCGCGCCATGCTCTTGGCACTACGGTCACCCACGCTATTGGGAACGCGCGCGCCATGATCTTGGCAACACCATCACTATCGCCCTACTGCGCCGTAGCCACGCCGTCGCGAATTTCATCGCGGTAGATTCCATCGCTCATTTGAATTGGCGACACCTCATACGCAAAACCTTTTTCCGCGATTAAGTTTCGCACTGGACCAAACGCGCGATGTGAATCTGGCGCCACTTTTAAACTCACAACTTGATTCTTTGTGGCGAGCCGCGCAAGCAATTCACGCAAAGGTTGCTCCCATTCGCGCGCGCCGTCTGGGCCAACTTCTATGCCACCGCCCACGAGCAAAGGAACATGCCGCTCAATCCACTGACCACCGCCGCGAAAACATTCATGGATCACGCTCTCCGGATGCGCCGCCATGTCCACGGCATTGGTATTCCACTCACTCCATCGCGCGCACGGTTCATCAATCGAACCCAACCACGGATTGATCCAGTACACGCGGTCGTGCCATAAAATCACTTGCACTGGAAGCAAGCCCTCCACTTCGCGCTTGCGGGGCGTGCGAACTTTTTTGTCATGCATGGCAGACTCGGCCTTCAGTTCGCCTTCAAGCCGCTCAATTTCCTCGCGCAAGCTGGGCAATTCCACTTGCAACGCCTCGGTTCGATCGCCGCCAACCTTCAAAATCACCGCAAGTTCTTGGGTTTTTTGCATGGTTTTTTCATTGGAGTCGCGCAGTGAATCCAACTTTCCAGACGCGATCCGTGACTCCCCATCATCGGGCGATTTTTTCTCCGCGTCCGCCACCATCACGCGAAGCCGCCGCAACGCTGACCGTTCTTGACTCAGCGGATCGGCGGTTGTGGTGGCGGCGGAAGTCGCCTTGGTGATGATCTCCTTGCTACGCGCGCCGGCAAGAATGGCAACGATAATTCCAATGAAGATAAACAATCCAAACATGTTGCACACCGTGTCAAGCAACAAATCCAAACTTCCAAATTCATCCCCCGCCTTGCCGCGGCGGCTCATGGCTTTGCTTCCTTCACAGCTGGACGAAATCGATCGCTGGTATAGGAATCTTCCTCGATCAAATCCAATCCACGTGGCAGCGCGCCAATCTGCGCGTCTTCGGCGAACGCCTGCGATATATCGCGCCACAAGGCCACTCCACTTGGCTTCACCACGAACAACAGCGTGCGCTTGGTCGGGTTGGGTAAACCTTGAATCCATTGCTTCAACAACGCGGCGGCTGTCGCGGGGTCGTTCAGCGGAATCGCAAGCGGTGAGTCCTGCTCCGAGTTTGTTCCCGCCACCAGTTGCGCGCCCGACACTTCAATGATCACAGGCTGACGATCATCCTCGGCCAATAAATAGGTCACTCTGCGGCGTAATTGCGTTGTTGCAAGCCGTTCCTCAAGCTCGTCGCGCTTGCGGATCAACTCCGCCGCCTCAATGGCGCTTGGGTCGGCGCTCAATTGCGCCAACACTTCGCGCACTTGCTCCTCCACTTTTTTCTTCTCGCTTGTGGCTCGCTCGCGCTTGTCCAATTCACTTCTCAATTCTTGCCGAAGAGTTCCACGAACAACGGCTTGATTGGGCGACTTCGCTTGCGCGGCGCGATCAAGCCGCTGCTTCAAGCCCGCGGCTTCACTGGCAAGTTCACCGCGGCTCTTGGTCAAGTCGGCGTTGGCTTGCGACTCGGTGGCCTCCACCACCGCCGCGTCGGCGCCAATCTGCAAGATCAACACCATGGTGATCACAATCGTCACACCAATAGTGCACATCATCACATCTTGAAATGAGAAGAACGACATTGGACTCTCATCACCGTGGCGCGAGCGACCCATGTTCAGTTCTCGTTCGTCCCAACACGAACCCTGGAAGTCACGTGGCGTGAACATTGCGCGCGACAATCGTCCATGAATCTGTCATCGGCGCGGCGCAAAAATGTCAAGAACAAATGAATGCCAAGCGCGGCCACCAGTCCTTCGCCCGTGGTGACAAACGCCGTATCCAACCCGCCAATCACTTGCGTCAATTGAGTTGTGATGGTCTTCAAATCGGAACCCTGCGCGCCAAGCACCCCGCCAAAACGCCCAATTGCCTCGGTTAAACCAAGCACTGTGCCAATGAAACCCAACACGGGAATCGCCCAAATGAAACCTTTCACCGGCACATACCCGCCGTCGATCTGCAACTCCTCATTGTCGGCGCGGCTCTGCAACATTTCATCAATGTCCCCCACGCGTCCAACATTGCGCACCGCGCGCAGCACGCTTGTGACACGATTGAGATACATGAACCCCTCCACGCCTTGCACTTTGGATTCAATCGCCTCCACAACTTGCATGGCGTTGCTTCGAGCGATGCTCCATTCCGGATCATCGGGTGCGAAATGAATTTGAAACGCCTTGCGCTGCGCGGCGATCTTGAAACTTTTAATCAACAAGATGCTCACGCTCCAGCAACTGAAAAACATGATGAAGATTGGAATGCGGTCGAACGCGGTGAGATATCTCCAAAGCACCTCGCCAATTTCAGAATTACGAAAGATGAACGATGGAACGTATGTGCCCAGCATCAATGCGATGGCGCCAAGCAAACTGCTGCTCAACGCTGGCGTGGTGAATGATCCACTGGGAAGCGATAGCCTGGCCTCTGGATCAACCGACGCGTAGCGCAACAGTGGCGGCGCGGAATGCATGTCCGAGTGTTTGTCAGAACTTGCACGACTTGGGTATTGCGTCATTTGGAGACTCCTCGCATGAAGATAAGTTGCGGCGATTGCGCGATGGGATTGGGCGTGTCACGGACAAATAAAACTTCGTTGTTTTCAACGCGAATCGCGAAGAATTTCCATGTTCCGTCCATGGATCGCCCAACAATGAGCGCGTCCTTGCCGTTGGCGATTCCGCGCACGGGATACGCGCCATCTTGTGGCGACAACATCACCGCAACTAACGCGGCTGGCAACATTCCCTCACCCATGGATTGATCGCGCTTCTTGGCGGCTTTGATCAGCGCGGAAATATCCGGCATTGAAGCCAGCGATTGCAACGCCACTTTGCGAATATCTTCGGAGCGCGCGGCCTGGTCGCTTGCGGCCACAAGAAATGGATCGCTGGCGGAAACGGCGCGCAATGATTCAAGCGAGCGAACCCACTTGGCCGCGGCGGCATCCACTGGATCGCGTTCCTCGGCGAAATAGTCCAACCAAGCCGTCCATAAATCTTTTTGCAAATGCCAAGATAAAATTGGATTGCTTGGCGCAATGGAAGATTCCTTGGCAAGCGCGTCCAACCACATGTCGCGCGCTTGGCGCCACGAAGCCTTGGGCAATTCCGCCGCCACCGTGATCAATGCTTGTGACGGCGCCCACGGAATATTCACTCCCATCAATTGTCCCTTCAAAGGCGCGCGCGCCTTCAATGATTCCGCTGGCGTGGCCAAATCATTTTTGGATTGAACCGCTTGAGCCCACGGATCGCCAAGCGAACCAACGCGCTTGCGATACAACTTGCGGCCATCATCCATGGATTGCTCGCCAAGACTTGTCCAACCAGATTGCGCCAACCACGCCCCCGCCGCCTGACCAATACCTTCCGTATTCGCCGATTTTGTAAGTGTGCGCCGGCAAATTCCCCTCAACAATTCCGCGGCGATTTGATGCGGACTGCTTGGAAAATCTGCCAAGTGTTTGGACAACATCGGCTCCAATGATCGCGCCGTTGCGATGTCGCCAAAATCAACGGCATTCAGTCCACCAACGTCGCCAACTCGCCCAGCGAGAATCGCGGGCACCATGCTTTGCCGCCACGCTTCAACCGCGGCGCCGCCTTCCGCCACTTTTAATCCGTGCTCAAACGCTTTCAATTGTTTGCGACGAACCAACACATCCGAGGCGATCGGCAACAATCGAACATACAAATCGCGGTAGGCGGACTCGCTCGCCGGTATGCGCTCCACGGATTTCAATAATTCCGCGGCTTGGGCATACATCTTCGCATTTTGCAATGCCTCATCGCGCAAACGAGTGGCGTTGAGCGCCATGGCTTGCAATGATTCGGCGATGGCTTGCGCATCACGATTGGTCGCGGCTGCGTTTGCCGCAATTTTCGCCGCGTCCACCAACAATTGATATTCACCAGCGCGTCGAGACCAAGAATCTGGATCAACCTGTTCCGCCGCGCTCATGGG
>SYAD01000216.1 GCA_005789005.1 Planctomycetia bacterium | reverse complement strand
TTGGGCGCGTTCCACTTCGCGTGATCAACCAAGCGCGGAACATCCACCACCGCCGCCGCCACCGATTCAGTTTGCTCAACAATGGCGCGCGGATTTCCAGTGCCCGCCCAAACGGCCACACGCTTACGCCGCAACCAATTCACTTCATGCACCGCGCCCTCTTCAATTCCCTCAAGACCAGTCCACGCGTGGCTACACCACGCCAACGGCGCTTGCCCATGCAACTTTATAATTTGATCCGTCAAGTCATCGTCCACTTTCAAGGCGCGCGTGACAATCACTCCCGTGGCGCGCCGCAACGACAGCGCCGGTTCGCGCAACCAACCTAGCGGAAGAAGCTCCCCATCAAGCGCGGGCCGCGTGGCGTCGATCAAAACCAAGTCGCAGTCGCGGCGCAATTGTTCATGTTGAAATCCATCATCAAGAACAACCACATCGCACGCTGGATTTTTTACCCGCATCGCCGCGATTCTGTGCGCGCGATCGGCGCCCACGGCCAACACGATGCCAGGCAGTCCCACGCGATGCTCAAGAACTTCGTCGGCTTGCTCGGCGCCTTTGTGGCCGCGCAACGCGATCATTGGCGAATGTCCACTGGATAAAAGCGCGCGAACGATCCACTGCGTCAAAGGAGTTTTTCCAGTTCCACCCGCGGTGATATTGCCCACGCTGATCACGGGCAATCCGCAATCCATCGCAAGCCGCTCCTGCAAACGCCTGGCGCGCGCATGAATGGCCACGCCATAGCCAACGCTTGCGGCGGCGGCGAATGGTCGCATCCAAGTTGGCAAAGGTCCACTCATTGAAACTCTTTCTCTACACGCAGAAGAAATTCTTTCACCCGCCGCCACGGAAGTCCAGCCACCGTGTCGGGATCACCTTCGCAATGTACCCGCCATCCATCGCGCAGCCGTTGTGACATGTCATATCCACCCGCTCGACCGCGCCACAATTCACTCGCTAAATATTTTTCCAATTGCGCAGCCGACACCGCGTCAATTGTCACACGCGCCTGATCAAAAAATGTCCACTCATGCCCGCCATGCAATATGCACACGCCAGTGACCACGTGGTGCGCGCCGCCAACCGCCAGCTCCAACATGGATCGGGCCTCGTCCAAACTTTGTGGCTTTCCCATGGCGAGCCCCGCCATTTCACATATTGTGTCGGCGGCTAATATCACTTTTCCTTGGCAGCGTTGGGTATACGCCTCGAGCACAGATTGCGATTTCATTCGCGCGATCCGCATTACATTCTCTTGAACAATCCCACTTGGAGCCTGCGCGGCGTCATCTATTGGGGCTTCAATCGCCTCAAATACCACGCCTTCCCTGCGTAAAATCTCTATTCGATTTGGGGATCGGCTTGCAAGAATAATTGGAATCATGAAATCAAATCTCCCAAGCCGCCACGTATTGACACGAGCTGCCACATTGGAAAGTGAATCCTCACGAATTATTCCGCCGCGTAAACAATATTGATGGACTCTTGAAGCACATTTGAATGGCGCAATGTATATAGTTGCATGTTCAGCAACGAGCGAACAGTGACAGATCCAACACCTATCCAAAATAATCCCGACGCCTTGGGTCAACCTCGCGGAGCCGGCGACACGCGCTCGCCTGGCGATAGCGCCGCGGGCAGATCAAGTGGCGACACCATTGTGGGACGAGTCGTTGTGGAGCGCGGGCTTGCCACCAGCGACGAGGTGGAAAAATGCCGCGAACTTTTAAAGCGGCTTCCACCCGGCAGCCGCTTGTGCGACATCCAGATTCAAAAAGAAGTCATCACGCGCAGGCAATACGCGCGCGTGCAGCGTGAGTTGGAAAGCGAGCGTCCAACTCAAGCTATTCCCGGCTATCAAATGATGAAAAAATTGGGAGCCGGCGCCATGGCCGCCGTCTTCCTTGCCAAGCAACTTTCACTCGACCGCTTGGTCGCGATTAAAATTCTTCCGCAGAAAGTTTCAAGCGATCCAAAGTTCATTGAACGCTTTTATAAGGAAGGCCGCGCCGCCGCCAAACTCAACGACCAAAATATCGTGGGCGCGCTTGACGTTGGTCAAGCCGGAGAAATCCACTACTTCGTCATGGAATATGTGGACGGCGAAAGTTTGCACGATCGAATTCTGCGCCAACGCCGCATCAGCGAGAAAGAATCAATTCAAATTGTCATGCAAGTTGCGAAGGCGCTCAAGCACGCGCATCAGCAGGGATTTATCCACCGCGATATCAAACCCAAAAATATAATGATCAACAAGGCGGAAGTTGTGAAGTTGGCGGATCTTGGTCTGGCCCGCGCGCTCAGCGATCGCGAGGCGGCGGAAACCGAAGCTGGAAAAGCCTTTGGAACTCCTTATTACATCAGCCCAGAACAGGCCAAAGGCAAGGCGGATATTGGTCCATCCGCGGATATTTACGGACTTGGCGCGACGTTCTATCACATGGTCACCGGCAAGGTTCCATTCGAAGGCAAGAACCCAACTGAGGTCATGCAGAAACAAATTCGCGAGCCGCTTGTGCCCCCGGATCATGTGGTTGCTGAACTCTCCAATGGCGTCGCTTTGATCATTGAAATGATGATGGAAAAAAATCCAAAGGA
>SYAD01000215.1 GCA_005789005.1 Planctomycetia bacterium | reverse complement strand
GGCTGGCGTACTCCACGCGCGCGCCAAAGAGCGGCTCTACAATAGCGGTTCCTTTGGCTTTTACAGCTCTTTCCACGGGCTTTTGCTCATTTCCAGTGAAGAGTAAATCCTCCGCAAGGTCAGGCCGACCAGCGATCACTTGGCGAATAAATTTCTGGCGCGGCCCATCCACTACCAGCATGATGCTGTAAGCACTGTCGCCCAAGGCGTCCGCAGTTTGCATTTTCCAGTTGGGATCAATGGACGCCACTTGCACGGACCACTTCTCCGCACCCACTTGAATTTGAGTTTGATTGCCAGGCGATGCCAGTATTTTTCCAACGCCCTTGCTAGCGCCATCGCTTGAAGTGATTTCCAATAGCACTTCGCGCCGCGACACAGGCGCGTCACCCTCGACCTTGGTTGAAAAATACCACAGGCTTCCCGCGATCAATGTGAGAATGCCACAATGAATCATCCACACGCCAAAGTTCACTGGACGAAATGGAATTCGCCGCAGCGTGGTCCACGTGATGTTGGCCGCTATCAACAACATCAAAGTAAGAAATGGCCACCAATGAAACCATTCGAACTCCGTCAACTCAAACGGACGCCACTGTCGCAACATGGAGTAGCGCCACGCATCAGGGTGAAATACATTGGGATGAATCGGATAGACAACTCCAGCGCTGCCCACCGTCATATAGATGAACAAGAGCGCGAGCAGCGTGATTCCAAACTTGACATTGGAAAATAAATCGGAGATAGCACGTAATGGATTCATGGGTGGAGAGTCGATTCTACGAGGGCATCGCGAGGCAAGCCACACGACAATCCATGCGCCTAGAAATGGTTACCATATTGCCCCTATGAGAAACCCCATGCACAAAACACTCCAATCCGTCCTTGTATTTGGTCTACTTTCCGCAGTGTCCTTGTTCAATGGCTGCAAGGCAACTTCAGAAGATGCTGCAACACCAGCCGCAACTACCGCCGTTGCACCCGCACCGACTGCGCCAGCGAAAGCAGTTGCAGCAACCGAACCTGACGCTCCCATTGCGCCTGCAAAACCTGTAGCTCCAATTGCACCCGCACCGGTAGCTCCTGTCGCACCAGCCAAGCCCGTCGCATCCATAGTTCCGGCTCAACCAGTTGCGCCAACCGCGGCTCCCGCCACAACCACATCCATGCCAATGTCAGACATGATGTACGTGGTGATGAAGACCAACAAGGGTGATGTGGTCATGGAACTTGATCATAAGATGGCGCCAAAGAGCGTTGAAAATTTCATGGCGTATGTGAATGCCAATTACTACGACAAAACAATTTTCCACCGCGTGATCCGCGACTTCATGATCCAAGGCGGCGGATTCACAAGCGACATGACACAAAAGCCCACCAACGCTCCGATTGTCAACGAAGGCAAGAATGGGTTGCTCAATACACGCGGCACTCTTGCAATGGCACGAACCAACGATCCAAATTCAGCCACAAGCCAATTCTTTATCAACACGGTTGATAATCAGTTTCTTAACGCCGGTGGTAGTAACCCCGGCTACGCAGTGTTTGGCAAAGTCATTGATGGGATGGACGTGGTCGATGTGATTCGCGCTGTGAAAACCAAACGCGGTGATGTTCCTGTGGAAACCATGGAAATCATCTCAATTCGTCCACTGCCTGGACCACCAGCCGCCAAGAAATAAGCTAGAAAATCGCTTGTTTAGCGATGGCGCATGAACCGAAAGGTTCAACCGCCACAAAATATTCGCACAATCGCTCCCGCGGACTTCATCCGCGGGAGTTTTTCAATGCCGCCACAAGTTGGGCCTCGTTCCAAATTGCCACGCCCAACGCGCGCGCCTTTTCCAATTTGCTACCTGCATCGCTTCCAGCGATGACAAAATCCGTTTTCTTAGAAACAGATCCGCTGATTTTTGCGCCGAGTGATTCCAACCGCTCCGCCAAATCCGAGCGCTCAAAATTCTCAAGCGTGCCCGTGAGCACAATTGTTTTTCCGGCGAACATGTGATCAGCACCCACGCCAGCCGTCTTAGCCGCGCCATACAAAGGGCTTCGCAAATTCACGCCTGCGGCCGCCAAGTCCTTGAACATCTTGCGAATGTCTGAGCGGCGCAAGTCCCCCGCCAAACTTGCCGCCGTGGTTTCACCAAAGTCATCCAGCGCTTCAAACTGCTCTTGCGTTGCGGTCAACAACGCGTCGGCGTCTGGAAATATTTTGGCCAACGTCTTGCTTGCCGTTGCGCCAATGTGACGCAAGCCCAGCGCCGCCAACACGCGCGCCAAACCTTTTTCCTTTGCGCTGTTGGCTGAATCAATAATTGATTGAGCTGTTTTTAAGCCAATTTTGCGCTGTTGCGTGCCCGCGCTTGTGGTGGCCTCGCTGGTCATCTGCGCCATCGTGTTGGCGTCAAGCGTGAATAGATCGGCGAATTTTTTCACCAGTCCCGCGTCAACCAATTGATCGACAACCTTGTCACCAAGGCCTTCTATATTCATTTGATCGCGGCCAACAAACCATTTCACACGCTCGCAAAATTGCGCCTTGCACGCGGGGTTGCGGCAAAATATTTTAGGTCCTTCTTTTTCCAACTCACTGCCGCAACTTGGACACACCACAGGCGCCACCACCGGCACACTACTTTTCTTGCGCGCTGAAAGATCCACCTCCACAACTTGCGGAATGATTTCTCCCGCCTTCTCAACCAACACGCGGTCACCCACGCGAATGTCCTTGCGCCAAATCTCCTCGATGTTGTGTAGCGTGGCGTGGCGCACCGTGCTACCGCCAACAAATACCGGCTCCATGGTGGCGCGCGGAGTGAGCGTGCCGCCCTTGCCCACTTGCCATTCAATGTTCACCAGCGTCGTGGTCTTGCGCTCGGCTGGATATTTAAATGCAATCGCCCAGCGCGGCGACTTGCTGGTGGATCCAAGTTTCTCGCGCATCGCCAGCGAATCAATCTTCACCACCATTCCATCCACGCCGTAATCCAGTTGCGCGCGCTCCTTGTCAAAACTTTCAATGGCGGCGCACGCCATTTCGCAGTCGTGGCAACGCATACTGCGGGTGCTGGTGGGAATGCCAAAACCCCTGCACTTTTCAAGCATTTTCCAGTATGTGCCAATGTCCATGGCGTCGAATTCGCCAAGCCCATGCATGGTGAAACGCAACCCACGCGCGCGCACTACCGCGGGATCCAAACTTTTCAACGTGCCCGCGGCGGCGTTGCGAGCGTTCACAAACAACTGCTCGCCCTCTTTCTCACGCTGCGCATTCACGCGAGCAAAGCTAGCGAAAGGCATGTCAATTTCGCCGCGCACCTCCAGCACTTTTGGCGCCGCACCCTTGAGGCGAATCGGAACGCTGCGAATCATTTTAATGTTGGCCGTCACATCGTCGCCGTTGATTCCGTCACCGCGGGTCAACGCCTGCGTCAACACGCCATCTTCATAGCGCAATGAAATTGCGACTCCGTCAATCTTTGGATCCGCCACCACCACGGGTTGCGCGCCCAACGCGGCTTCGCATTTCGCATACCACTCACGAAATGACGCGATGTCATATGTGTTGTCGATGGACTGCATCACAACGCGATGCGCCACGCTGACAAAGCCCTTGCTTGGTGCGCCGCCCACGCGCGCGGCGGGGCCGTGCGCATCGGCAAGCTCGGGATATTTTTTCTCCAACGTTACCAATTCCGCCAGTAGATCATCAAATTCTTGGTCGCTCATGAATGGCGCGGCGTGCGTGTAATACGCTTCGTTTGCGCGATCCAATAACACCGTCAATTCTTTCACACGGTTTGCGTTTGCTGGTGTTGCCTTCATGCTGTGTGCGTCCTAATCACCCGCCGAAATCGCGTCGGGACCTTGACCGGCGGTCTTCTCGTAGTGGCCGTCGCCGCGCTTTTCAAAGCGGGAAAAACCAAGGCGCTCCAAATTTGATTTTGAGTAGCGGCCTTTGTCGGACGTTGTCTGCACTTGCGGAAGAACAATCGCGCGGCGCACTGGCTCGCCAGTTTCTGGATGCTTTTCAAGAGCGGGATCGCTTAGCGGTTGAAAAACTTCAAAGCGTTCACCAGCTTCTCCATTGGGCATGATCACTTCATAGACATACGTTGGCATCGGATGACCTCTTGGCTAGAGCATAGGTTGAAGGAAGTTTTTCGCCGCAACAATTTCCTCAACGCGCCGCTCGCCGCCTTCACGCTCAATCACCACGGCCACCTCATTTGGCAGAGTTGAAACCAACCACATAAACTTCTGCCACGGCACTTGCCCCGCGCCCACCGCGGTTTCTTTGCCCCAAACATCGGTTTTTCCGCTGGCAATTGCGTCCTTGGCGTGCACTTGGCGAACCCGCGGCAAAAGTTTTTCAAACGCGGCAAGCGGGTCATCTAACCCATACAAAAGCATGTTGGCTGGATCAAAATTCACGCCCACATCCGCGCGGCTCAGTTCATCAAGCACGCCATTCAAAGTGGCGGCGCTTTCCTGACCAGTTTCAAACGCCACCTTCACGCCAGCATTTGCAAAGAGATCAATCACCTGGCGCAAACGATTGATCATGATCGCGCGCGTTGGATCTCCTGGAAGCTCCGGCAAAAATCCGGCGTGAAAAGTGACCAGCGCAATGCCGAACTGATTTGCAATGTTCGCCACCTGCGCGGCGCGCTCCAGATTTGCGGGCCAATGCGCGTCGAGCCGCACACCACCTGTCTCGCGAATGCGTGTGATCGAAGAATAATCCTCGCTCGCCATTGCCAACATTCCGCTCTCAATCACAATTCCATTTGCGCGCAGAACATCGATTGCGCCGCGCCAAACCTCTGGCTGCGCAACCATTGGCGCAAGCGCCAACTGCACTCGGTTCAAACCAGTGGCGCGCAACCGCTCAAGCAATTCATATGGATCGCGCGGGCGCAGACTCCACGAGCAGACTGCAAGATTGCGTTTTGGCATTGCGTTGCAAGCCTAACCCGCCAAGCGTGCGCCATGTTTACATTGTGTTTCACAGCGAAAAACTGCGCAATTACCCCTAGAAGCCATCAGTATCTGCGACTAAGATGATTTTGTGAGCAGTGCCCCCGCGCAATCAAATTTGATCCAAGTGGAAGCGCCCGCTCCAATCGTGGTCAAACGCACGTTGGCGGAACGCGCCGAGGCTTTCATTAGCCGCTTGAGCACGCGCAATTGGTTCTGGCAAAAGGTGTGCAGCCTGATTTGGCTGCCGTTCGCGTTTCGATCCGGCATCACCATGCGGCGCGTGGACTCCAATCGATTCACCGCGCTGCTTCCATTTAGCCGAGCCAATCGAAATTGGTACAACGCCATGGCGGGAGCCGCGTTGCTTGGCAACAGTGAAGTCGCCGCCGGTTTGTTTCTATTTGGAAAAGTGGGCAGCGATTATTTCGTGGTCTGCAAGAAAATGGAATATCGATTTCTGCGTCCCTGCGTTGGTCCAGCTTTGTACGACATCACAGCTGAACAAGACATTGAGGAGCTGGTGAAAGTCGGCGGTGAATTCAACATCAATCTGGCCATCAACATTCATCAGCAAATGGGCAAGAAGCGCGGCGACAAGCGCGTGGGCCGTTGCCAAATTGTGTTTCATTGCACGCCCAAGTCCATGGCCAAGGCGCGCGCGTTGCGCAAGTCGCAAAAAGTGGTGGCGCTTGACAACGCAGTCAACAATTCAACCGACGAGTGACCTCGACATGTTCGCGTGTTGCGGTCATGATGTGTGAATGC
>SYAD01000214.1 GCA_005789005.1 Planctomycetia bacterium | reverse complement strand
GACATCTACACGCTGCCTGTGGGCGGCGGCCAACCGTACCGCGTGACACATCAGCCTGGCACGGAAAATCTTTGCGAGTGGACCTATGACGGCTCGCTGATTTTTTCCTCCAACGATCTCAGCGGGCTCGCGCGCATGACGCGCCTGTTCCGCGTTCCCGCGGTTGGAGGAATGCCCGAACCACTGCCAGTTCCATACGGAGCCAATGGTTCTATTTCCGCCGATGGCGAGTGGTTGGCCTACACGCCGCACTCCGTCGATACTCGCACTTGGAAACGTTACCGCGGTGGCATGGCCACGGATATTTGGCTTTACAACTTGAAGAACGCAACAAGTCGGCGCGTGACAACATGGGAAGGCGTGGATTCATTTCCCATGTGGCACGGGGAATGGTTGTATTTCCTAAGCGACGAGGGCGAGGGCCATCGCATGAATGTGTGGAAATACAACATACTTTCCCTGAAAAAAGAGCAAGTCACTTTTTTCACCGACGCTGACGTGCGTTGGCCTGCGATCGGTCCACATTCAGATGGCCCTGGCGAAATGGTGTTTCAAAAAGGCGATCAGCTGATGTTGTTGGATTTGTCCAGCGCCAAAGCCCGCTCAATTTCAGTTCAGATTCCAGGCAATCGACCCAAGATCGCGCATCGAACGATTGATGCCGCAAAACAAATTCAATCATGGAACATTGGTCCAACTGGCAAGCGCGTTGTGGTTGCCGCGCGTGGCGACATTTGGACTCTGCCAACTGAAAATGGTTCGCCGCGTTTGCTGGTGCACACCAATGGCGTAGCGGAGCGTTCGCCAGCGTGGAGTCCCGACGGTGAAAATATCGCTTTCTTTGATGACTCCACCGGTGAGTACGAGTTGTATGTCATGCCCGCCAATGGCAAGGGCGACAAGCGCGCGTTAACAACCGACGGCGGTCCGTTCAAAGAGTCAATCACTTGGAGCCCTGACTCGAAGAAGTTGACCTACGGTGACAAGACTGGATCGCTGTGGTTGGTCACACTCGCGGACGCCTCGCGCGTGTTGGTCGACCGCGATCCGCGCGCCAGTACTCCCAATCCATCCTTCAGCCATGACGGCGCGTGGATCACCTACACGCGCCGCACGCTTGATCGTGACACGCCACAGATTTACATCTATGAAGTGGCCACGGGCACATCAACAGCCGTCACCTCGGGCATGTTCTCGGATTCAACTCCAACCTTCGATTCCAAAGGCGATTTCCTTGTATTTGCAAGCGAACGAACTTTCTCCCCCACCTACAGCGCGTTGGATTCCACATGGATTTACACCGACGCCCAGCAGTTATTTCTAGTTCCACTGCGCAAAGATGTGAAGATGCCGTGGGCCGCCGAGAGCGACGAGGAGGAAAAGCAAAGCGAGAAGAAGGACGAGGGAAAAAAAGACGGCGATAAAAAAGGGGACGCCAAAAAAGACGCGGACAAGCCCGTGGATGATGCGCCCAAAAAAGACGCGGACAAAAAGGAGAATGGCGACGAAGATGACGGCCCTTCGCCAAAAGATTCAGATGATCCGCCAGCCCCGCCACCAGAGCGCGAGCCCAATGATCCGCCGGCGAAATCCGAAACTGAAACCATACAAGTTGCGCAAGAGAAAAAGTCCGACGACACAAAAGATGGCGACAAAAAAACTGAACCCGCCGCGCCGATTCAAATTGATCTGGACGGATTCGAGAATCGCGTGGCAGCTCTTCCCGTAAAGTCTGGTGGTTACGGCGCCCTTGCGTTTAACGACAAGAACCTGCTTATTTTTGCGCGCGCTAAAGAGGGCATAAAAATTCTTGATCTCACCGACAAAGAAAAGAAGGAAAAGAGCGTCACCGACGGAGATGGGTTTGACATTTCCGCCGACCGGAAAAAAATGTTGGTGCCTCGCGGAGGTGGCGCAGTGGTTGTTGACAGCACGGCCGACGCCAAATCAAAAGCCGTGATCACCGATTCCATGCCAATGGACCTTGACCCACGCGCCGAATGGAAACAAATTGTGGTTGACGCCAATCGCATCATGCGCGACTGGTTCTACGACCAGGGCATGCATCAAGTGGATTGGAAGGCGCAGCGTGAACATGCTCTAAAACTGCTGGAAAGCGCCAATTCCCGCGAGGATGTGAATTGGATCATTTCGGAAATGATCAGCGAATTAAATGTCGGCCACGCGTATTTGTTGGGGCCTGGAGATATTGAAACGCCGCCCATGTACGCCTCCACCGGCATGTTGGGCGTGGACTGGGAGTTGTTTGAAACCACGGACCACAATAAAATATACCGTTTCGCCCATATGGTTCAGGGCGCTCCATGGGATACCGACGCGCGCAATCCCCTCATCGCCGCGGGCGTGAAGCCAGGTGAATATCTTTTTGAAGTCAACGGTCGACCCGTCGACACCACGCTTGATCCATGGGCGGCCTTTGACGGCCTGGCTGGAAAAACAATCACGCTCACCGTTTCAGAAAAACCAGAGCGCGACTCAACCGAGCGCATTGTGACTGTGCGCACTCAAGGCAGCGAATCGTCCCTGCGCTATCGCGAGTGGATTGAGCGCAACCGAGCGTGGGTTGATTCAACAAGTGGCGGCCAAGTTGGATACATCTATGTTCCCAACACCGGCGTCGACGGACAAAATGATTTGGTGCGTCAGTTCCAAGGCAATCGCCACAAGGCCGCGCTGATCATTGATGAGCGTTGGAATGGCGGCGGACAAATTCCAAATCGCTTCATTGAAATGATCAACCGCCCCGCAACCAATGCGTGGGCGCGCCGCGATGCGGGCGAACAAATCTGGCCACCAGATTCCCACCAAGGCCCCAAAGCCATGCTCATCAATGGTCTCGCCGGTTCTGGTGGCGACATGTTCCCGTGGCTCTTCAAGCAGGAAAAACTTGGTCCCGTCATTGGCACGCGCACTTGGGGCGGATTGGTTGGAATCAGTGGAAATCCCAGCTTTATCGATGGCGGTTCCATCAGCACTCCGTCGTTTGGTTTTTACAAACTCGATAGCACTTGGGGTGTTGAAGGCCATGGTGTTGATCCAGATATTGAAGTGATCGATGATCCCGCGCTCATGAAGGGCGGGCTTGCAGCTGGCGGACGCGATCCACAACTTGAGAAGGCCGTTGAAGTCATGCAACAAGAACTGAAGGATCATCCATTTAAAATGCCGCCACGACCCACGGCGCCAAATCGCAGCGGCATGGGAATTCCTATTGCCGATTATTGATTCAATGCACTGTGCTGGCTGATGCAAAACAAAAACGGCGCTCAATACGAAAGTATCGAGCGCCGTTTGTAGATTAAAAAAGAATTTAAATTTTCTTGTATGCGCCGCCCAAGCCACGACGACCATTGCCCTGCAAAAGTGGTTTCATCACTTTCTTATTCTCATCCTTACCGCCTTGAATTAGCCACATAAAAGGCACATCAACGGCCTTGGGATCAAGGCCAGCGGCTGTGCAAATTTCGTCACGTGTGCTCCACTGCACAGGAAGTTTTTTGGCTAGCAATTTGTATTGCTCCAACAATTCCTTGTTGGTACTGCGATATCGCGGCCCGCCTTTGTTCACGCTCGCGGGAGAGGATTGACTTGCCTTGCGAAGATTGAGCTTGGCGCAGAGTCCCAACTCATGCAGCGTTTCCAACAATTTCTCATAATCTCTGCGAACGACGCGAAGATCTTTTAATTCCGAAACCATGGCCTTGAGTTTTCTACTCACCTGAACTGTGTTTTTTGACATACTTGGGGTCCTTTATAAAGCCCCCAGAAGGGTCAAACTATAGCCTGTTTATGAAATCAGGCAACACATCTGTGTGATTTTTTTCAAATTCATTTTGTCTAAATCACATTCAAAATTTCGCTATACTTCCCCCTCGCTGCGGGCGTAGCTCAGTGGTAGAGCGTCACGTTGCCAACGTGAATGTCGAGGGTTCGAGCCCCTTCGCCCGCTTTCATTTCACGCCGATTTCGGTTTTTCCGATCGGCGTTTTTTATTTACGCGGCGTATAAAAGAAAGTGAAACGCTTTGCAGAAAGGGTGGCACCAGTCGCTCAGACAACGCACCCCTCGCAAGCAGGGCTTGCGCGGGTGCTAAACTCGCTTGTGGTGCCACCCTTTCTGCGACGCGGGAAATTTACAACGGTTGCGTGGGTGCTCAACTTACTTCTGGTGCCAGCCTTTCTGCGACGGGGGAATTTGTGGGGCTTGTGCGGGTGCTTAACTTGCTTGTGGTGCCAGCCTTTCTGCGACGCGGGAATTTGCGTGGCTTGCGCGGGTGCTTAATTCATGATTTTGCGCGGCCTCTTTTATTTCGCGGCATCAAGTTGCAAATTGGTGAAGCGGAATTCGCGCGCGTTAAATAATCCTAAATCGCTCAGTTTCAAGGCTGGAATTGGAAGCAATGCCAAGAAACTTAGCGTCATAAATGGTGCCTTGAATGTGGCGCCAACTTCGCGGGTCATTGTTTCATAACTCAATCCCACTTGCTCGGCGGGTTGATCGCTCATCAATCCTGCTATGGGCAGAGGCAACACATGCGTGCGATCGCCATCAATAAGAACCAAGCCGCCGCGCGCCTGAAACACGGCGTTTGCCGCCTTGGCCAACGCTTGGCGCGTGCCTGCGGCCACAACAACATTGTGGCTGTCATGCGCCACGCTGGCGGCTATCGCTTTTTCACCAAGGCCAAGTCCGCGAATAAATGCGACCGCGGGTGGCGCATCCGTGTAGCGATTGATCACCGCTAAAAACGCTATGTCGCGCGGGTCGCTTGGATTCAATTCGATCACGCCGTCGCGCACGGCAAGAGATTCAATAGCCTCACTTGTCACCAACTCGCCATCATGGGGAACAATCACGCGCGCTTGCACTTGACCAGTCGCTTGGGTCGCCACGCAAAAATCATTCGCCGTAAATGTGGCCTGGCGAAATCGATTGGGTGTGTCCACCATAAGCCGCGTAAATGTTGCTTGACCATTGTCGGCCACCAATTCGCCAGCAATCCAAGTTTTCACGGCATGAAATTGCCGCATATCTTTCACCAAAACCATGTCGGCGCGGTCACCGACTCGCAACAAGCCACTGCCGATGTTGTAGTGCTCAATCGGATTCACCGTGGCGCATCGCAATGCGTCAAACACATTCACACCACGCTCAACCGCGCGCGCCACAAGCACATTAATGTGGCCTTTGAGCAACATGTCGGGGTGCGCGTCATCGGTGCAAAACATGCATAAATGCGGGTATTCCTGCACAATTGGCCACAACGCCTCAAAGTTTCGCGCCGCCGAACCCTCGCGAATTAAAATCTTCATGCCTAGGCGCGCCTTGCCACGCGCTTCCTCCAAAGTGACACATTCATGATCGGTTGAAATGCCGGCGGCAAAATATTTTGCGGCGTCCGCGCCCATGAGTTGCGGCGCATGCCCATCCACTGGCTTGCCAAGCGCCTTGGCCGCCGCGATCTTGGCCAACACTTCCGAATCGCCATGCAACACTCCGGGCCAATTCATCATTTCGCTTAAGTAGTGAATGTCGGGGCGCTTTAAAATATCCGCCACTTGTAGCGCATTAATGGTGGCGCCAGAACTTTCAAATGCCGTGGCTGGCACGCATGAAGGACATCCAAAACAAAATTGAAATGTTCTTCGACGCGCGTCACTCAACATGAATTCAATTCCAGCCACGCCCAAAACATTGGCAATCTCATGTGGATCGCTCACCGTGCCCACGGTGCCATGGCGCACCGCAACACGCGCGAACTCACTTGGCGGTAACATGCTGCTTTCAATATGAACATGCGCGTCAATCAAACCCGGAATTAAAATCCCGTCGTCCACATCCCCACTTGCTGGCCGCAGCGCGATAATGCGCCCTTGTTCAATATCAATTTCTTTGGGCTCAATCCGTCTTGCAAAAACATCGGCAACTAAATGCCGCAAGGTCACGAGTGATTCTGAAGCTGTTTGTGCGTTTACCAACATGGACCGATTGAAGATAGAGCACCCTTGATTTGCGAATCAAATGTTTGAAATTGAAACTCCCGTTCGAAACGATCAAATGTGGGTAATTTGAGTTAAAATCAAACATGTCCAATAACTTATGTCATTTATGGCTTTTTTTTGCATTTACTTCGTTAACATGTATCTGAATATATGAAATAAAACTTGCTGACGATTGGTTTAGTGGCATGTTTGAAACACTTCCCATACTAGTTTCTAACGTTTCCCTTTCGTTCCCTCACTCAAAAAATTCGATTAACGGTTTGGAGTTCCATTATGCGCACGTTCCCTTTCGTCGCTGCAGTAACAACTTTTATTTCCGCCACAACTTTTGCCAGTGTTTTAGTTTTTGACAGCGCCCAAGTTTTCAACGCTGGGTTGTCAAACAACTCCTTGGCCAGTTTCGACCAAACATTTGAATCCTATTCTGGACCCGCCGCTTCCTTCACGGGAGGAACGGGCAATTATGCTTGGAAAGCCTCATCTAACCTTGGCGTTGCCGCTCAAGCTGGTGTTGTTCAAACTGCATCATCCTCGGGCACTCTCAAATTCGATTTCTCATCCGGCAATGTCTACGGCGTTGGCGGTCTATTCCATTATGTTGACCTCACGGGCGGGTACCAAAGCGGTCTCATGAAGATCAAATTGAGCGATGGGACAACCTTCATTCGATCCATCTCCTCACAAACTACGTTCACTGGTTTTATTACCACGGACGTAAGCATTACTTCACTTGAGCTGAGCCACACTGGATCATTTGGCGCCACATTCTCAGCCGCTGAATCACTGACGATTGGTTATGTTCCTGCTCCAGGCGCGTTTGCGCTTCTTGGACTTGCTGGTTTAGCGAGCCGACGTCGTCGAGCCTAATTTCAAATTTGATTTTTCCAACAGCCGTGGCATTTCGCCGCGGCTGTTGTGTTTTTACGAACTCAATTGTGGATTGAGCGTGTTGACTTATTGCTCTCTCTCAAAACTTTCAAAGGTAGACTTCACGCTTATGAAATTCACGCTTACTCAATGTGCATGGCTTGCGGTGGTGTGCGCCACAATGGCGCTTACGCCGGCAGCAACAACCAACATCTGCGCAAATCATCTGGCTTCAAATTCTCCAAGTGGCGTTCAGGTATTCTTGGCCCATACGCCAGAGCAAGGAGAAACCAAATCTCTCACTCAACTCTGTTGGGCAGGCGAACGAGGCCTCTTCGCCAAATCATTCCGTTTGATTTCGCTCAAGGCTTCAGATGTCACGGGAAATCCAGTGAATATCAATGCAGTGCTTGGCGACTCCAATCGCGCCGCATGGCGGGAAGCGACCGGCGACGCCGCGAACATTGGCGGAACGTTGGCATTTTCTGTTGCCCTTGACTCCGATCCAACCAGCGCGCTTTCCACGATACATAAAATTGGAGGAACGCTTGAACTCAAACTGGGCAAGAATGTGATTCGTGTTGCGCCTGAATCAAGAGAGCCTTATCAATTTGCGCAAAGCAGTTTATTGCAGGCAAAAGGATTCAAACTCATGGAATTGGGTGAACAGCAACGATTCAATCTGCAATTCTTTTATTCAAGCGACAAAAAGGGATTGCCTCCAACTCTTTTCTTGGTCGATTCCACCGGCAAACCCTTCTATTCCAGCAAACCGCGTCCAGATGGTTTGGTTGTGGTGAAAGTATTGCCCACAGATATTGTGCCGCCCGACTGTAAAATTCGTATCGGCACTGGAGGTGACAAAAATAATCTGGTCCCCGATGCCGTAAAATTATTCCAATCCAAAGAGTTGCTGAGCGCGGCGTTAAGCAAACGCGGCGTTCGAGTCACAGAATTCGCTTGCCACCCGGTCAATATGTTCGCGGTTGAAATTACAAAATCACCTGGAATCACAATGATTCCAGAGTTGATTCTGGATTATTCTGGCAAGCGCATAAAAGGTCAAAGTCGCTCGCCGGCCATTCAACAAGATCCGGCGTTGGCCCAGACGACCCAGTGGAGCTTTGAAATTCCCCCCGAACTTGCTGGCAAACGCCCTGATATTTTAGTTCTGCTTCCTGGAGACGATGGAGTGCGCTCGATACCATTTGAATTTCACAATCCATTTGCACTGGAATCTAAGCCGCTGTGATACGAAAAATTTCAAAGGCTGATTGTTTGCGCTGGTGATAAATGAAAATCACCACGGCTTCAGCGACACTGAGATTCTTTTGAGCAATTCAACCACGCGATCTTTGAATGAAGGAATTCGATTTGTCGCCTCCGTCATGCCCGATGCGCTACGCCGCTCATCCGAAATTTGCCGTAGTTTCTGGGCGAATTCCGGACGCCGATTCAGCACAGGCATCACGCTTGCCTTGGCAAATCTCAACAGCGTCGCCCCGCTATCGCCCGCAATCACATCCGCCGAACGCGGTTGATCGAGAAGCAAAGCCATTTCGCCAAACCAATGCGGCGCTTGAATTTCGATTGGCTCTTTGCCTTTGAGCAGCACGCGAACAGAACCAAGCACAATCAGATACATGTGATCGCTCACTTCACCGTGCCGCACGGCTAACTCTCCAAGCTGCAGCGTGATTTCCTGCGCGTCGCGCGCCAATTCGCGCCGTTCCAAATTTCCCATGTGCGCCTCATCAAACAGCGGACACTTGGACACGATCTGCTCCGTGCGCGTGATGCGCTCTTCGCCATCGGCCACAATCTGCGCGTCGGCTTTCATGTCCACCATACGAATGGTTCGCAGCGGAAATGGAATCTCAATATCGCTTTCACGCAGCGCATACCACACGCGACTCAGCACGCCGTCGACAATGTCATCCATCACCTGTCGGCTCGCCACCCAAAATCGCAATTCATAATTAATGCATGAGTCGCCGTAATTGAGTAATAAAACCAAGGGAGCGGGCGATTTCAACACCGCGGAATCTTGCCGCAATACTTGCAACATGACGTCTTTGGCGCGCATGGGCGGCGTGGTGTAGGAAATTCCAATATTGCGCCGAACCCTTAACGCTGGCGTTGGATGATCCAAGTTCAACACTTCCTTGGTCAGCAATTCGCCGTTTGCCACGATCAACATTTGCCCATCCAGCGTGTAAATGCGCGTGGAGCGCAAACTGGTGTCCCACACCTCTCCTTCAAGACCGCCTACTCCAATCTGCACCATGTCGCCCTTTTGAAACACATGGTCGGCTTGCAAATCAAACCCAGCAAATAAATTTGTGAGCGTCCTTTGCAAACCAAGACCAATCACAAATACCAACGCTCAGCTAATTCCTATCACTATTGTCTTGATTGAATATTGATCCGCGAAGTGAACTTGATAAATCACGGACAGTCCAAGAATCCACAATCCAAATCGCAACAACGCTTTCTGCAATCGGATGACATCGCTGCCCTTCATGGCGAGAAAAAAATTGCTCAGCATCACCAGAGTGAAACTCACCAACGCCGTGAGCAATCCCAACTCCATAATCGTTCGCAAAATAGGAACACTGAGCGTGCTGCTTTCATCCGGGTTGCGACTGACAATTTTGAGGGCATATTCCCAACCCCCGGCGATGCCAGCCAGTCCAAACACGGCGATCAGAAGACCAATTCCCAACCCGCGGGAATCCCCTTTGGTCTTTATAAAAAGTTTCACGCCAAGCACCGTGGCGTAGATGGCTATCAACCAAATGGCGGTGTTGAAAACTGGATGAATTGGCGGAATAGCCTCAAGCGCCGGCTCCACGTGAACAAGGGACTCCATTGTGTATTGAAGGCCCTATTTCGTTTTTTCCCTAGTGCCATTAGATCCATATGTGATTATGCTTGCATCATGCTTCGAACAACATTCATCACCGTCATCAGCGCGCTTGCCGCAGTAGGTTGCGCCTCCGCAACACAACCTTTTGCCGGAGCGCCGGCCAATCGCCTAACGCCCGCGCCGCAAATCAAGGCGGACATCAATGCCAAAATGGACAAGTGGCAAACAGTGGTCTATGCAAACCGCCGCCCAGGAGCCGATGTGATTTTTTACGGCGTTGCGGATTGGCGCGACGCCATAGCCCAGGCCAAGAGCGATGGAACAAAGCAAGTGAGTTTGATCTTTGTGTTTGATGGACCAGCGCTTGTGCTTGCGTTGAACGACGCGGCGTTCAACCGTGTGATGGGAACCACCACCGGAAATCCGTGGAAGAGTTTGTTGATGGACTTGCAAAAGTCCGGGGCCGAAACAGAAGTCTGCGGCGGGCGCATGAAAGAACTTGGCGTTGGTAACGCGGATCTTTTACCCGCCGTGAAAGTGGACAACGATGGGTGGTTGCGCGTGATGGAATTGCAATCCAAGGGCTACACGCTGTTTCAAACTTAACCCAGCCCTTGTTTCACAATGAACCAAGCTCCTTCAGAAGCTGGCGCGCTTCAAAGCACTTGCGCTATGCGATGCTTTATTACATCAAAAACTGCCGCATTGAGAAACCCACTTCAACCCCTCAATTTGATTCGATTGGGTTCAGCGCTTGAGTTGCTCTGCAAGTCGAAATAGCGCCACGGCCTCACGCAGCACGCTGATGGAAAGAATCAACGACTGAGACGCTTCTGAAAATTCTCGAGTGGCATCGCGAGCTCGGCTGGCATTTTGTGACAAGCCATCCATGCTTTGGCGAATTTGCTCGGCTCCCTGCACTTGGCTTTGCATGCCCTTGGTCACTTCGCCAAATTGTCCGCCAATTTCACCCACGCCATGAATCACGCCCGTGAGTCGCTGTCCAATGGAATTGACTTGCACAACACCGCGTCGCACTTGATCAGCGAAGCGATCCATTTCCATCACGCCGCCAGAAACCGCGGTTTGCATTTGCTCCACCATGCGTTCAATGTCCATCGTTGCGGAAGCGGTCTGATCGGCAAGGCGACGAATTTCACGCGCAACCACCAGGAAGCCCTTGCCGCTTTCGCCGGCTTTTTCCGCCTCGATTGCTGCGTTCACTGAAAGCACATTGGTTTGATCCGCGACCTTGGTAATGGCGATCACAATCGCATTGATGTTGGAAGCTTTCTCGTTGATCGCTGACAAGCGACTGGAAATATCTCCCGTTGCCTTCGCAAGCGCGTCCATGGTGAACCCCATGTCCTGCAAATCCGTTCGCCCCTCTTTGGCCAAGCGGGATGATTCCTGGGCATTAGCGGAGACGTCTTCCATGGTGCGGAATAATTCCGAACTGGTGGCGGAAATCTGACGAATTGCCGCGGCGATTTCACTTGAACTTGCTCCAAAAGATTGCGCAACCTCGTCTTGTTGTCGACTAGCCGCGGTCATTTCGTTGGCGGTTCCCGTGATCGTGATGGTGGCTTCGCGAACTTTGCTAACCAAACTGCAAAGGCGCTGACCCATCACATCCATGGATTCTAAAAGTTGTCCAGACTCGTCCTGCTGAGATGGATCCGCATAGCGACGGCTGAGATCACCTTGCGCAATGACAGCCGCGGCGCTGGCGGCGTTTTTAATTTTTCTCGCGAGGCGGTTTGCCAAACGAATAAATAGGAGCACAATGAAACTCAGTCCAGCTAGAGAAACGATCGAACTTCCAAATGTGAAATTGGAGATTGTGGCTTGCATTGTTCCTGGCGGAACCTCCACCAACACCGTCCAGCCACCATTTGTAATTTTGTTCGCCGAAAAAATAGTTTCAGTATTGGTGACAGGATCGTTCAACCATAAGGTGATGGATTTTTGTTCCAAGAGCAATGGCGCGAAAATTGGCCCCCACTCCGTGGCACCGACGAGCTTGGTTTTTAAACCCGAGAAGTCGGTCAACGATTTTCCATTCTGGTCTTGTGGAGACACGGCGCAAATAAATTTCCCTCCACGAGAGACTAAAAAAATATTGTTTCCAGATTCATTTGACTGTGATTGCAAGACGGCTTGAATTCCACTCAGGGAACGGTCAACGCCTGTTGTTCCAGCAAATTTCCCATCAATCACCAAGGGCGCAGTGCACTCGATGATCATGTCTCCTTGGTATGTATAAGGCTCTCCTAAAGTCGCTTCATGACTTTTGCGATCGCGCCAATTCTGAAGCGGCTCTTGGTACCAACTATTTTCAAATTCATCCAAAGGCTTCAGCGAAATTTTATCGCCTTGTTTTGAATCACGAAAAAAATACGGAATAAATCGACCGTTGGAATCCATGGCCTCAGCGGGCAAAGATGCGCCGGCGCCGTTTGTGCTTGCATTCGCCTTCAGATAGACGGAATCTTTTCCATCGGCGTTGGGTTCGTAGCAAAAATGCACGCCATAAAATCCGGGACTTGTTTCTAGAACTTTTCGGGCGAACGCCAAACTTTCCTCACGCTTGCCGAAGAAACCATTTTCGGCGGCGGCGGCTAAGAGTTGCGCTGTCTGAATCGACGCATTGTTTTGCTCATTGATATCTATACCAATGCTCTTGGCGTTCACAAGCACTTCCTCTTCGCCAAGACCGCGTAGCAGTTTGGAGATGCGATAGCTGCCAAGCACGGCGCCTAGAAGTGCGACTGCAACGAAGGGCACCACTCCATACAAAATGAACTGTCCCAAAAGACTTTGCCGAAAGCGAATGTCCATACGGTCAGATTAGACCAAACAGGGCTCTCCATGGATTACGCAATAATTTTTATGAATTACAAACCGAACGTCGCTCCAAGTGATGGGGCAAAGCTGCTGATTTAGAAACAATTCATCGCTGGCGCGGATCGCGTGAAATTAAGTTGTGGAAACTATTGGTACACATTCCAAATGAAATACACGCCACAACCACGACGCGAACATCAAGCCATATCAAGCTTGGGTTCAACGGCGCTGTGCGCCATGTCTTGTAGTTCGCTGCGAAGTTGGCTGGCTCGATTGCGCGCCTCTTGCTCGCGCTTGCGGGCACTGTCCACGCGCTGGGTCAACTCTTGATCCAACTCCAATTGTCGGCGCAATGCGATGGCTTCTTGATCGGTCAATAGTTCGTGCTCCGCTTGCACCGCGAGCCGTTGCTGTTGAATTTGATTCGCCGCATTTTGAGCCTCCGAAAGTGAGCGGCCAAGTCGTTCAAGGGTTTCGGTGGCGGCCGCGCCCTCGCGCATGGCTTGTTCCTCCAACTCCATGGCTTCCAATTCCATCTTCAATGATTTCTCCGCGGCGTCCACCGCTTGGCGCAACCGCTCACACGCCTCACTCCGCTCGCGCAAACGATTGGCCTGCTCCTTGGCCATGGCGCGGCGACGATCAAGGTCGCGCTCCACTCGCTCCACTTCTTGCTCCAACCGAGTTGCGTCGGCTTGTGCCAACTCCGCCTCGGCCAATAATTTTTCCATGCGTGCCTGCGCCTCGCTGGCTTGACGTTGTTTTTCATGGCTCAACGCGGTGGCTTCTCGAGCCTGCGCGAACGCTGTTTCCGCTTGCGCATCCGCTTCGCGAATGGCTTCAATTTCCTTGTATAAGCGGGTGTTTGCAACTTCAACCGAGTCGCGTTCACGCCGCGCGCTGCGCTCAGCCTCTATGGCAACGGTGCGCTCCCTATCCGCGGCGGCTCGCGCTTCAATCTCAGCGGTGCGATCCCGCTCGAGCATCGCGATTGATTGCCCAAGTTCGGCGCGCGCAATGCTGGCTTGATCGCCCGCGGTCTTCGCGGTGACCAACAATTCATCAGCGCGACGCATGGCCTCTATCGCCAACTCGCGCTGCTTCTCAACACTTTCAATAAGTTCGCGCTCTCGCGCGGCCGCCGCATCGGCGCGGGCAAATGCTTGCTCCGCCGCGATGCGTTCAGTGTCGGCGCGGCGCGCGGCTTCTTCGGCCACAATTCTTTGTTCATTGGCGCGGCGTTGCGCGGCGTCCGCGGCGTTGCGCTCCTCATCGGCGCGTTGACGTGCTTCCTCCACTGAGGTTCTCTCACGCTCCACGCGATCGATCATGGTTTGCACAAGCGCGCGCTCTTGCAACGCTTGTTCGGTGGCCACACGCACGGCCTCCTCAAATCGAGCTGATCGACTTTCCGATTCGCGCGCCACAACTTGCGCGCGCTCGGCGCGTTGCTGGGCCTCGGCCACAATTGACCGCGTCGCCTCACAACGCTCTTGGGCCTCCTTGGCCAAATTTTGATCACGCATCCAGCGGCTCTCGGCTTCTTGCGCGGCCTCGCGATCGGTTTGCGCCGCGGCGCGAATTTCATCGGCGTGCGCCTTGGACGCCGCGGCGGATGCGCGATATTGCTCCGCCTCCTGCATCAATCGCTTGGCCTCAAGCGTGGCGCTTTCAGAGGCGTTTCGCAGTTGATTCGCATTTTCTTTTGACTGCACGGCCTGGGCTCGAACTTGATCGGCCGCGCCACGCGCCTCGGAAACTTGCTGATGCATTTGCTCCGCTTGGTCAATTCGTTCCTCTATTTCGCGGAGCGTTTTTTGCGATCCTTGTCGCTCCTCTTGCGCCAATTGAATCTCGTTTTGCAATTGCGAAATTGAAGCCGCGTGCGTGGATTTCATCGACTCAAGTCGTTGGGTGCGGGCGGCAAGATTGGCCTCATGAATCGCATTTTGTTCGGCTACTTTTTGCTCATACGCCAATCGTGCTTCTGCTTCGGCGCGCGATTGAGCCTCCAACCGCTCTTGTTCCTGCTCCGCAAAACGGATTTGATCCGCGGCCAACTGTTGCGCCCGATCGGCTCGACTTTGCTCGCGCTCCCGGCGCGTGCGCGCAAGTTGATCGCGCCACGTGCAAATTTCCGCCTTGAACAATTGGATTTTTTCCTCAGATGCGTCGCGCGACTTCATGGCCGCCATCCGCAATTGCAACAAACGTTCAAAGGCGGCGTCGTGCACATCGCGCCAACTGCGCCGATACAGATCAAGTTCAATGGCGCTGGTTTCAAACCGCTCAGCAAATATTTGCAGCGCTCCGGCGGCGTCATTTTGATGGCGGCGCAAAATATCCACCAACTCGGGAGAAACATCGGACGGCAAGCGCAAGCGCGCCACCAATTCACCAACCTCCAACACAACGGCATGTTCCGCTTCCGTCAATGCGCGACCACCACTCATGCGCTTGGATTCCCAAGCGTCAAGGTAGGCGTCTAATGTTCGGGTGGTTTTTGCCATAATGGAACCAATCAAGAATCGGCGAGTTTGGATTATGACATAAACCAATTCCCAAACCAATTCCAATTTAATTTGCAGGGTTCAATACATTGGAAAAGTGCCAAATAACTGCGAAATTTGGACCATATAGAAATATTTTGCTTTTTTGAAGCATTTGGCGGGGACTTGAAAGACGGGGAACTTGAGCTGGCCATTGGCGCCGGTGTTGGCGGAACTAGTGGAGGCGCGTTTGAAACTTACGCCGCGGGCAATGGCGAACCATTCATGTTTGCGCCCTGCGTCGCATTCGCCTGAATTCGTTTCATAATGGCGCCAACGCGCGGGCGTTTGATCAGCCCCGCAAGCCGCGTGGCGTTCGCAACCTCCTGCTTCAATTCTTCGGTGGTTCCAAATTTTTTCAATACCTCAACCAGCGCTTCACGCGATTCAAGTTCAAGCATCAACTCTTTCGTCTTCACTGCGAACTGAACGCCAAGACGCGAAAGCCGCAAAGCCTCCGCCGGGTCCGCGGTGACAAGCGCAATTTGCGAATACGCGGATGAAATTGCGGCGAACCAACTCGCTCCATCTTCCGGCCTTGTAGTGAGAGGTAAAGTTTCTTGTGCCAAGAGACGGGCCTCATCCATACGACCCAGCATTCGCAATGCCCAAATTTTATTGGAGTTCATCATCAAGCGTAATTCATCGGAGAGCGCCACTCCTGTAATTTTTAAATCCGCATTTTTGCGGTAATTATTGGCGCTCGATACCGTGGAATCAATCAACTCAAGCGCGCCCTCGGCATCTCCTGCCTCAAGCAACACGCGCGATTTCATTCCGCCGGCTTCGATGAATGAATTCAATGAAGCGCTCAGCGCATTGGACAACTCCACACTTGCGCGCGCCGCTTTGCACATTCGGCTGGCTGCCTCTAATGATTTTTTTAAATCTTGGTTGTCAAGATAAATTTTGCAAAGCAATCCCTCGCCCCAACTCAATTCATCTTGTTTTTCCGCTGAATCCCCAGCTTGAGCCCTTGCGTTTGCCATGATGAGATACTGCGTAATTTGAGTTTGCGCCTCTTCTAGGCGACCCATGTTGCGAAGGTCTTCCGCGTGCCAAAGGCATGCCAACAACCAGTCATATTCCACCTTCGATGTGTCACCCCCCTTGGCTTGCTTCAAATTTTTGGACCTTAAATTCACCAACTGCGTGGAGTAATTCAAATTCTCTTGAAGATTGCCCTCCTCGACCGAAAGCTCCCGCATGCGGACCACGGCCAAACCAACCGCGCGTGCGGCGTCAAGATCATCTGGTTTTTCTTTCAGAATTTGTTCACGCACACGCAAACTTTCCTCGTAGATTTTTCTGGCCTCGCCAAATTCTTTGCTGGCAAATAAAATATCGCCGCGACTTTGCAGGGCTCTAGTCAATTTTATTTGATCGCCACTATTTTTTGTGATGCCGTAAAGATGCTTCGCAAGGCCAAGATATTCGCCCGACACACGCGAACCCTCTTTAATGTTTTTTGAATTATTATGAAGCGCCACTTGTCGCTGCAAATTATCCGCCAGCTTCCGTAAGGTATTTATATCGTTGGGATTTGTTTGAAGATCGGATCTTAAAATTTTCTCTTGATCCATAAACGCCATCAAGGATTTTTCGGGAGATCTTAAAAATGAATCTCCAGAACTCAGATCAACAACCCGCTTGTCAACTTCTTTTCGATTTTCCTCAAGTTTCAACAGTGTCGCATCCACATTTTTTTTGGCGTTCATGGCGATCCCCGCAAAAATAGCCCAGCCAATTCCCAATAAAATCGCCGCGCTTGCCGCCACCGCAAGAATGGATCTATTTCGATGCATCCATTTTTGCGTGCGATACCCAACGCTTGTGGGTCGCGCCGAGATGGTCATATTCGCGGCATGCGCGTCTAAATCCGCGATAAGAGCGTCCACCGTTTTGTAACGACGCCCAGGCTCCTTGCGCATCGCCATCAACACAATGTTGTCAAGATCGCCGCGCAATCTTCGGCGCAACCTCTCCTTTATGCCTTGCTGCGTGGTCTTCTTGCCCAGTTCGCTGGTCTTGTGGGTCTCACCAATCGCCACCGTTGCGTTCGCGCATGCGTTGCTTGGTAGAGGCGGTTCTGTCTCGCACACCTTGCGGCGAATTTCTTCAAATGGCAAGTTGGCGAAATCAAACGGCAATTGCTCCGTCAGTGTCTCGTACAAAATTACGCCCAGCGAATAAATGTCCGTGCTGGCCGCCAGTGGATCGCCCCGCAATTGCTCTGGACTGGCGTACATGGGCGTGAGCGGCCCAACATCGCCTGGCAAAGTTTGTCCACTTTCCGCCACGCTCACATCTGGATTTATAATTTTTGCGATGCCGAAGTCCAGCAACTTTGGAACGCCGTCCGGACCCACGATCACGTTGGCGGGTTTCAAATCACGATGCACAATTCCAAGCGAATGCGCGTGGGCCACCGCCGAGCACACTTGTCGAAAAATTTCCAGACGCTCGGAAACACTCAAATTTTGGCGCTTACACCACATATCCAGCGTCAAGCCCTCCACAAATTCCATGATGAAATAAGAGCGCCCATCCTCCGTCATGCCCGCGCCAAGGAGCCGCGAAATATTTTGATGGTTCAGAGTGGAAAGCACCTTGCGCTCAAGATCAAATCTGCGCAGCACGGAATCGGAATCCATTCCGCGCTTGAGCAACTTGATCGCCACACGCCGCTTGAGCAGATCGCTCTCCTGCGTGGCCAACCACACTTCGCCAAATCCACCAACGCCCAATCGCTTTTCTATTTTGCAATCACCAATTCGCTCAAGTCGCGGAGCGAAGGATTCAGATGACTTCGCGTGCTGGTCATCGCGCACATCCACGTGCGCGGCCGGCATGGTGACATCGCTGTCCACGCCAGTGTCAATTGTGTCTTTCGTGTCTCCTAGCCGCGCCGGTTGCGCCGCACTTGGAGCAATATTGGTCTGCGCATCCAAAGCTAAATCCGGGCGCGGCGGCGTTGGCGGAATTGGGTCACTTTCTATGGACATTGCGTTCGCACCAAGATAAATGAAATCGACCACGTTGATTTGAAAGATGAAGGTTGCTTGGAACCACCAGCCCAACGAAGCATTTAATAATCTTGACGGTCAATGTAAAATCAATCATGTCGAGGTTGCCCTTGCCTGTATGCCAGCGCGCAAGGCGACTTTTCTGCCTCAACTGAGCCCCTTTCAATGGATCGGAAACATCATTGGAATTTGGACCATTTCAAGCAAAAAGCTGCCAAGAATGCCCTAAGCAGCGAAGTTATAAGACAGTGCCATTGGTATTTCAACATCATTTCAAAATTTCATTTTGACCTTAGAAATCTAGGTCTATTGTGTAACACAGAGGTTGAGATTTCTAGTTCTTAGTTTTTCATGCTGAAAAGAAATTTATGCGTTTGACCCCGAGTTCATTTATTGCTGGTCTTGTGGCTTTGCCAGCCATGCTGTGTTCATTTGCGCAGGCTGGCGGAGTTCGCACAGAGACAGAGATAGAGATAGACGCCCCTTTGATTTGGTCGGATGTCGCCATTGATGCCTCGTCTGGAATT
>SYAD01000213.1 GCA_005789005.1 Planctomycetia bacterium | reverse complement strand
TTTAAGGGCGACTCGTAATTGAGTTGACTTGTTTGAGGCAGTGTTCCCGACCGCGTTCAAACATATCGTCCCAAATCTGGTTGGCTTGTCTGGTGCAGGTTCCCGCTGCGGTCCGACATGGCTTTCCAGCACATCAAGATTGGTTGTTGCCGCGCTTCCCAACGCTTCAACTCGCTATCCATAAATGTAAACGTAAAAAACAGGTGACCTTGATCATGCAATGCAAAAGATTTTGCAGATTCTTGCCAAAGGCGCGTTTGTGGGGTAGTAACGGGGTTTGTGCGGCGGCTATGGCGGCGCATCGAAACAATAAAAATCATATTGCTACATTGGCCGAATGATCTTGAAAAACCATTTGCCACACGTACGCTCTAAGCAACAAGTTGCAACGCTTGCATGTGCCAGCGCACTGTTCCTTGGCGGCTGCGCCCAATGGGGCGCCAATGTGCTGGAAGAAAATCATGCCGCATTTAATACCGCGGTATGCCAAGCCATGGATAGCCAAATGCTGCTGAACATTGTGCGCATGAGCATGGATGAACCAACCCAGTGGATGGTGGTGAGCGCGATCAACGTGAACACAAGGGTGGGCGGAAGTTTGAACGGCGGCGTGACTATTCCCAGCAGTGGATTTGTAAGTGGCAACACCGGCGGCGCGACCACTTTTGAATACACGCCCAATATCACCATGATTCCTCGCCAAGGTGAACAACTTGCGCGTGAGCTGATGGCGCCCATTCCCGTGTCAAGCATTGAGAGCATGGTGTCGGCGAGTTGGCCGATTAGTTGGGTTGTGTTTCTGACGTGCGAACAATTTCAAACAGTGTCCTCATTTGATGTCACGCGCGGATTTCCAATTCATGCTCAAGATCAACGCTTTGGCCGCTTGATGATGTTGTTTGATGAGTTGCAATCCAAGCAATTAATTTCGCTCAGCCTTGCATCGCTGCCAGTGACATGGAATCAGCAACCCATTCCCGCCACAGAGGTGAACCTTGGCAGCGTCGTGAGCGCCAAGAAGGATCGCTCCTCGCTGAAAATGCGTGAGGATGGAACGTATGACTATATTTCCATTGAATCGGTGCCGGTCTTCACCATCTACCAAGGCATTGAGAACGATGCGAACGGACTTGAAATGCTGAAGATGCTTGAACTGAACAGCGGGCCTGGCAACTATCGCATGGTGTCTGTTGAAAACCCAGTGCCTGGCACGCGCGTTGCAATGCGCACGCGCTCGCTCGCCGCCCTGCTGCGCTTGATGAGTTTTGGCGTGGACAAATTTGAAAACGCGCCACCGCCAGAGTTGGCCATTGACACGCCAGAGGAACTGTGGAATCGAATTGCCACTCAAAGCGATGTGCAAAGCGATATGGGATTGCATGTGAACGCGGTGTTTCGCGTGCATCGCGGAGCAAAGGCTCCCAGCGACGCAACTGTGAGCGTAGCGTTTCGTGGCGAGTCTTTTTGGATTGAAAGCAAGGACATCACGTCCAAGGAAGTGTTCGCGCTGGCCCGTGATCTGTATGACTTGCAGGTGAAGAGCGGCAACGAGGCCACGCCTGTGTTGACGATTCCGGTTGGGCGGTAGTTGGGCGCACGCTTGAAGCGCGGGCTTCAAGTGTAAAATGGTATGTACACGTGCTTGGTTGATCATGCACACGGGTTGTCGTGAGAGAATGCGCTCGTACACTTTCAACATGCGCGCTGTGAGATGTAGAATTTATTTTTGGTTGCTGCTTTGTCTTTGCGCGTGCGCCGACAACTCCACGGCGCCTTTCGCTTCAACGGACATGGTTCACATTCCTGGCGGCGAGTTTGTCATGGGCACGGATGATTCGCAGTCGTATGAACCCGAGCGGCCCGCCCACCGCGTGAAAGTGTCGGCGTTCATGATGGATGTGACCGAGGTCACCAACGAACAGTTCAAGGCGTTTGTTGATGCGACGCATTTTGTAACGCAGGCCGAGCAAGTGCCTGATTGGGAGCAACTGAAATTGCAACTTCCTGCTGGCACGCCCAAACCAGAGCAGGAGAAATTGGTCGCGGGTTCGTTGGTATTCACGCCGGCAAATGAGCCAGTGAGCGGCGATGATGCAAGCGCGTGGTGGAAGTGGGTTCCCGGCGCAAATTGGCGCCATCCTGAAGGTCCTGCGAGTGATTTGGATGGACGTTGGAATCATCCGGTGGTGCAAGTTTCTTGGAGCGATGCGAGCGCGTATGCAACCTGGGCCGGCAAGAGATTGCCCACCGAGGCCGAGTGGGAGTTTGCAGCGCGCGGCGGTTTGGATCAGAAACGTTACGCGTGGGGCGACGATTTTATGCCAGACGGCAAGCGCATGGCCAACATTTGGCAGGGACATTTTCCAGATCGCAACACCAATGAAGATGGTTTTGCGCGCGCCGCGCCTGTGAAAAGTTTTCCCGCCAATGGCTATGGTTTGTACGACATGATTGGCAATTCATGGGAGTGGTGCGCGGATTGGTTTGACGCGCGCGCGTACCAAGAGGCGAGTAATGGAGTGTGTGAAAATCCGGCGGGACCCACGCGGTCGTTCAATCCCGAAAATCCAGACGCGTCTCAGCGTGTGATTCGTGGTGGGTCATTCATGTGCGCGGAAAATTATTGCCGCAACTATCGGCCCAGCGCGCGCCGAGGGACGGATTGGGACACGGGGCTTTCTAATTTGGGATTTCGTTGCGTGAAGTAGGCGACGCAATGCCCACGGTGGTTTGTGGCGGATTGCTGAATAAAATCAAACACATTCGCCCTGCTGTTGTTGCGAAAGTCAATTCACTTTCGTGGATTTAGTGCGTTGAAATATTTTTGTGAAAGTCAATTCACTTTCGTGGATTTAGTGCGTTGAAATATTTTTGTGAAAGTCAATTCACTTTCGCGGCTTTGGCTTGCTCTGCGGTGATTGCGGCGCGAAGTTGCCGCAACGCGCGCGCATTTAGTTCCTCACGGTCGTAACTGGCGTCGGCGCGCGCAATATCCGTTGACACCATGGCGCGCTCCTGCTTGGCCATGTCAGCGGGTTGCGCTTGAGCGGAACCATCCATCATTGTGGCCATGGCCGCGTCATTGCGTTGCGTTTGTTCAATCGAACGCGCGATTAATGTGTCGGCGCGCTGGTAATAGTCGTTGGCAAGCGAGATCACGGTTTGCATTTGCTCTGGGGCAAGCGCGGGCAGCGCGATGATTCGCTCAATAGCGCCTTCCACTTTGGCTTGCGTGCGAAAAACTTCAGGATGCGTTTGCTTGCGCACGGCGCGGCGAAAAAGCGCCGCGTTGGCGGCGTCCAACTTGGAAGCCACCGTTTCCACATTCGCCTCTTGCAATTGCTCCACCGCTTTCCATGCCGCGGTCAATGGCTTTCGCGCTTTCTCCAACTCCGCCATTTTGGAATCGTCCATGCTCATTGAAATTTGCATGTTGTCGTGACCTGCGTCGTCGGCGTGCGATTCCATTTGCATGGCGGACATTTGCACCGCGTTGAATGCGTCAAGTTTGTCAGGCAAATTCGCTAGTTCTTGCAGCATCTGCGCGCGGCAGGCGTCAAGCGTTGGCAAAATTTGCGCGCAAACTTGCGCGGGTAATACGTCGGCAGCGGCGTACAAATCCACCTTGCTCCAGCGCGACATCATGATGTTTGGCATGGGCATGGCGGAATTTTTAACGGCGGCAAACGCACGAACCAAGGCGCGGCGACCGCGCTCGCGCGCAACTTGCGCGGCATCAAGTCCCTTCACGCCGCTGGCTAAATCGTCAAACCAAGTCTCCTCTAATTTGGCCAGGGCTTCAGCGCGCTCATGCGACTTCTTTATGAACGCATCCATATCCTCGCCCGGTTGGGGTATATAAAACATGTTGCCTGGACCAGATTTATTTTTGCTCCACTCAGCGTTGCTTTGCAGCAAATCATTGGCCAGCGAATCCCACACGGCGCGCTGAGCGTCTGGCACCGCAAGACGCAGACGAAGTTGTTCTATGTCTTGGCGATTCAGCGCGCGGAATTGCCGCATACCTCCCACCATATCTTGTGGCATGTCGTTGGACATAATCTCTGATGCGCCATTGTTGCCTGGGGGTGCGCCACCAGATTGGTTCATGGACTGCGCGATTGCGGCGCCAACTTGCGAATCAATTTGGGCATTCATTTGATCGCCAATCTTCGCCTCCACTTGCGACCCAACATGTTCGCCCACTTTCTCTTTCACAAGCTCGGCAATTTTTTCAGCAAGTTCGGGCGTCATTTCGCCATCGCCGCCCTCGCCAACTTGAATGTTCATGCTCACATTCGCGCTCACGCTCATGTTCGACGCGTCCTCATTCCCTGTTGATGTAATCACCATCATTGTCTTGGCGCCTTGCATTGCGCCTTCGGGCATGGCGTTTCCATCAGCCGCAATTAAAGTTGCGCCCATTCCTGCTCCCGTGTCGCCCATGAATTGCGCACTGCTCACGCTGGTGAACATCATTGTGCCACCTTGGTTGCCCAACTCACTCAAATCAATCGCGCCGTCGCCATCGCCGCCTTCAAATGTGAAGGGCATGGCTTCATTCGCGGAACCCAACTCGGGCATGTTCGCGGCCTGGGCAATATCGGCAATACTGGCCGCGTTCATCTGCGCGAACTTTGCATTCATATCCTGCATGGCCTCAGGGGAAAATTTTTCGGCGGTCAACGCGTCAAGCGCGGCGTCATCAAGTTGATCGCGTTGCTGTTGCCACTGATCGATCTTGGCAATGGCGGATGCATTCTCTTTCGCCGCGCGATTGGCGTCGGCAAGTTGCTTGCGAAGCGCGTCTGGAGAACTGAACGCAAACGGACTCCAACTGGACAAGCCAGCCAATGCTTTGCGCGCAAAGTGCGTCTTGTATTTTTGCGCGGCGTCCGGCGGCAACTGTGCCGCAATGTCGCGTACCGCCGCGCGTTCACTGGTGATCAGTTTGCGCTTTAGTTCCTCTATTCGGTCCGCGGATTTATCGTCCAAACTTGCGGAGGCAATGCGCTCAATCAATGGCGTGGCGGAAACTTCCCACTCGCGCGAACGCTTATCTATAGCCGCAAGTTTTTCCTCGGCAAGATTGGGAACCTTGGGAACACTGGGCAAATTCAAAGGAACACCACGCACCACGGCATTCGCGCGTTTACGCGCGCGCGCCGCCGCAAAGCGATCAACTTTAGCTTGTTGCGATTCATTCGCTTGCGACTCGCGCATGGCGCTAAACATGGCGCGCTCCATGTTTCCAATGGTGTCGTATGCGCTGGAGATCGTGCGACTCCACGCAATTTCGCTTGGGTTGTTCTCGCTTGTATCGCTTGAGACATTGGCATTCACATCACCGCCGCGAATTGGCGCGTCATGCTTGGCCTGCGCGGGGCGAATGGTCTTGTCGCGCAATTGCTCCCACTGATCCACGTATGCATCGAACGCTTGCTCGCAC
>SYAD01000212.1 GCA_005789005.1 Planctomycetia bacterium | reverse complement strand
TGGCACCATGATTCCCGTGTACATCCACTGCACCACAATCACAATCACACAGCCAATGAATGATGCCGCGGCGATGATGGCGGCGATGACGGTGTTGGCGAAAATCTTTCCGGCAAGTAGCGCGATAGTTGGCACGCTACTGGCGCGCACAATGGCCGCGGCGTTGTAACGCTCCTCGCGCGTGAGCGACTCCACCGTGTAGAACAACGTGAGAAACACCAGCAACAACGTGACCGTGTTAAATGAGCCCGCGGCAAGCGTGCCCGATGTAGCCAAGCGAACTGTACCCAGCCACACTTCGTTCACGGCGTTGCTGCCAACAATTTGCAGAATAATGAGGGGCGTGAAAAGCCAAATGCCTGGACTGCGAAGTAGCGCGCGCACTTCGTAGCGAAGAACGGCAAGCGTGCCCGCGATCAAACTTGGCGCGTGCATGGTCATGCCCATCTTGTTTAGTTGAATGACCGGCAATGATTTGGCAGCGAGTGGCGCTGCGACATTCCGATTTGTTTGCGAAGCGATTTGTGATTGAACGCCATTTGCGCCAACAGTTGCGGCGGCCGCGCGCATTGCTGACGCCGGCGTAACGCCGCGAATTCGCTTGGCAATAATTCCCGCCGAAATCCACGCGCACACTGCGCCGAACACGCACCACCCCACGCGACTCATGGCGAACAACGGATCAACGCCCATAGGCGTGGTGTTGTAATAGTCAACGCCGCGATCGGCCTTCAACCATGTTTCAGTCAGCCAACGATTACCGGCGGGATCGAGTTGCATTAGCAGAACATTTGCCCAGTTTGGCAACCACTCGGGGCTCCAACCCCACAAAAAGAGCGCGCCCAAAAGTAAAATTGCAATGGGCAACAAGAAAACTAAAATTGCTTGGCGCGTCCAAATGCCAAGCAACATGGACGAGCCCGACACCGAAAGAAGCAACGGCGCGCCGAACACAATCGCTGGCCAAATAAAGTTCCATAAAGCAAATGGACCACGACTGCGCTCGGGATCATCGATTGGCCACAACTGAAACAGCGCCGTTTGAAGCGCGACAAAAATACATAGCGACACGGTTACTGGAATCAGCGTGCCAAGCCAGCGGCCAAATACATACATGCGCGCCGACAGCGGCGTGGCAAGCAACATACGGTCCACGCGGCGAGCGGCGTCGGCGATCAGCGGCATGCCAGCGCTAATGGCGGCGAAAAACGGTCGCAGCAAACCAAGCAGCGCCGCGTCAATAAACGCCGCATTGAACATGGAGTTCATCCACGCTTGCTTGCCGCCGGCGGTCACGTCACCCGCTTGCACGCGAACATTGCCCACGACAAATCCAAACACGAGCAATCCAAGCAGCACCGTGAAGATGATGTAGATCGGTCGACGCCAAGCAGTGCGCGTGTCAACCCACGCGATTGAAAGCGCGCGCGACAATCCGCCAGCGCCACTCATAGTTGGATGAGTGTCCGCGGCGGGAAGCAGAGTTTGTTTGTGTTGAACGCTTGCGTTCATCGTGCGGCTCCACATTGATTACGTTTATAAGGACGTATTTGAAAATCTTGGTTCACGCCGCAACTCCCGCATTGGCCGCGGCCGCATTTTCCTCGGCGCGAGCGCTTCGAATCAACACCAAGTACGCGTCCTCTAGCGTGGCGGGCGAAACAACAAAGCCCGCAGGCGCGCCTGTTCCAGCTGGCGCATGCACACGCACTCGATTGGTTGAACCCTCGCTCAAAATCGCGGAGGTCATCATGTGATTGCGCGCGAACTCATCCAGCTGATCGTCTGGAATAAATCCCTCAAACATATGGCCGTCAATCGCCGCGCGCGCCGCGCTTGGCGAAGTGTCCGCCACCACGCGGCCACTTTGAATCACGCCCATGCGCGGACACAACGTGGCCACGTCCTCAACAATGTGCGTGGACAAAAGAATAATTCTGTTCTTTGCCAACTCCGCCAGCAATCTATAAAAGCGATGGCGCTCTTCTGGATCAAGTCCGGCCGTTGGCTCATCAACAATCACCAAGCGCGGATTACCCGCGATGGCTTGCGCAAGTCCAAGTCTCTGACGCATGCCGCCGGAATATCCACTCACCTTGCGTTTGGCGGCGCGCGACAAATTCACACGCTCAAGAAGCGCCTCCGCAATTTTTCTACGACCGCCCGGTCCATCAACGCCCTTCAACTTCAACATCAACTCCAACATGCGCAAACCAGTCAGGTCTGGAAAAAAGCCAAAATCCTGCGGCAAATAGCCAAGCTGGCGACGCACAATGCGCGGGTCCTTCACAATGTCCGCGCCATCAAGCGTGACGGAACCAGAAGTTGGTTCAAGCAAACCTGCAAGCGTGTTCATAAGCGTGCTCTTGCCGGCGCCATTGGGACCAAGCAAACCAAACAGGCCCTCACCAATATTCAGCGACACGCCTTGCAGCGCGTTGACGGGACCGGGATAAATTTTTACAAGATTGTGAATTGAAAGCATATTGATTCCTTAATGTTGCGAGAGTGATTGCGGTCGAACAACCTGGATGGCTTTGACCACCTGAGCATAAACAAATGCGACACCTTTAGAGAGCCACAGTGTGGCAGTAAGAAGCGCGAAGCCAAAAAACGTGATCAACGCGCTGGAGAAATGTGACAAGTGAAAAGTTCCTTGATCGTCCGTTGTATATGGCGTGCCAAAGACTTGGATGGTGATGGGATCATCTGTCGTAATAGTGACAACGGAATTAAATCCCATCAGGGCGCCAATTCCCCAACTCATCAGTGCAAGGCCCGTGGCAAAGAATGAAATAACCACGGTAAAGAAGAAGAGCGCGACGGGGAAATTTCCGATTAAGAATCCAACCGTCAGCCAGCCGTGAATGTCTTTGATCCACAGCCACAGTCGCCGCCAAAATCCGTCCACGCCAGACACGTCCACGCGATATGCGCGCCGCGGCATGCGAATTCCAACCAAGGCCTCGATGACTTTTCCAAAGAACAGCGAAATGCCGCGCGCGCTTCCAAGCAGCACAATTAACAATGGAATTCCAAGCAGCGTGGGCAACAATCCAATGGCGAGCGAGCCCAACACCATCACCCACACGAACGCGGCAAGCGCCAACACAAAACCAAATGTCAAGAAAACCATCGCACCCCACGCGTATGGATCTGAATAAATTCCGATGATTGGAATTCTTCGCAAGAAGCCCGCGGGTGCTCCAACATTTGTTTGTGCGTCCGACACAAAGACATCGCCGCTGTTCGCGTGCGCGGCTCGCGCATCAATGACCGTTGATTCACGCGTGGCGCTTGATGGCGCTACATGCTCCTTCACACCACCGCGCGCAGCGGACAGCTGCTCACGAAAATACGCAAGCGCAATATCGCTGGGCGTTCCAAACTCCTCAATTGCGGCGGCGGCGGAAGTGCCCGCCGCGATCGCCGCGCGCAAATGTGTTTCGGCATCAATCAATGCGTCGTGAATCAGCGCGGAGTCAGCGCCACGCAATGCGCGCTCCAACTCATCTAAATAATTGGTTACGGCGTCGTCATGCGGCTTGCCCATACCACCAGAATTATGCGAATGAATATCAGCGAACATTTGATCCTCCAGTCAGGCCGGTGCCTGAGATAACTCGATTGACCCAGCGGTCGGTGTCTTTCCAAAAACCAATCCACGCGGAAAGCGTGCGGCGACCATCAGCCGTCAAACGAAAACATTTACGCGCGGGCCCCTCGTTCGACGGAACAAGCGTGCTGTTGATCAGCCCCTCCGCTTCCATGGTTCGAAGCATTGGATACAGCGTGCCCTGTTTAAAATTCAGACCTTCAGGCGATTCATCGGAGAGCTGGCGCGCAATTTCATAACCGTGGATTGGCTCGGAACTGCGGGCAATTGCCGCTAAAACCACCAGCCACGATGTGCCGTTGCTGAGGTCGCGTTCAATTTTGTCAACCAGTGGTAGTGCCATTCTCTTGGTACTGTACAAAATACACTACCAATGTCAACAGCCTCACAAATAAATTCCGCCGCTATTCTTGTGCGCATGAAATCTTTCAATCGATCAATCTTCATGTTTATCGTTGCAACTGGCATCTGCGCAAACGTCTTCGCTCAAGACACCGCTCCAACCAAGCCAGCATCGAGCGTGGTGGCTGGAACCCACGTTGAAATCAAGCAAGACGGCGCCGCGGGTGGCGAAGCGCGCAAGGTCAAGGGCGTCATGGTGTTTAAGGAAGGATCAGGCGCACCAACTGCCACGGCCGCCGCTAATCCCGCCGACACCATCGATCCAAAAGCAAAAGCTATTTATGACGCATCAGTTGCCGCCGCGAAAAAAGTGACCAGCTTCGACGGCGTCACGCAAATGAAAATGGTAATTCCACAAGGCGAGGAATTGCCGCCAGGTTTCGGCGAACCCGCGCGCTTTGTCACGGTGCTTGATACAAGTGACGGTAACGGCGTTGCAGGATTCCGTCTTGAAGTTCTCAAAGATGCAAAGCCAACGCGCATCATCACCAATATGGATGACAACACCGTCGTCACCGATCTCGCCGCGAAAACATTTCTTGACCTTGGCAAGAACATGAACCCCGTCATGGAAGATGTGATTCAACATTTTCCGCGCTGGATCATGGAGCAAAAAATGGGGAGCGAAGAAGAGGACGCGCCCAAGCCTGTGTCGTTCACGCTTGAGCCAGAGGAAACAGTGGACGGAACTCCTTGCGATGTTGTGCGCATTGTGCGAGTGATGACGCTTGAGTCGCAACCAGATGGCGACGCGGAAGAAGGCGAAAAATTAACGCCGCAAACCGTGCGCTTCACGGAAACCATTGCGTTTGCTCGCAGCGATAATATGCCGCGGCGCATAGTTGAAACCAACAACATGAATGCGGGCGAGATGGGTGGCCCGCCGCCAACCACGACAACTTATTCCAATTTAAAAATAAATGCCACGATTGATCCAGCGCTCTTCACGCAGAAAATGCCCGAAGGCTTCACCAAGGTCGATGCGCCGAAAGAGGAAGAGGAAGAAAGCGCGCAGACTACGCCCCCGCTCGCTTTCAGAACTGGCGACCAGGCGCCTGACTTTAAGTTGACCAGTCTTGCTGGTACCGAAGTCACGCTTGATTCGCTCAAAGGCAAAGTTGTGTTGCTTGATTTCTGGGCGACATGGTGCGGCCCATGCAAAAAAATCATGCCGGTCATTCAAGCCATCAGCGAGGAATTTAAAGACAAGGGCGTTGCGGTGTTTGGCGTGAATACTTGGGAGAAAAAAGACGGCGTCGTCAACGCCAAGACATACATGGAGTCCAAGAAATACACCTACGGTTGCTTATTGGCTGGCGAGGAACTTGCAAAGACATACGGCATCACCGGTATTCCAACGCTCATCCTTATCAATAAAGATGGAACTATTGCGTTTGCCGAAATGGGCGCGGGTGGCGACACAAAGAAAATGCTTCAAGAGGCAATCACCGTGGCGTTGGCGAAGTAAGTGTCCGCGCCTGAATATTCCATCATTGTTCCCGCGTGGAACGAAGAGGCCGTGTTGCCGCAAACACTGGCGCAGTTGCACGCCGCGGCCGACGGCGTGGGCCGCGCCTATGAACTTATTGTTGTTGATGACGACAGCAGCGACCGCACAGCGGAAGTTTCACGCGCGGCGGGCGCGCGCGTGGTGCAGGTGAAAAAGCGTCAGATCGCCGCGGTGCGTAATGCGGGCGCGCAAGCGTGCAATGCGCCGTACATTATTTTCTGCGACGCGGACACGTTTGTTCCCGAGACCGTCATTCGCAACGCGCTTCTTGAAATGGATGAGGGCGCCGTGGGCGGCGGCTCGCGCGTGGCGTTTGACAGCCGCGGATCATTGCTTGCGGAAGTGTTCTTTGCGGTGTTCAAGGTCTACTGGTATATGAAAAAATTAGCCGCGGGATGTTTTTTCTTCGCGCGCCGAAGCGACTTTGAAGCCGTAGGTGGCTTTGACGAAACTTGGTACGCCAGCGAGGAGTATTGGCTTAGTATCGCGCTGAAAAAGCGCGGGCGCTTCGCGCTGCTGCACGAAGAAGTGATCAGTAGCGCGCGCAAGCAACGCGCAAATAGCGGCTTCAAGTTGCTATTTTTACTTGCGAGGTTTTTTATTGGCGGACGCAATATGCTGCAAAAGCGAGAGCAACTTCCTCTGTGGTACGACGGCGCGCGCGAAGGCAAGCGCGTGGATGTGTGAGTTGGCTCACTCAGCTTCTTCGGCCGCGTCATCCGCCACATCAATAAGTTGAATGCCTGGCTTGGTGAACACAATGCGCTGGTCGCGGAATAATTTTCCAAGCGCCTGCTTGAAGGCTTTCTTGCTCACGCCAAACTGTTCACGAATTTGCTCGGGCTTGCTGTCATCGTCAAAGTTCATACGGCCGCCAGCTTGTTGCAGGGCCTCAAGAATTTGCTCGGTCAAGGGCTCCACACGCTCGTAACCGGCGGCGTCAAGCGACAAATCTATTTTGCCATCGGGGCGTACCAAGCGAACAAACGCGAACATGCGCGCGCCAATGGCAAGCGGAGCGGGAAGATTGCTGTAAAACAAAAGTCCACGGTGCGCGTTCTCAATAATTGCGTTGTAACCCAGCGGCGTTTCGCCCGTGATTAAAATATTCACCGGCTGATTCACCTCATACACGGGCTCGTCGCGGCTCAGGTGACGGTTCAAGCGCGCGCTGGCAATCATGCGATCCGTGTTTGGATCAACGCACACCGCCACAACAATCAGTTGCCCAACATCAACGCTGCCGCCCTGTTCGCTGAAAGGCAGCAGCAAATCTTTTGATAAACCCCAATCCAGAAACGCGCCCATTTGCGGATGCAATTCCTTCACGCGCATCGCGGCAAACTCGCCCACGGCGGCGTGCGGTTTCTCGGTGGTTGCAACCAAACGGTCCTCCGAGTCGCGATAAATAAACACATCAAGCATTGCGCCAGGCGCGGTGCCGCGCGGAACATAGCGACCAGGCAAGAGAATTTCGCCCAACTCTTCGCCGTCCATATAAACGCCGGAGTTGGTTTCGCGCACAACCGCAAGCTGATTTCTTTTACCGATCGTGGCCATGGGTCGCACAGAGTAGGGGCAAGTGAGAAAGCATGATCATTTGTGATCCCATCCATTCAAGCAACCGCAATACGCCCCCTCGCTAGACTGTTGAGATGTCAGTAAAAATCGCCTGCGAATATCTTGGTGATCTGCGCGTGCGCGCCGTTCACGGTCCGTCCGCAACCACGCTTATCACCGACGCCCCCACCGATAATCACGGCAAGGGCGAATCTTTTTCTCCAACTGATTTGGCGTGTACGGCGTTGGCAACTTGTGTCGCCACCATTATGGGCATTGCCGCAAAGTCGCTGCCCGTGGATTTGAAAGGCATGAAGATTGATATTGAAAAGCACATGACCACGCAGTCACCGCGACGGATTGCAAAGTTGAACATGGACATCCACATGCCCGCCGGAATTTCCGTGGAGCATCAAGCCAAACTCAAAGCCGCGGCAGCCGCATGTCCGGTACACGCGTCGTTCCATCCAGATGTCGCAGTGGAAATGGTTTGGAATTGGGGCTGAGTCCACCACTTCCCACGCGCGACGGTGTTGGCGCGAGTTGCATCGCACTTCCAAGTGTGAATGAGTTTGCAAGCGATGCAACGAGCGTGCACTCGACCATTCCAAGTAAAAGCGAAAATATATTTCCAAAAATAACGCACGCAGAGAATTCACTCAACGCCGCGACTGACCGATACAGTGCCGCGAATTTATTTTCAGCGGGAACCATTGCGCATTTTCTTGTGCAGCAATTCCCCACAATTTCCGCGCCAGAATGGTTGCGTCGCATGGCCGCGGGCGATGTTGTGGACGAACATGGCGTAGCGGTCACGCCCACACGCGCGTTTGAAGCGGGCCTGAGAATTTATTACTACCGTGCCCTCGAAACGGAGCCGCGCATTCCTTTTGACGAAGTGATTCTGTTTCAAGACGAACAACTTGTGGTCGTTGATAAGCCGCACTTTCTGCCGGTCATTCCATCGGGCCGCTACTTGCAAGAAACATTGCTTGTGCGCCTCAAGCGCAAGCTTGGGGTTGACTCGCTTACGCCCATTCATCGCATCGATCGCGGTACGGCTGGCGTGATTGTGTTCAGCGCCCAAGAAAAGACGCGCGGTATGTATCAACAACTTTTCGCCACGCGTGAGGTGCGCAAAACCTACGAGGCGGTTGCGCCCATCAATCACGCGCTACATTTTCCATTTACGCACGCAAGTTGCTTGGCTCCGGACGAGCATTTCATGCGTATGAAAGAAATCAACGGCGAAGCGAATACGCAAACACAATTTGAAGTCATCCGCGAAATCACGCCCTCGCTTGCGTTGTATCGCCTGTGCCCAATCACGGGACGCAAACATCAACTGCGCGTGCACTGTGCATCGCTTGCAATTCCAATTGTGAACGACCCCATGTATCCAGAATTTTTGCCTGAGCCAGCGCGCGACGCGCCCGAAGATTTCAGCAAGCCACTGCAACTCTTGGCGCGCGCGATTGAATTCACCGATCCCATCACTGGCTCGGCGCGCACATTCACAAGCGCGCGGCAACTAGAATTGCTTGCGACGCACCCGTGACAAACCCAACACACCAATCTTCCGCTGGCCGACTTGAATTGATCTGTGGCCCCATGTTTGCCGGCAAAACCACGGAACTCATTCGTCGACTTGATGCCGCGCGCGCCGCGCAAGAAATCACGCTTGCCATAAAGCCCGCAAAAGACACGCGCTACGCCGATCAAGAATTGGTTACACATGCGGGTGGTCGCACACGCGCCATGGCCGCGGCAACTGCGACAGACATTCTTGCAGCGGTTGGCGACGCGCGCGTGATTGGCATTGATGAAGCGCATTTCTTTGGGGCCGAACTTTCTGCGGTGTGCCTAGCGCTTGTCACTTCAGGCCGGCGAGTAATTATTGTCGGTCTGGAATTTGACCACCGCGGCGACGGGTTCGAGCCATTTCCAACATTGCTTGCGCACGCGCATGACACCATGCGAATCACTGGCGTGTGTTCGTCGTGCGGCGGCGCGTCTATTCATAGTCAGCGCATGGTCACCAGCGCTGAACGCATTCATGTTGGCGGAGTTGGGGATTACGAACCGCGATGCGCGGCGTGCTTTATTCCAAGCGCGCGATGAAACGTTGTTGCTTTGGGCGTTCAAACAGCTCGCGCTTTATATATGAAGTTGGTTTGGGCGTTCAACCAACTCACGCTTTATATATGTAGTTACTTTAGGCGTTTAACCAGCTCACGCTTCATAAAAGAAGTTGCCACAGGGGCTCAGACAACGCACCCCACGCGAGCAGGGCTCGCGCGGTTGCTAAACTCGCCCCTTTTGTGGCAACTTCTTTTATTTCGCTGGACACATTTTTTAATGCTCTATTGGTGACAACTTTTTTTATATCGCTAGCGCATTTTTAAATGCTCTATTTGCAACAACTTTATTTGCTTTGTAAACAATTACAAACTCGCGCGACCATCATTCACAACAACAAATCGCGCTGCGGATTTATAACCAACCGCAAAACGGCCAAAGATTGGTTCGGCAAATTCGTGAAAGAATGCGCGTGCCTGCTCCACACCAAGTTGGCGCACGCCAGAAAGTTCCAGCGCTTCCCAGCGGCTCCATCGCACGGTGGAAGGCGCGTCAACATAAATAGAAATGTCCAAGTTCGCCCGCGGAATTTCATGCAGCGCGTGAATTCCTTCGCACACAACAATCGGCGCGCCCTGCACGCGTTGATAGCCCTCGCGCGAGTGCGACACAAATGACCACACAGGAATTGTCACATCCTCGCCGCGGCGTAGTGCCGCCAAATCACT
>SYAD01000211.1 GCA_005789005.1 Planctomycetia bacterium | reverse complement strand
AACGCCGCCGCGGCATCTTGCACATTGGACAACGACTGAATCAATCCAGAGATCAATCCCACAAGAAGTCCAACCACCAACAATGGCAATGCCAAAATCAAAGCCGCGGATATCGCGCTTCGCAGCGCGTCAACCATGTCGGCCTCAGTCATTGATTGCACCTGCGTAGGAGATCGATATTTGCATTTGGTGGACACGCATTGTTATGTTCCCGCCACTCGGGTCACGCCCGAGATCAAGCCCGTGGACACAAGCGCCCAACCATCAACCGCCACAAAAAGCAGCAATTTCATTGGCAAACTGATCAAAGATGGCGGCGTCATGAACAAGCCAAGGCTGGCCATGACTGCCGCGACCGCCAAGTCGATCACCAAGAATGGAAGCAATACTTTAAATCCAAGCATGAACGCAATGCGCAACTCGTTCAGCGCGAATGCTGGAGCCAATGTGAACGTGTCCACCTCGCGGCGTGTTAATGACTGCCCCGCTTCCACAGGAGTACCTTTGGCTTTTAACACGGCCTCTAAAGTTGGCCCGCCACCTTGCGCTTGCAGTTGATCAAACATAAACGCACGCAGTGGCGCCTCGGCTCCTTTCACAGCGATCATTGGATCCGAGTTGTTGCCGCTTGCCAGTTGCTTCAAGCCGCCATCCCATGCGGCCTTCAATGTTGGAGTCATTGCGACAACTGTCAGCGCAACACTGAGTCCAAGCACAATCAAATTGCTTGGCACCGCGCCCAATCCCAAACCTTGGCGAAGAATGCTAAGCGTGACAAATCTCCGCGGAAAACAAGTGCATAATGCCAACGCCGCTGGAAGCAAAGCGAAGCCAATTGCGGCCGCCGCAAGTTCCGCGCCGCCGTTCAGGCCAACTGGAACATTGCCCACGGTTTGATTGATGGCGGCGAAGAACAACATCAACCCACCCTCCGGTGCGATTGGATCGACGCGCCGGACTGGGAAGATTGCTCCAACACCGCTTCATTCGTTTCTGATGCGTCGGCCGAAAATTCCGCGAGCCGCTGAAATCCTTGCGTGCTTTGACCAAGCAACACCACGCGATCGCCAACTCGAACCAACGTCAACGATTGCCCTTTGGACATCGCGGTGCGATCAAGAATTTCAATCGCGCCATTGCCAACCGCGCGGCGCATAAAAGTCGTGGGGAAAAATTTCGAAATCAATTCAAAAACAAATCCGTGCTTCAATCCAGACTTACGCCGCCACCACAACGCCAAGCCGAACGCGCCAAGCGCACACACAATGAAAATGGAAAACCAGCCACCAGTGGGCGACCCGCGTACCGCATCAATGGGATTCAGCACAACAATTTGCGATTCTGTATCGACACTATGGCCAAGTGCAATCGCAGGGATTGAACCAAGTGCGATGACCGCGCTCGCAATGCGAGCAATCAATAGGTGAGGGATACGCCCATCCATGGCAGCCCCTAAGCTTCACGCCCCGCATCCTGCGAAAACGGTCGGACCCATCCGACCTGTATAGATCGGCACTTTGAAGGCCGAAGGCGTAGTAAAATTCCTAAATTCATTCAGGTTTCTTTGGCAATCATCAATCAAATTTGCGCGGCAAGCGCCGCGTCAAAGCGCAAGTGTGCGCCAACATTCTTCGTGACCATGGGTACCATTTGGGCAATGACCCGCTGGCTTGAAAAATGTTGGTGCTTGGCGCTGATTGGGTTCGCCGCATCTCTCTTTGGGGCGACCCAGAGCGCCCACTCCCAAACGGATTACACCCTGGATGAGTTTGATCATTGGAAACCCTCCGAGGCGCCGTCGTCGGTGGATGAGCAATTGCAACAGGCGCGCGTGGCGCTAGCGAATGGCGACGCAGCCCGCGCGCTGAACTTGTCGGAAAATTTCCTGGAAAATAATCCACTTGGCCAAGGTCGCGCGGTGGCGTCGTTGATACAGGGTGACGCGCAACTGGCTTTGGGAAATGAGTACAAGGCGCTCTTCGCCTATGAAGATGTCGCGCGTCGACATACATCAAGCACATCTTTCATTCCAGCGCTTGAGCGTGAATATGAAATTGCCAAAGCCTACGCCCACGGTTTAAGAAAAAGATTCTTGGGAACATTTCGCTGGATCGACGCGGGCGATGACGCGCAGGAAATTTTCATCCGCATTCAAGAACGATTGCCCGGCAGCGAGCTTGCGGAAAAAGCTGGCATGGAGTTGGCCGACTATTACTTCCGCATTCGCGACATGCCACTGGCCGCCGACGCCTACGACTTGTTCGTGCAAAATTATCCACGCTCCAAACGAGTGAATAAAGCGAAATTACGCCTAATTTACAGCTATTACGCCCAATTCAAAGGGCCACAATATGACGCCAGTGGATTGCGCGAAGCCACATCAAGACTGAAACTTCTACAAGCGGATGATCCGGCGCTGGCCCAGCAAATTGGCGCCGAAGCATTGCTTGTGCGCGTGTACGAAAGCGAGGCCGCCAAGTTGCTCAATGATGCGCGCTGGTATCAAAGCATGGGTGATTTTATTTCCACTGAACTTACTTTGCGATCGCTTGTGAAGCGCTTTCCAAAATCAATTGCCACCATTGAGGCGCTGCGGATAGCCCCAGGAGTGGTTGCCAAATTGCCGGAGGGCGTGGCCAAAGACTGCCCCAACTACGCAGATCTGCAAAGCGCATTGATTGGAACGCCAAAGGTGGCGGAGCCAACTGGCGTTGCGCCTGACGTGATAGCGCCGCTGCCCGCCGTATCAGAAACATCTTCGGAGGAACCCGTGGGGAATGCGGCGCTTCCGCCGGAAGATGTGATCAAAGCGCCTCCACCACCCGCGTCAACGACTGAACCAACTCCCACGCCGGCTCAACCAAAATGAAACTGCAACTCTCCAAGTATTTCATCGCCAATGTCATGACTTTGATAACGATTGCATGCGCCACGATTGTTTTTGCGAACACACTGGGCTGCTCGTCCAAAGGCATGAAGGGCGGCAGCGTTCTGCCCACCAAATATCGCACCATTTCCGTGCCGATTTTTGACAACGCAACACCTGACCGCGAAATGGGCTTTCAATTGACCGAGGCCTTGCAAAAGCGTTTGCAGCAAACCACCGCATACACCGTCACGCATGATGGAAGGGCCGACACCATTCTTCGCGGCAAGGTGGTCAGTGTGAAACTTTCACAATTGAGTCAAAGCGTTGCGACTGGTTTGTCGGAGGAAGTCGCCTACACTGTGACTCTCGACTGGGATTGGGTTGATGTGCGAACAGGAAAGTCCATCACGGCCCGCAAAGGTTTCGCAGCAAGTGGCGTTGTTGTGACAAGTCGCTCGCAAGCGGAACCTTTGGATTTGGCGCGATTTGAAGTGACTCAACGGCTTGCCGACGACATTGTGGCGAACCTTCAGTCGGATTGGTGATATGTGTAAACAGACATGCGGGATTTGAAATGCAGGAAAATAAAATGAACGACAAAATTATGGATTCAAACACGATGGCTTTCGCCACCAAGAAAAAGACCGAGAAGCCCATTAAGCGCATCGACCCCCCAACTCCAAACTCGGCGGGACAACCGAGCAAGCCACGTCGCCAAAGCGTGACTTGGTTCACTTTGGGATTGCTGGCCATTCTGTTGTGGATTGTGATCAACGGCAGTTCAACCCGCGGCACACCCATTGACACATGGCAACAATTCATGGTGCTCGCCAAAGAAAATAAGCTGGAGAGCAACTCCGTGATCATCATGAGCGATCGAATCGTGGCCGACGTGAAGCCAAATACCAAGGGTTTTTCCGAGAGATTTGGCGATAAACCCGCGCCCGTGTATGTCACCATCATTCCATCCGAGTACAAAAAATATACGGAAGATTTGGAATCGGCATCCATTCCATGGCGCGCCGACGTGGCCACGAGCACCTTCGCGCAAATCGCCATGACCATCTTGCCAACGCTGATCATTTTGGGAATTCTGTGGTTCCTGCTTTCACGCAGCATGCGCAACGCGGGCGGCGGTCCGGGCGGCATGCTGGGAAACTTTGGTCGCAGCAAGCACCGCGTGAGCAACAAGGAAATGGCGCACACTACTTTCGCCGATGTCGCCGGCATTGACGAAGCCAAGGAGGAAGTTTCTGAATTGGTTGAGTTTTTGAAAGATCCAACACGATTTCAACGCCTTGGCGGTCGCATTCCGCGCGGCGTGCTTCTTGAAGGTCCACCAGGTT
>SYAD01000210.1 GCA_005789005.1 Planctomycetia bacterium | reverse complement strand
TCCAAGTTGATGACTCGCAACGCCTTGGCCGCTCCTGCGCCAACCGCGGCTTCCACAGCGCATCAAATTGATCGCGTTGCGCGCGCAACACTCCCGCGCCTTCAAGTTGCGCCACGCGCGCGCGGTGCGCTTTGATCAGCGTTGAAGCCACCAGCAAATAATTCAGCGGCATGTCTTGCAGCCAATCGCGCCGAAGTAAATCGTCGCACTCGCTTTGCGCGTCTTGAAGAATTGGAGCCCACGACGCCGGCGCCGGACGCTTCAAGTCCGCATCAAGCGCCAACACTTCGTTGGCAAGAGCCGCCACGGCATGAAGCACGCGCTGCGCGGCCCCAAGAATTTTTTTATCCACACTCTCAATCTGCTGGTTCAATTCATCACGTGTTGGAAGCGCCTCTTTGCCTTCAAGCAAAATCAACTCAGCAATACGCACAACTAATTGATGTTTCCAAGCATCAGAACTACTGCCCGCCACGGATTGAATGGCCATAAATTCGCCGTGGAAATCCAAATGATGCTCAATTGCGCCGCGGTTCAGTTGCAACACCAACTCGCACAACGCTTGCAACTGACTTTCATACGCCTCTTGAAGCGTGGCAAATTGGCGTAAACGCACGCCGCGATCATTGTGAACTTCTTGATCAATTGCATGCAAGCCCCTTGTCGCGCCAGCCTTCGCATTCGCAGCATCATGACGCACATTGCCGCGGCTCTTGAAATGCTCTTGAACATCACACATTTCAAGGGCGGCCCACGCACGCACTTGGCCCGCTTGATGGCCAATGTTCACCAGCATTGGCAACACCGCGGGCAAAGGCGCGATCCACCACGCGAACTCTTTGCCGATGGGCAAACCATTTGTGGTGCGCGCGATCACTTCGCGGCGCGCCAGATCCGATTGCGCCGCAAATTTTTTCACCAACCCCCTTGCGTCTCGACCCGTTGCCAACACGCGTCCATCGCTCTCAATCACTTCAACGCGTGTGCTGAAATGCGCCGGCATATTTGCAAGCGCGAAATCTTCCACGCGCACTTCAAGTCCGCTGGCGCGCTTTAATTCACGAGCAAGCAATTCAAGCAGCGAACCGGAACCCACTTGGTGCTGCTCTAAAAATGCTTGAATAACAGGCTCGACTGGCTGAAATCGCGCGCGCACACGCTTGGGCAAACTGCGAATCAACGCCTCTATTTTTTCCGCTATCAAACCCGGCACCAACCACTCAAGTCGATCGCAATCCAAATCCGGCAACTCAAGCAACGGCACACGCACGGTCACTCCATCCGCATCGGCGCCCGGCTCATGCTGGTAACGCACATTCACCACATGGCTCCCAACATCCAATTGCAATGGCCACTTCGCCTCGTGCGAATCCGCAAGGGGCTCCACAAAGAAATCGGATTGCGACATGCGCAAGATTTCCGGCTTGCGCCGCTCAATCACGGAGCGCCACTTCTCAAACGACGCGCGATTAAAAATAGTCGGCGGCACCACCGAGTCGTAAAATTGAAACTTGCGATCCGCGTTGGCCAGTAAATTTGCCTGCCGACGCGCGCGCGCGATTGAATTCACCTGATCCTGAATCTTGAGATTGTGCGCCAAAAAATCGGCCGTCACGCCAAGCTGTTCCTCCACCAATGCGCTGCGAATAAAAATCACGCGCGCCTCTACTTGATTGTCAACTCCATAGGGCACGCGCCGACGAGGAATGAGATCGAGCTCGCCAAAACTCACGCGTTCCCACGCCGCCACTTGACCAGTGTCGCGTATGTAATGCGGCTCGCTGGTGGAACGCTTTACAAGATGCGTCGCCATCTTTTCGATCCACGTTGGCTGAACTTTTCCCGCCAAGCGGCCAAGCCGCCTGCCCGTGTCCACCACTTCCACAACAACAATCCATTCGCAATTGCGCCGCGCCAAACTAGAGCGCGGATGAATGGCGAAAGTTTGCCCATCGCTTAATTTGTATTGACCATCCACGCCGCGGCGCGCGACCTGCGTTGCGAAACCAGCCAACACAGCTTCATGCACCGCTCGAGTGGGCGGAGTCGCCGCGTCGCTGCCAACTTCCGCGCGCAAACGATCGCGCACAAACCATTCCAGTTGCCGGCGCACATCGCTCCACTCACGCAACCGGCGCTGCGATAAAAAATGTTCCTTGCACCAACGACGCAACGCGCTTGAACCCAGCGTGTCGCGCGCCTCTTTCCAGGCCGTCCACAATTTCAACGCCGACATGTAGTCGCCATCCGGGTCGGAAAATTGTTGATGCGACAAGTCCGCCAGTTGCGCCTGATCCGCCGGCCGATCGCGCGGATCCGCCACCGAAAGAAACGCCGCGATGGTGAGCGCGGCGGCCGCGCAATTGAGCTCAAGTCCCGCAACCACCACGCGCGCAACCCGCGGATCAACGGGCATTTTTGACATTTTCTTGCCCACGCCACTGAGGCGCCCGTGCCGATCCGTGGCTCCAATTTCAAACAGCGTGCGCTCGCCCTCTTCAATTTGACGCGCGCCCGGCGGATCTAGAAACGGAAATGTTGACGGCTCGCCCAAACCCAAATCACGCATGCGCAGAATCACGCCTGCAAGCGAAGTGCGCTTTATTTCTGGCGGTGTCGCAACGGGGCGCGCCTGAAAATCCTCCAAGTTTCCTAGGCGCACGCACACACCAGCGGCCACGCGACCCGCGCGACCACGCCGCTGCTCTAGCGAGGCCTGGCTTGCGGGCTCAACCAACAATCGCTCAATGCGCGACTTTGGAGAGAAGCGACTCATGCGCACCAAACCGCTGTCGACCACAAACCGCACGCCTGGAACGGTCAAACTACTTTCAGCAACATTGGTGGCCAACGTCACGCGGCGCGTCTTGGCGGGCGCAAAAACTTCATCTTGCTGCGCGTCGCCCAAGCGCCCGTACAACGGAAGAATTTCAACCTCACGCGCTCCAGCGCGACCACGCAGCGTGTGCGCCACCTCCAAAATCTCGCGCTCGCCAGGCAAAAACGCAAGAACATCACCAGAGCCTTCCACCAAACATGCTTCAATCGCGTCGGCCATAAGAATGGGATCCGCATGATCCTCCGCAGGAATATCGCGCCAACGAACCTCCACAGGAAACGCGCGGCCAGCCACGCGAATCACCGGGCAACCACCAAATGCCTCGCTAAAACGATCCGCCTCAAAAGTCGCGCTGGTCAAGATCACCTTGAAATCTTTTCGCGCCGCAACAATGCGCCGCAGCGCGCCAAGAAGAAAATCGATATTCAAACTGCGCTCATGCGCTTCGTCAACAATAATTGCGTCATAGCGCATCAGCAGCGGATCTTGCGCAAGTTGCGCCAGAATAATTCCGTCGGTGGCCACGCGCACCAACGTGCCCGCGTCCGCGCGCTGCTCAAAGCGAATTTGGTAGCCCACCAATGTTCCCAGCGGCACGCCCAACTCCGCCGCCAAACGCGTTGCCGCCGCGCGCGTTGCAATGCGACGCGGTTGCGTGTGCGCAATTTCGCCAGCCACGCCACATCCAATCTCAAGCAACATCTTGGGCAATTGCGTGGTCTTGCCGCTGCCAGTTTCCGCCTCCACCACCACAACTTGATTGCCACGCAACGCCGCAAGTATGTCCGCGCGCGCCGCCGTAATCGGCAGCGACTCTGGATAGTTCAACGCCGGAACGCTGGCTCGACGCGCAGCCTGGTTCTCTTGGCTTCGCTGATGGGGATTCGGACGCACGCGCCAATAGTAGAGCCACCGAAATTGCAAACCACATTTGATTAAAGCTCACGAAACAGCGGCGCATTGAGCAAACCCGCGAAACCAACTATGTAAAAAGCAAAACCCCGACGAAAAGGGATACGTCGGGGTAAGGTCGAAAAAGGGGGTCGACCACATGCTTGATTTGAAAGTGTCATCACGACACTCTCTTTCATAGATGTAAACGTAAAAAACAGGTGACCTTGATCACGCACTTTCACATTTTTGCAAATTTAATTTATTTGGCCAAAAACAGTGCCCAAAACAAACAATTTGAACTATTTGTTAAAAAATTGTTTAGATCGTGATCGTCAACAGGCAAAAATTACGTTTACATTTATATGAAGAGCATTACAAAGTACCACCAGTCGCAGGT
>SYAD01000209.1 GCA_005789005.1 Planctomycetia bacterium | reverse complement strand
GATTTATCGTCCAAGCTTGCGGAGGCGATGCGCTCAATCAATGGCGTGGCGGAAACTTCCCACTCGCGCGAACGCTTATCTATAGCCGCAAGTTTTTCCTCGGCAAGATTGGGAACCTTGGGAATACTGGGTAAATTCAATGGAACACCACGCACCACAGCGTTCGCGCGTTTACGAGCGCGCGCCGCCGCAAAGCGATCAACTTTGGCTTGTTGAGATTCATTCGCTTGCGACTCGCGCATGGCGCCAAACATGGCGCGCTCCATGTTGCCAATGGTGTCGTATGCGCTGGAGACCGTGCGACTCCACGCAATTTCGCTTGGGTTGTTCTCGCTCGTATCACTTGAGACATTGGCATTCACATCACCGCCGCGAATTGGCGCGTCATGCTTGGCCTGCGCGGGGCGAATGGTCTTGTCGCGCAATTGCTCCCACTGATCCACGTATGCATCGAACGCTTGCTCGCACTTCACGCGCTGCGCATCCGCAGGCGCCAAGTCCTTCATCCAATTTTGCAGATCCTTGGACTTGAGTGGCTTTGGAATTTCGGGCGCGCTAAATGAATCGGCAATCGCACTTAAAGAAATACAGTGCACCAGTAGTGCGCAACATAAATAAGACCTATACCAATTCGAGGCAGAATCAGTGGTTGACTTTGTATGCATGATGGGATGCATCTTAAGTGCATTCTCCAAAAATTATATTTCTCTTACACCTGATTGCTCATGCACGCAATCTGCCAACAACTACCATTGCCTTGAATAAACGGTATTTCTAGTCCCTTTGACGCTGGCACCCACAACCCAACATCACCATGATTTCATTTCCAGCCATTCTTATTCTCTTTGCCAACGCCACCGCGGCCCATCCGCCGAGTGACCATGCTGATGTTCAAACTTTGGATCAAACCCAAGCGCACAGCCATGGCGAGCGCGACCACAATTCCGTTCATGTATGGCAAGATGAACGCAATAAACTCGACCTTGAGGGCTGGTTGCTCACAGTGCGTGACAGTGGCGTGACCATTGATTTGCATGATGGTGGCACAGCCACAATTGCTCTGGCTGAATTGAATGATCAGGATCGCGCGCTTGCCCAAGCTCAATTGGCGCGCGTGCGTGCGATGAACCAAAGCGCGAGTCCCATCAATCCATCAAACGATCCGTGGCAAGCGGCGGTCTACAAACTTTTCGCTCCCAGTGTAAAGACGCGCTGGGATTCGCAGTGGCTTTATGTTGAATCCGACGGACTTCCGCACGCGCCACTTGACTTCACCATGATGGTGGGAATTACCGCGTGGCAACAACAAGTGCCGCTGCCACAGAATTACACTGGCACAAATTCATGGCAAATACCGCTTAAATCCACGCTTGCTGACAAGCCAATTTCCGGGCGCACTCAACTGCGCCGTGGCGCCATTGCGCTTGCGGCCAATGGCATTCCAATTTTCAACGCGCTCAACAATCGCGGCGTTGATTCGTTTTCTATTGGCGAGTTGGACGAGTTCGGCGGGCACTGTGGCCGTGGCGATGACTACCACTATCACGCGGCGCCTCTTGCTATTCAAAAAGTGGTTGGCCCCAAAAGTCCTATCGCGTTTGCGTTGGATGGGTTCGCCATCTACGGCTTGTATGACCCCAAAGCAAAGGCCGGCGCGCTGGAATCGTGTCCGCTTGGAAGCACCGATGCGCTTGATGAACTGAATGGACATTTCTGCGCGCTGCCCGCCGGTCAAGGTATTGATAATGGAACTCGCTCATACCACTATCACGCGAGCAAGACCTATCCATATATCAATGGCGGCATGCGCGGCAATGTAAAAATGCAAGGCGATGAGATTGTTCCGCAGGCGCATGCGCAACCATTGCGCCAAGACACCACTCCTTTGCGCGGCGCCAAGATCACCGATTTCAAACAAACTGCGCCTAAGGCGTGGAAGTTGACGTATGAAGTTGGCGGCAAGCCAGGCTTTGTGGAATATTCCGCGGATGCTTCAGGAAAAGTCATTTTCAATTTCACCGGTGTAAACGGGGAAAAAAGCACTGAAACATATTCAGCCAAAGAAAGTCGCGGTGATGGCAAAGGCTCTCAGAAAGATGGACGCCGCGGCAAAGGCGACAAGCCACCACGTGAGGATGGCCCACCACCTCCGCGTGAAGATGGTCCTCCGCCGCCACGCGAAGATGATGACGCGAATGATCGACCTGGCGCGGGCGAAACTTCATCCACCGCATCCACACCGCGCGCGGCCAATTCGTTTCCATTTTCCAGTTCGGGCGTGGGCGCGAACGGTTTGCTTGATGCAAAGTTCACCTGCGACGGTGAAAGTTTGTCGCCACCATTTCAATGGAGCGATTTGCCTGCGGGAACAAAAAGCCTTGCGTTGACCATGCACCATATTCCGAGGCCTGGCGCGGAGGAACATGTCTACATTGTCACTTGGAACATTCCCGCAACAACCAAGTCGATTGATGCTGGCCAGAAAAATATGGGCACATGGGGAGTGAACACCGTCAACGGCCGCGCCCAATACGCTCCGCCTTGCTCCAAGGGTCCGGGTGAAAAAATTTATGTGGTCACGCTTTACGCGCTTAGCGGGGAACCAAAACTTCCCACTAGCGGCAAAGTGACCCGTTCAGATTTGTTGACTTCCATCAAGGAAATTACTTTGGGCAGTTCAGCGATTGATCTTCGATACGCGCGAGCGAGTGGCGCCAGCGCAAAAACGCCAAAATAACCGTATTGAATCGGCATTCCATTGCCATTCGTCAATGTTCAGCGGGGTGATCCGCTGTACTGCGTTACGTTTATCAAGAAGGAAAGTACGCTTAAACTTAGAACTTGAACAACCATAACCTAATGCAATCATGAAAATTTTAATTCTTGGCGGCACATCTTTTCTTGGACCCGCAATTGTTGAAAGCGCAACGGCGCGCGGATGGACCGTGACGCTGTTCAATCGCGGTAAAACAAATCCTGGCATGTTCAAAGATATTGAACAGATCCATGGCGATCGAGATCCCAACAAAGCGCCAGGCCTAGAGCCCTTGGCCGCCGCAATTCGAGGAGGTAGAACTTGGGACGCGGTCATAGATACAAGCGCATTTGTTCCCCGCATCACGCGCGCAAGCGCTGAATTGCTGAAGCCCGCCGCGCGCCAATATATTTTGGTCACAACTCTAAATGTGTACGCGGACCCACTGCCTGTGCATGCGGATGAATCAGCTCCGCTTGCGGCGGATCCGCAAGTGATTGATGAAAAATTATCCAATGAAACATACGGTCCTCTCAAGGCCGCATGCGAGCGCGCGTTGACCGCCGTGTACGCCGATCGCGCAACCATGCTGCGGCCAGGTTTGATTGTTGGGCCAGGCGATCCAACCGACCGATTCACCTATTGGCCCGCGCGTTTACAGCGCGGTGGCGAAGTGTTGATTCCCAATTCAAAAAATCCGTGGGGCAGCGAGACGTCATTCATTGACGCGCGCGATTTAGCGGATTTTGCCTGTGTTTGTGCGCAGAACGGCCACGGCGGGGCTTTCAATTGCGCGGGCCCGGACGGGACGCTCACCTTTGATGGATTTGTTTTTGGCTGCCGCGGCGCGTTTGGAAATCATGTCGAATTTGTTCCTGCGGATGATGATTGGTTACTGGAGCAACAAGTGCAACCTTGGATGGGTATGCCGCTGTGGATTCCCGCCTCCATGGCCGCCGAAGCGCCAATGGGCGGGATCAACCGCCGCAAGGCCATTGAGCAAGGATTGAAATTTCGTCCTTTAGCGCAAACTGCTCGCGACACTGCGGACTGGTTCCAGAAAACAAAACCAGATTTTGATTTCGGCGCCAAGCCTGGAGCGCCAGGAATAAGCCGCGCACGCGAAGCGGAATTGATCGCCGCTTGGAAAGCTCATTCTAAACTTAAATGAGCGCTCGAATTTCAAATTAAAACTTGCCAACAGTTCACTGTTGCTTTACGCCACATCAGCACCGCGCACGGCATCATCTTCAACTGCGCTCAGTGCATTTCATCTTCTATCATTGCCCTATATGAGTTTCGCGCAACAAATAGCTTTTCGAAACGCCACGCTCGCCGATGTGTCGGCTGTGGTTTTCTTGGTGGAGAGCGCATATCGCGGCGATGCCAGCCGCGCGGGCTGGACCACTGAAGCCGATATTTTAGATGGTCAACGCACTGACGAAATTGAAATTCGAGAAATCATTTGCGGCGCCCATTCAAGGATTCGCCTAGCGGAGCAAAGTTCTGCGGGCGTCAAAATTCTCGATCAGGATCAAGTCCACACGCCTTCGCAAGAGCGCGCGTTGCCCCAGGCCGCGGCGCTTGTTGGATGTGTGCGCATAGAAAACGCGGGAGACGCGGGCTATATCGGCATGGTGTCCGTGCTGCCAACGTTGCAGAGCGCTGGCATTGGTCGGCAACTGTTACATGAAGCCGAGCGAGTGATCCGCGACGAGTTGCGCTTGCCGCGCGCTCGCATGACTGTGATTGGCCAGCGCGACATATTGATCGCGTGGTACCAACGCCGCGGCTATTCGCTCACGGGAAAAAAAGAGGACTTTCCCTATGGGCAACCGCGCGCCGGAACACCTCGACGCGATGATTTATATTTTGAGGTGCTTGAAAAATCACTGATCAAATCGTCCGGGATTGATTGACGCTGAACCACCACGCTGAATCAATTCGCAAAGTCCAAAGCTTGATTTGACAACAAAAATCTTGGATTTACTCAAACTTTTTCAAGCAAAGTTCACAAAAATATCCCTCGCAAATCTGACAATTCTTCAAAGTATCACTGGTCTGAGGAGATTCGCGCATTAGACTAAATCAATGACGCGCCACCAGACAAGTTTGTTGCATTTAGTTTCAATTGCCTGCGCGTCTTGCTTGATCGCACTTGAAGCAACATTCGCCACAACGCAAAAATTTCCGCCCGATGATTTTTTTCCGCAGGAGTATCTGCTCGAACAAGAATCCACACCCAGTCGCGGTGAACAATCGCCCGCCGCATTGAAACTTGTCGAGACACGTCTTCCCCAAGACGAGGTGATCTACCAGATTATGCCAATCGCTTGGTGTGATTCCGACAACGATTCCACCAACGGCGTGAATACTCGCTTTGGCGATTTCGCCGGGCTCGCCTCAAACACATCGCTTGACTATTTGCAATATCTCGGCGTGACCATGATTTATCTGCAACCGATTTTTCCATCTGCGGCCTATCACGGGTATCAACACGGACCCGCTGACATGCTCAACACGCGCTTTGGAACGCAGGCGCAATTTCTAGATTTTGTTTCCAAAGCCCACGCGCGCGGCATGAAAGTCATTCTGGATTATGTCGCGTATGGCATCAGCCAGAATTCAACGTACTTCCAATCCGCGTATCGCGCTCCAACAAACGCATATAGCAATTGGCTGGCCTTCACCAGCGCCGACAACGTCAATTATGTTGGATCGGTTTACAACACATGGAATGGCTCGTCGGTTGGTTTCATCCACTGGAACTTGAACAACGCTTCGGCCGTGGCAACCGTGACAAATTGGGCTAAAAAATGGCTGGATCCCAACAACGACGGCGACACCAGCGATGGCGTTGATGGATTCCGTCTTGATCATGTTTGGGCAAGCGGCGGCGAAGGCTGGGGCGCGAATATTTCATTTTGGGAAACTTGGTGCACCGCGCTGCGTGCGATAAAGCCGAACATATTTATTTTCTGCGAGCCATCGGACTGGGGCAACTACGGAACCGACTTGCTCACATCAACAGCTTTTGACGCGGTCATCACCAAGCCATTTGAGTTCGCGGCGCGAAGCGCGGTGTCCAACAGAAGCGCTTCCGGACTTTACTCCAGCATGGCGAACACGGTCGCAGCGATTCCAATTGGAAAGTTCGCCGTAGCAGAAACCAACGACCATGATTCGAACCGCCTGGCATCTGATTTTGGATCCAACAACGCGCGTCAAAAAGTGGCGGCGGCGATTTTGCTGACTCAGCCTTGCGTGCCAAATATTTATTACGGCGACGAGATCGGCATGAAGGGCTCAAAGGCGAATGTTGGCAGCGACGCCAACGATATTCCCGTGCGTGAGCCGTTCAAGTGGAAAGCCGTGGCTGGACTTCCCATGACCAATTACCCAGCCGCAAGTATTTCGCCGCAACCTCCAACCTACGCCGCCAACAATGACGGCCGCAGCGTCGATGAACAAAAAGGCGTGTCAAGCTCAATCTTGGAGACCTATCGCGCGCTGATCACCGCTCGTAAAAATTCCATCGCGCTGCGCCGAGGCGGATACATACCAGTGACCTGCTCCCATGACAGCGTGTACGCGTTTGTGCGCTACGACGCTAGCGAGACCGTGCTTGTGGCCATCAATCTTGATTCGGCAACCGCCACAGGCACGCTGAATTTGGCTGATTTTACGGCCCCAACAAGCGGAACCATTCCCGTGGATATTCAAACCGCCGCCACGCTGAGCGCGATCACAAGCGCGAACAAGTCCGCGTATCCAATTCAAATCGGCGCGCGCTCTTGGTTTATTGTCCGCGTGGCTTTAACAACTCCGCCCATCACAACCCACCCGGATATTGATGGACGCAATCTCGCCAACGACGCCGGATCTCAATCGTTGATCGCCTCGCAAAGTTGTCTCTCTTCGCTTGGAGACAATGTGGGAGAACTTGACCAAATGTTCGCACGTCGTGACGGCGACGCGTTGAAAATTTCAATCACAGGAAATATTCCACAAGACGCCACGGCCTTGGCGCTGTTTATTGATGTCGATCCCGCTACCGCCGGCGGTTTCAGCGCCGGACAAAACACGCTTTCCACAAGTCACTTGGGTTCGCCGCCGGCGGGTCTTGCTCAATTGGATGGCCTCACATTTGAGCCAGAATTTTCGCCCGACGCGATGTACTTTGTGAACGCGCCTGGCGCGACCATGTATGTCGATCACATTTCACTGCCAAGTGTTGGTCTTGCCGCAAAGGAATATCGCGGCTCAGTCGCGGTGAACGCGGGCCGCGGCGTTCTTGCTGGAGGAGTGAATTTAAACGGCGTTGAAGTTGCGCTCGACAACACAAATTCCGCGGGCATCACAGCGGGTTCCGTAGCGGCCGCATCCTCCGCGATCAGCGGCATTGAATTTCGAATTCCTTTCACGGACCTTGGCTTGGCCGCCGACTTCAATAATTTCATTTCCCTTTCGGCTTGCTTGGTGCGTTCCAACGGCGCGCTCACCAATCAATGGCTGCCGTGCTTGGTCAACGGTTCCGCAGATCTGGGCGTGGCGGCGAATCTTGGCAGTGTGTCTGGGCAGCAATATGCAATTGTTGTCATGGGCAAACTCGCCGATGTTGACGGCAATGGCCATGTGGATAGTGCGGATATCGGTTTGATCCTCAGTGATTTTGGCGCGTGCGCTGGTAATTGCAGAACAGACCTTGATCGCAGCAGCACCGTTGATTCAGCGGATCTTGGAATTGCGCTGTCTTCATTTGATTAAGCGGCAATGTGCGCGCTAAGGACGTGATGCTATTCACAAGCGCGGCAAATCAAACCTGACATGTTCCCAAATCTCGAGTGCGGGCACGGCGATCAAAAAATAAAAAACCCGCGCAACAAGCCGCGGGGTGTGAATCACTCTGTGATTTAAAATTTATTTTGGTGTGCTTGCTGGCGCACGCTCGCCCTTCTCACTCTTCTCGCCCTTCTCATCATTCTCCTCATTCTCATCATTCTCGTCATTCTCGTC
>SYAD01000208.1 GCA_005789005.1 Planctomycetia bacterium | reverse complement strand
CAAGCCTACAGCCGCATGTGTCACTATTTATCGCACTTCAATCAATGCACGCGGTTGGAGGCGAACCAACGACATTCGGTTTCGAAGACCGATGCTCTATCCAGCTGAGCTACGCATGCAATATAGCGAAGGATTCTAACCACATTCACGGCGCAATGCGCGTCAACGCCGCCGCGCAATCTTGCGCAAGCGGCTCAATGGAAAGAGGCGCGCCCACGGCTTGGCGCATCCACTGGTCCGGAGTCAGTCGCCCCAAACTAGTGATACGTTTTGTTTCCGCCGCCAATTGCTTGCCGCGCATGAACGATCGAATCTGATGGCTCATGACATGGCCAATGGTGTAATCGGCTAGATACAACGGATGCGCCACCATGTGTTGATACGCGGCGGTTAAACGGTTGCGATCTTTTCCATGCAGCGGCGCGTAATATTTTTCCCACACTTGATCCGCGATCGCAAGCACTTGATCGCGCAACTGCTCTGCGCTTGCATTTGGATTGGCGTAGATCCAGCGCCACGTATACAGCTCCAACAAACTTGGTCCCGCAATTTGGCACGCCGCCAACATGGTGCCAATGGAATCCAAATCAAAACTACGCTTCACTTCGTCTGGCTTCTCCAAGCCAAGCACACGCCGACCAAGCGACTGATATAAGAACGCGAAGGCCTCGGTGCATGCGGTGTTTGGAACATTGCGCAGCAGTGGCCGCGGCGCGAAGTGCGTGCTGCACAATTGCTCCAAGTTGTGGCCAAGTTCATGCATGGCGGTATCAAAACCGTCCCAACCAAATTCCTTATCCAGACGACTTGTGCGCAGCCACGCTCCGTACTCGGGCAAACCAGGACGCATGGCGTGGCCAGAGCCGCGCGCAATCTCCACGCGGATTTGTCCGCCCAAGAAATGCGCGTCATCCTTGCTGAAGCCAAGCGTCTGCAAGATCTCGGGCAGTTTGCGCTCGAACACTTTCTCGTCGGGGAAATGCGCGGCAACGCTGGCGTTCATTTCTTGCGGCGGACGCGTCTCTGCAATGTCCTCAAAATAAACATCGTGCGGCTCCAGCGCGCGGCCAAGTCGCTTGGTCATCCACGTTGCAATGTCGCGGCGCACTGGGTGCTCCAGCAACGCAATGAGAAGTCGCTCCACTTCGCTCTCTGGAATTTCGCGCGCCACATCAAACTTGCGCGCGATGGCGGTTGGCGCCTCTGGATACAGCGGATCAAATTGCGCCGCCAGATCGCGCTGTGAATTCCAAAATTCATAACGCACCGCGCCCAATGTTTCGCCGCATGGCGCGCCACCAATCGTGTTGGTGTCGGGGTTCCAATCTTCAGTGCCTGTGCATTCCATTACGGCTTTGGGAATTGTTCCATCAATGTGGCGGCCCATCACGCGCATCAACGCGCGCTGCTTGGCAAGACCGTCGGGGTCGCCGTAACCCGCCTTCACTTCTTCGCGCACCAACCAATGCGCCAGCAATTTGCGGTCACTTTCAAACCAGCGCTTACCGTTGGTATCCACCATGCGACCAACCGGAATATGAAATCCGCTCACAAATTGATTGGCCTCGTGGCTGGTCTTGCGCGCTTGATCCGCAAGCGCGACCGGAACGCGCGGACCAAACGATTGCGCAAGCCGAACTTCCGCCCAACGCGTGGTGGACCATGAAGAGCCCTTGGCCAACATTTCCGCCAACGTGCTGCGATCAAAGTTCAGCAGCGCAATAAACGCAATCTTTTGGCGATACAACTGGTCGCTTACATCCGGCGCGGGATCAAACTTGGCAAGCACATCATCCACGCCCACGAATGAATCGGTTTTCACATCGCTCCACCAACGAAGGTCGCGTCGAATTTCATACAAGTGTCCACTGACGCTTATCAGAACTTTTTCAAGCCGATCAAGCAAGCGTGTGACATCGCTTGGGTTGGCAACGAAGTTAGCCACGCAAAATGCGGTGAAGTCTTGCGGCGTTCCATCCATGCTGTTCCAGCGCAACGCCACTTGGCGAACGCCAATTTCCGCGCGTGCCAATGCGTCGGCGCCGTGTTGCTTGGTCAGCAACGCCACGGTGTCTTGGGTTGGAAGCTGAGCAGTGCTTGAAGTGGCGTTTGATGGGGCAGGCGAAGTGGGCGCGGTGTTCATAGCGCGATGGTATTGCCCGATGTGATTCAAGGCGAATGGCGCGGACGCTATTTATTTATTGATTTGTGTTCGTAATTGGTCTTGCAGCGCCGCGATTTGTGGAATTCGTGAAAGAACTCCAGCGCCGTGGCGAGGCTCGGCTTTGAGAGTCACAATTAATAAAAGTGTGAATATCAATGTGAATAAAATAAACGTTACAAATCGATCAACCCACATGCGCGCGGAACCAATCACCGCGAGTTGCCGTAGCGCGCAGTAGATTGCATAGACGCCACAAATCAAGACAAACCACGACAACTGAACCCATGGACGAAATGGATCGGTGACGATGGTTGTGAAGAGGGCGATGAAAAATATTTTAAACGCATTCGCCTTGGCACTCTTGAACAGCGCGTAGGGATTGGCCCATTCTGGAAAATCTCCTTGGAAGATTTTGGAAATATTTTCCCGAAAAAATTCCACGCTGCTTTCAGCTGGTTTTTCAAGGGAATCTTCGCGCGCGTCGCCGCGAGTTGTGGCTTGACGCGCCGCGCCAATGGCGGCCGCCCTGTGCAATTCAGGCCCCACCCCGTCATTGATCAGATCCGGTCTTTGTCGTGAGCTCCAATCACTTTCGTTGACTCCTGGTTCGTGCGCCAATAATTTATCCCGTTGATCGCGAAACTCGATCGGGGTGAGCCAGCCTGCGGAAATACTTCTGCGCATGCGGCGTATGGCATCCGCATGGTCGCGGTAAGCGTTGACCACAACTTTTTCAAACGCATTTTCCAATTCCCAAGCAAAAAAAGAATCTTGGCTGTCAAAGATCGCGATCTCATCGTCAAGATCAATCACGCCAGATTGAATTAAACCAATGACTTGCGCATAAGTTAGCTTGGGGTGTTGGCGGGAATCCTGCAATTTCACCCGGTAAAGTTGTTTTGCATAATTACCCACGTATAAAAAGTATAATCAACTTTTTAAATCGTGTCGATCAGCGCGCGCAAAATGATCAAATGCGCGCCATGCCAAACGTTACAATTTTTGAATGAATACACCGCATACAACGCTCGCGTGTGGGCGCGCATTTTTGGCGGGCAAAGTTTGCGCGCGTGAATGCGCTATTGCGTTGTCAATCATGTTGATGCTGTTGTGCCTGCAGGGTTGTGAATCCAAGTATCAAGATAATTGGGGCAAGGTTCACACGGGCATGACCAAGCAAGAAGTCGAATCGTTGCTTGGTGAGCCAAGCAGCAAGTACGAGGCAAAAGAAGTCGACGGTGAAGTGATTATTCCAGAGGACCGCTGGCAGTACGGCGACAATCTCAGCACCCTTGCCACAGGCGCATTGTTTCCGTCACATCCGCATCCTCGTGCGTGGGCGATTTCGTTCGGACCGTCGGGGCGCGTGTCGCAAATACAAGCCGCCGACTTTGATAATTAATCCGTTTCAGTTGAATGGAAGTGTCACAAAAGATTTCCTTGAACGTTAGTATTGCAACATGAAGTCTGCGTTTGAACTTCTACTTGAACGGCTTGAGCGATCTGGCTTCACCAAAGAGGCGCAGCATTTAACTCAAAGTCACGCCACAAGCAATGGCGACAGCGCGCAAGATGAACAGCCTGATATGCCCGCGAAACTTGGCGCATTTGAAATTCTTGGTGAGCTTGGCGAGGGCGGATATGGCTTTGTGTATCTCGGTGCGCAGCACGCGCCAGTGAAGCGCACCGCCGCAATTAAAATGCTGAAGAAGGGCATGGACAGCCAAGCTGTTCTCACCCGATTTCGAGCCGAGCAACAAGCTATGGCTCTGATGGATCACCCCAATGTGGCCACGATTTTTGAAAGCGGCACCTCGGCGGACGGCCGCCCGTGGTTCGCCATGCCGTTGGTCGCGGGCTTGCCTATCCATGCGCATTGCGATTTGGAAACCGCGAGCCTTCAAACCAGATTAAAGTTGTTTATGGACGCTTGCCAAGGCGTGATCCACGCGCATCAGCGCGGCATTTTGCATCGCGATTTGAAGCCCGCGAATATCTTGATCAGCTTTGAGGATCACCACGCCATTCCAAAGGTGATTGACTTTGGAATTGCCAAAGCCGTTGAGGGCGCCGATCCTTTGAGTTCTTTGACCACGCAAGCCAGCACACCGCTTGGCACGCCGGCGTACATGTCGCCTGAACAATTTCGCGGTGACGCCGACGCGCGTAGCGATATTTGGGCGCTAGGAATTATTTTGGGCGAACTTTTATGTGGAGTGAGGCCGGTGCGCCGCGATCCCGTGCGCGAAATAGATGGCCGAGTCAGCGAGCCGCAACCCGAGCGACCGTCGCTGCGCTATGCGCGTCTTATTCAAGAAGACCCTGAAGCCGCGATTGAAGTGGCGCAGCAACGCGGGATCACCATGAAAATGCTGCAAACGCAATTGCGCGGCGACTTGGACGCGATCGTGTTGAAGTGTTTGGAAATTGATCGCGAGCGCCGTTACCAAAGTGTTTCCGAATTGCTGGATGATCTTGCGCGCCACATGAACGGCGAAGTGGTGGAGGCGCGTCCGCCAAGTCTGCTGTATCAAACGCAGCGATTTGTTCTGCGTCGCCGCTTGCAAGTGGCGGCTGGGGTAATTGTGTTGACGGCCATGGCTACAGCTACGGCGATTAGCCTTCGCTCCGCCGCGCGCGCCAACCAAGAAAAAGACGCCGCCACGGCGGTGACGAATTTCTTGGTGGAAACAATCGGCGCCGCGGATCCCTTTGGCGCAAGCGGGTCGGAAAATATTTCCCTGCGCGAAGTGCTCGCTTCGGCGGCGCAAAAATTCAAGACCAATCCTCCCGATCGTGCCGCGGAAGCCATCGCCATTTCAACAGCTCTTGGTGGAACACTTACACAAGTGGGGCAAGCTGATGCGGCGCTGCCGCTACTTGATCGCGCCATGGAATTGTCACGCGCAAACGTAGGCGAACAAAGCCGTGAATATCTTATTGCTGCGGAGAAAAAAGCGTTGGCGCTGCAAGCGCTCGGTCAGTTTGACGAGTCGCTGAAGTTGTACGAGTTTGTGATTCAAGAGTCGCGACCACGTTGGCAGTCTGGCGATGCAAGCGCCGTGGCAACGCTTATGAATTACGGACTGGTGAACAAAGACAAGGGCAACATGCCAGAGGCCGAGCGCTTGATTCGCGAAGCCAATGATCGCGCGCAACTGTTGCAGGGCAAGGATCGAGTGCAAACCGCGACCGCGCTTGGAAACCTGGCTATTGTTTTGCAAGCCGCCGGTCGTTTCAAAGACGCGCAACCTCTTTTGGAAGCCGCGCTGGCAATGGACCGCGAGTTGCTTGGCGACAATAACGCCACGGTGGCGGGGGATTATCAAAATCTCGCCGTACTTCAGATGGAATCCAATCAATTGGAGCAATCCGAAATCAACGCGCGCTTGGCCATTGACACCATGCGCAATTTCGCGGGGGAGAATCATCCCACCACCGCGTTGCTTATGAACAACCTCGCGCAAACTTTACAGGAGCGTGGCAAGACAGCGGAGGCGGAAAAGTTATTCCGCGAGGCGCTGGCAAGTTACTTGGCGAAATTTTCTCCCGACCATCCAGATGTTGCGCGCGTACAAAACAATCTGGCCTTCTGTTTGCGCAATCAAGGCAACTTGTCGGAGGCGGAAAAATTATTCCGCGAGTCGCTCAAGACCAATCAAAGCCGCCTGGGCGCGGACCACGCGGACGTGATTATTTCGCTGAACAATCTCGCCAAGGTGCTGCAAGATCAAGGGCAATTTGATGCGGCGCTGGAATTTTCAAATCAATCCGTTGAAAAAGCGCGGAAAGTCTTTGAAAAAACCGATCCCAAGTTGTGGGTCTTTATTGCGCGGCGCGGCTCCATTCTTGCTTCACTGAAAAAATGGCGCGAAGCTGACGCTGATTTGCAAGAAGGGTTAAACGGTTTGAAAAGCATTGAAGCGCCGCCTGCCAGAATTCGCATGACTTTGAATGATTTGGTGAAATTGCACAACGACTGGGCGGCAGCCGAACCAAGTGTGCCACAGGAAAAAATCGAAGCCAAGAAGTGGCAGGACGCGCTTGATCAGTTCAACACGGCGCACCCCAAGTAGAGCAGACTTATTTCAGGCGCTTGGCAAGCCACTCGCGCGCCGCGCGAAGATCGCGGTTGAGAGTTGGCACACTCATGTGGAGCTCTTTGGCGGCCTGTTCAATGGATAATTCTTGCAAGCACACCGCGGTGATCACATCTGCTTGGCGTGGACGCACCGCGCGCAACGCCTCGATGGCGTTCATGATGGCCAGTTCCTGCACTTCAGATTTTACTTCCTCTGCTTTAAGAAGATCACGAGGATTGCCACTGCGTTTCAGCGCGCGGCCCTTGCGCGCGCGGTCGGAAAGAACGCGTTGCATTGAAATGTTCGCCAAGCCTTGAAGATGTTCGTCGCCTTGAATGGCGACACGCTGAGCCAACAGTTGCAGCGTGGATTCAGCCACCAAAGATGTTGGCGAAATTTGGCGATTGATTTTGGAACTTTTGATGAGGCGCTCACTGCGCAAAATTCGTCTGGCCATTTCGCGCAATGCTTGGTACTGCTTTGTTAACAAGCTCGTGAGCGCAGGAGAATGGGATTGACCATTGCTCGCCCCGACGGAATGTCCATTGCTCGTCCCGACAGTATTTTCATTTGATGTTTTGCCGCCTTTGGGGGCGGATGAACCACGGCGCGCATCCAATGATTTAGTTTTTGCAGACGAACTTTTTTTCACAAATAAATTTCAGAATTGAGATGGCGTTTTGGAACTAGGAACAGAAACCATCCCCCGTGAACTAGTGAACGAGTATTTAAAGCTGATTT
>SYAD01000207.1 GCA_005789005.1 Planctomycetia bacterium | reverse complement strand
GGAAATTGTCCGGCAAGTCCAGCAAGTTGCCCCGCAGATTTGAACGGTGACCGCGTGGTGAATGTCAACGATGTGTTTATTGTTTTAGACGCTTACGGAAATTGTCCGGTAGCTGCGCCAACTATTATCTCGCTCAGCCCTCCCAATCGGCCAACTTCGGGCGGCATGCCAATTACAATTACAGGAACAAACTTCACTGGCGCAAGCGTGATGGTTGGTGGAGTTGCCGCTACACGCGTGCAAGTGAATGGTGCCGGAACATCCTTGACCGCGGTTACGCCAGCGGGCGCTGTGGGCTTGGCGACTGTGATAGTGACCACCGCGGGCGGTACTGCCACACTTGCTAGTGCGTTTAGATACTTTGATTCATCGTGGTTCACCGGTCTTGAGCAAGACCCCAACTCCGGCACAGTGCCAAATGCCACCGTGCGTGCGAATATCATTGCACTCGGCTTTCCATTTCGCGTGCGCGACATAGGCACAGGAATAGAAATGGCGCTGGTTCCCCCTGGCACATTCAATATGGGTTGCAGTAGGTTTGACGGAGGGGGTTGCAATTCTTCTGAGAGACCCGTTCACCAAGTCACGCTCACCAGGGCATTCTATTTGGGTAGGTACGAAGTAACGCAGGCGCAGTGGGAAGCCAGGATGGGCAACAATCCAAGCCGTTGGTCCGGCAACCCCAATAGACCAGTTGAGCGAGTAAGTTGGAATGACGTTGCAAGCTTTAACACAGCAACAGGTTTGCGCTTGCCAACCGAAGCGGAGTGGGAGTACTCCTGCCGAGCGGGAACACCAACGGCGATACACCAGTCGCGGCCACGCCCCAACGGCAGCAACAGCACTGTGTATCTTTATAATATTGCTTGGTTTAGCGGGAATTCTGGTTTACGCACACACAACGTTGGCGGCAAAGACCCCAATGGGTTTGGATTTTACGACATGTCAGGCAATGTGTGGGAGTGGTGCAATGATAGGTACGGCGCTACGTATTACAGCGCAAGTCCATCTACGGACCCAAGGGGACCTTCGGTAGGTACGACCCGCGTGCTGCGCGGCGGTGACTGGAACAGCAACTCCTACAGCTGCCGCTCGTCGAACCGTAACAACTACGCTCAAGACAATCGCAACAACACCTTCGGCTTCCGTGTCGCGAGGACTCCGTAATTCCCTTTACCCTTGCTGACTTCGCGGTGTTTTAAAAGAGTCCGCAGCGTAGCTGCGGGTGAGTCCGCGGAATCAGCTTCTCTTTTACTTTTTCCATTTCACTTTTACCTCTCTCCGCCAAAACTGCGGAAGCAGTTTTGGGAAAACATACCGCCTGAAATTGTCCCGTGAAATAAAAGAGTTTGCCACAAAATGGGCAAGCAAAAAATTATTCCGCGAAGTAAAAACCGAGCCCGTAAGGCGCATTTAGTTCGCGCGTAGTGATCATGGCTGCTACCACAAGCGAGTTTAGCAACCGCGCGAGCCCTGCTCGCGTGGGGTGCGTTGTCTGAGCGACTGGTAGCAGCCATGATCACGTAGCATCGCGAGTTGTCTGAGCGACTAGTGCCACCCTTTCTGCAAAGCGTTTCACTTTCTTGCGCCCGTTGCTTGAACCCCCGTGGCAACTTCTTTCATGCATCGCGAGTTATCTGAGCACCATGGGCCCGGTATTTATGCAGCGTGTTGTCTGAGCGCCACACTCGCATGCATTCATTTTTCAAATCGCGCAAAGCGTTTCAGCCGAGTTGTCATGGGCAATTCAAACCATGCGTAAATAGCCAGGCACACCAGCGGTGAAATCACAATGCATGCGGCAAGCGCAAGCGTGGGTTGCGCCAATTTCAGTTTGAGCATGAGCGTGCCAAGTAGCGGAACGGTGAAAGTGTGGAATAAATACAGCGAGTACGAGGAGTCGCCAAGCGTGGCGAGAATTTTTGGCAGGACTTTGCGCAGGGCTGGTTCGCCCAGCGCGACCACTAAGACAATGACCATGGATGGAATGCCCCAATAGGCCCAGCGCCACCACATGGGTTGCTCGGCGCAATTGAACATGATTGCGAAAGAAATCACAACGGCGACAGCGCCAATAATCGCGCCGGCTTTGGTGGTTGAAATGTATTGAAGGAGCTTGTCAATGAAGTTTTTTGCGCCAATGTTTAAGCCAGTGTTCACGCCAACGTTGATGTTGTTCACGCGCATGCAAAGTTTGGCCACCAACATGCCCATGACAAACTCCATCAAGATGGGTTCAAGAAATCCGTAGGCATAGGGGAATTTGGGTGTTGAGAAAAGATTCGCCGCCACGGCGATGGCGAAGATGGCGGCGGTGAATTTGAGCGGTGATTTGCCTAGAAATAGCGCCAGCGTGAAGATGGCGTAGAAGAACATTTCATAGTTCAGCGTCCAGCCCACTTTCAGAAGCGGCGCGGCGAGCAGTGATGTGTCGTCGAATGTTGGAATGAACAAGTACGACGCAATAGTGTTCCACAATTCAAGTGGCGAGTCCAGCGCAAGCGCGGGCAGCGCGATGATGGTGGCAAGTTTGAGCGAAGTGGCGACCCAATACAGCGGCACAATGCGGATGAGTCGGCGCGTGATGAATATTTTCCAGCCGTTGGCGCGTTGTAAAGGAGTGCGGGACGAAATGGCCATGACGAAACCGGAGATGACAAAGAAAATGTCCACGCCCGACCAACCCGCGCGCCACTTGAACATGTCAAGGTGCATGCGTTCATTCACCATGGCGGTGGAGTGGGCCAGCACCACCAACATTGCGGCCACAAATCGCAGCGCTTGAATGCCGGTGTATGTGTTTTTAATTTCTTGGTTTGGTGTCATCGGTTTGCGCTTCTTCCAAACGATATAAGCCTATTAGAAATTTTCCGGCTTTAAACGGCTCAACAATAAATTTACCGCGAATGGCGCCGTAACTAATCGTGTGCGCCGCGCCAAGTTTGATGGGCGCGGCAAGTTGCGCCTCGATGCAATCAAATGGAGTTGGCGGCAAGCCAATGCAACAACCGTCCCATTTATTGAACATGACAAGCAGTTCCTTGGTTTCTTGACCCCACAGAGGCGGCGCCAGATATCCGCTGATTTGCACATAGGTACCGTTGAGCATTTCCACGCGTTTGGGCGGCGCGACGCGTTCGCCGTTCAAGTCCATGGTTTCGTAGGCGCTTTTGAGAAGTTCCCAGGTGATGCGGTATGGATCAAGTTCCGTGCCAGAGCCAAGAATTGTGTATCGACCGTCAACTTCAATTTGATTGTTGCTGCCGCGCGTGAGAGTGGTGGGTGGCGCGGGAGTTGTGGTTGCGGTCTGCGTTCGTTGCGGCGGTATGGACTGCGTAGATGCGGTGGTGGGTGTTGGCGGATTGATTTGTACCGCTTGCGGAGTTGGAGCGATTTTTGTTTCTATGGTGTCGTTGAGTGAAAATTCCGTGTTGGATTTATTTTGGCTACGCGGCCACAGAAGCGCGGCGGCTCCCGCAATGATGGCAATCACAAGAATGGATGAGAAAATTTTCATACAGAGCGCGATTTATGGTTGGTCGTTGAAGAGATGCCGCAGAATGATGTCGGAAATATCTTGGCATGAAACGAAATCTTTGTCGGGGAGCAAGATATTTTCCGCCAACACCACGGGCTCAAAGCCGGGCGCAAGTTGGGCGCGGCCATGCGTGCCTTTGACAAGCGACGCATTGAGTGGCGTAAGTTGCAGCGAGGCGCGAAAGCCCAGAGCGCGCGCGATTTTAAATTTGGCAACGTGTAGCGCCGGCAGCGTGATGGCGGGGTCAATGAGCAATTCGCACGGGTCGTAGCCGGGCTTCTTGTGAATGTCCACGCAGCGCGCGAAGTCTGGCGCGCGCGCGTCGTCAAGCCACCACGGATAGGCGAACCACGCGCCTGGTTGAGCCGTGACAACCAAGTCGCCGCTGCGTTGGTGATCTATTTGCAGCGCGGCTTGCGCGGCGCGATCAAGCACGCTTTCAACGCCAGGAAGCGCGGCGAGCACTTTGGCAACGCGTTGAATGTGCGATGCATGTTCGCTAGAAATCAATTCAGGATTGTTGGAAGAATTTGTGGGCGGACTCGAAGTGTCGCGCACATAGACATGCGCAATCTGATGGTCGCACACGGCGAAGGCCGGCGACATCATGGGCTCGAGCGCGTCGCGGCCAAGTTCATCGCGCACCGTTAGAAGTCCGGCTTCACGCAAGGCGCGATTCACATACACCGGCTGAGTTGCGGCTTCAATTCCATATTCACTCAGCACAATTGGACGCGCGTTGCGCGCGGCGCATTCGTCAAGCAAGCCGCCAACAATGCGATCCACTTCGCGAAGCTCTGCCGCAAGATTGGGTGAGTTGGGGCCTTCGCGCTGCAACACGTAGTCGAGGTGCGGAATATAAATCAGCGTGAGCGCGGGATCGTGTTCGCGCATCACTTGAATCGCGGCGCGGGCGATCCAGTCGCTGCTGCGGATGCCGGCGCGTGGACCCCAGAAATCAAACAGAGGAAACGCGCCAAGATTATTTTGTAGCGTGTCGCGCAACGCGGCGGGCTGCGTGGAAATGTCTGGAATTTTCCGGCCATCGTGCGTGTAGATGGGCCGCGGCGTGACCGTGAAGTCGCAGGTGGAATTCATGTTGAACCACCAAAATAAATTCGCCGTGGTGCATTTGCTGTTGCGCGTCTTTGCCTTGTCCCACACTTTTTCGCCGCGCACCAGCGCGTTTGATTGGCGCCACAAACGGGCCTCGCCTTGCTCGCGGTCAAACCAACCGTTGGCGATCACGCCATGTTCACGCGGCGAAAGACCAGTGAGCATGCTGGATTGCGACGTGCATGTAACGGCGGGAAAATCCGGCCGCAGCGCGCGCGCTCCACCAAGTGAGCGCGCAAGTTCACGCAGGCGCGGCGTGTTCACTCCAATATGACGCGCGGAAAGTCCGACCACATTGATCACCACGGTGCGCGCGCAGCCAGAGGCGTGATTGGTTGAAGTGGCGGAAGGCATGTGTGTAAGAGTACGGAAACGCGGCCGAAGGCTTCAACTGCCAGCGATGCGCCGCTGCAAAAGCGTGGTGACAATAAAGCAACCGATGGCCGCGTACGCCAAGATGGGTTGATTCAATATGCACAAACTGGCGGCGTCGAGCAGTGAAAGCGCGGCGATCCAGTGCATCACGCCAATGTGGGTGGCGCGCGCTGAGGTGATGAGAGCGAGCCCGCGAAAAATTGCGACGCCCGCGAGCGTGATACATAACACATAGGTGAGCGCCATCAGTTGCTCCATTGGATCTAGCGTGCGCGTGGCGATGGCGCCAATTGGCGCGAGCGCGGCGATGCCCATGAACGCGGTGGCGATCATGGTGCGCATAGTTCGGTGTGGCCGCAAAGTTTGCGCGGGCGTGGGTTGAAGTTGCATTTCATTTCGCGCCGCCAATGAAATGGCAAATGTTGCAAGTCCCAGCGGCAAAGCGAAGAACATCAAGATATTCCATGCCGGCGCGTGGGCGGGCGAAAGCGATATCGCCACCACAATTGGAACAAGTGCGCGGCAGACGCCCATGAGAAACGGCCCAACAAATTTCGCGAGATGCAACATGTTGTATGCCAGCACCGCGCTGCCAAGCAACATGACCCACGGCAATACATCAAGTGAAACGATGGCGCATATGGTCATGCCGGCCAACAAGAATGATGAGCCGATCAGTAGCGCGGCGCCCGCGGAAATCTGTCCCGCTGGAATGGGGCGCGTGGGGCGTTCTTGCGCGTCGACCACTTGATCAAAATAATCGTTGATGGCCATGCCGGCGATGTAGATCAACACAACGCCCACGGTGACGGCAATGAGATGCGTGGATTTTGGAAATGAACCGGGCTCGATCGCCGCCGCGCAAGAGGCGCCCACGAATGCGTTGGTGATGACGGTGGGGGTGTTGGATATGCGCAACAGTTTCATGAGCGCGCCAAAGCTGTTGCGCGCCGATGGGGCGGCTGGCGTTGAAAGGGATGGCGATGATGGATTGCTCATGCTGGCATTTTGGCGCGGGTGATTGCGGATTGGTTTGTTCTGTTGTTCATTCTCTCGCATTCGCACGCGTAGCGGTGAAACATTTTCTAGATGACTCATCCAAGGTCGCTGGTGGTTTGCGCGGCCTGCGCGCAAGCTTGAGCGTAGCGAATTTCCTGCACAATTCCCTCTTCAATTTCATCTTGGGTGGACATGCGATCCAAATGCGGAAGTTGTGTCCATGCGTAGGTTTCCACTTCGATCAAGGGCGCGTTGGGCAAGCGCATGGCCGCTTCAAGCGTGCCCGTGATTGCGCTTGAAGTTGTTTCAAGTCCGTTGATCATGGCGTGATGAATGGGCACATGCCAATGACAGCGCCAGTGTTGATCGTTTGTGTTGGCGTTGGCGTCCACAAGAAAATTTGGAATGTCGTCCCACATGCGCCGCGCCGCGCCAAAGCCAGTCACCACTTGATGCAAGTAACGCGGCTCGTCAAACTGAGCGAGCGCGGCCAAGTCGTGCGCGGAATTTATTCCTTTGATGGCGCTGGAAAGTTGAACGCGATTGATGGACACGCCTGCTTTTACGCACCGCTCAAAAAATTCATACGGCGGCTCGCCCATGACGGCGCCGTGGCATACATCAACGCACGCGCCGATATAGCGGCGCAGGTCAACCGATGCGCGGGTTGTTGCGGGAAGGCAATGCGAGAAAAATCCAACCAGTTCCTCGCTGGTCTCAATTGCGCAACCGGGCTCGGGCTCGATGTCGAGCGTGATGTGCAGGCCGGTGGATTGCTCAATTGCGTGCAGGCGCGAGGCGATTTGTTCAAGCGCGGTGGAGGCAATTCCAACCGAGGCGCCGCTGCCGCTTGCGGAAAAGTTGGCGCGCCAACCAAGCGGCAGCGTGCTGATGCTGATGTGATCGGTGCCGTCGGCGACAAGCAGCGGTAAAAGTTCCGCCACCGCGAGCGTGTAGTGCGCGCGGCGTCCATCGGTCCAGTTGGGTTCATACACGGCTTGCTTCACGCGCTGCGCGTGGAAATTTCCATAGGGAAACGCGTTGATGGCAACGAATGAAATTCCAATTTCATTGGCTTCGTCGCGCAGGCGAGTTGCCAAGCTGGGTTCAGCCGAGAGTTCTCGAATTGTTTCGGCGGAGAGCCAAAGTGAAACCGCAAGCGTGCTTTGACCCAGGCCGCGCGCAACGCTCGCCATTGGTCCCGACAAAGATTCACGCAACTGCGCCACGTTTCGGCCGGGGTGCACATTGGCGCAGTAGCCGATGGGTTTCATTTTTAAATTCGTGGAGACATCGATGGAATCACGACGCCGGTTTTTTATCCGCGGGTGGGGTGGGGGCGCTTGGCTCAGTGGTGGGCGAAAGTGTTGTGTTGTCCACGGGTTTGATTTCGTCAACTGGTTTTGCGATTGGTGATTTTTGAGCCAAGGCTTTTGCAAGCGGTTCATCGATGAATTTGGGATGCCCCACCCAAAGAAGTTTTGCGCCTTTTCCCACTAGAAACGCGCAAGGAATTGACCTTTGCTTGGCCGCAATCATCCAGTCGCGCGCCATGCTCGCGTCAAAGTCAAACGCCACGCGGTAATTCATTTGATCGCCTTGGCTTGTGGTAAATGATTGAACTTTCGCCAGCATGTTTTGTTTGATCACATTTGGATCGACGGGGTCTTGGGAATTTCCACCAGAAGGTGGTTGCCTATCCGGTCTTTCAGATGCCGCCACTCCAATCACAACCAAATCATCGGGGTGTTCTTTTTGTATTTTTGTAAGGTGAGGTATGGATGTAAGACATGGGCCGCACCACGTGGCCCAAAATTCAATCACGTACACTTTTTCTGGATCGAAAGATTTTACTTCTTCGCCTTTTACCCATGTGTCAACGGTGAGTGAAGGAGTGGGCATGGCCTCGCTCAGCGTTTGCGCTTCATGATTGGCGGCGGTGGCGTTGAATGAAATAAGAATTGAAAGAAGTGTGGCGAGCGGCATGGAAATCTCCTTGGGCAAATCGTAACAGCGTCGGCTTGTGTCACGAAGGGGCGATGAAGGTTGCATGAAATTCACGGACGCGCGGTGAACATGGCGCATGTAAAATACCTATATTTTGGCTGCATTCACCAGTTTTTGAATAATGCCAATCCCGAGATTGGTATCGCTAGTGCGTTCGGGGTGCCATTGCACGCCCACATAGAAAGCGCGGTTGGCAAGTCGAATCGCCTCAAGCACGCCGTCATCGC
>SYAD01000020.1 GCA_005789005.1 Planctomycetia bacterium | reverse complement strand
TGGGCGGCGCCATGGATTTGGTGGCGGGCGTGAAGCGGCGCGTGGTGGTGATGGATCACTGCAACAAAAAAGGCGAGAGCAAGGTGTTGCCAAAATGCACCTTGCCACTGACGGGGCTTTCGTGCGTTGATCTGTTGATCACCGATTTATGCGTGATGGAATTTGATCGCAAGCGCGAACGCTTTGTGTTGAAGGAGTTGGCGCCGGGCGTGACAGTTGATGAAATCAAGGCAAAGACCAAGGCGGAATTTTTGATTGACGCCGATCCCATCGCGGTTCGTCAATAAAATAAAACGTGACTTTTTCAGGCAAATTGAGCTAGAAATTGGCTCGCCAGAATCACTCTAAGACTTGAAAGACAAAGGCCGCCCCCTCTGATCGGACGAGAGGAGACGGCCTAGTAAAGTGAAGATCTCAGATGGATTTGTTCAGAGATCTTTCACGCGATGTTTCATCTGGGCTTTCAATCGAGCCAAGATGGAAGAGTGCATTTGGCTCACGCGGCTTTCGGAGAGATCAAGCGTGAGGCCGATTTCTTTCATGGTCATTTCTTCGTAGTAGTAAAGAATGAGAATCAAACGCTCGGAGCGGCTGAGACCTTTGGTCAACAAGGCTTGCACATCGATGCGCTGAATACGATCGGTTGGCATTTCTTGTCGGCGGTCACTGGCCACGTCCATCTCGCGCGATTCATTTCCTGAATCCTTGTCATTCCACTTTCTATTCAAGCTGACAATTCCAACGGGTCGAGAGTCGCGATTCAGTTTCTCAAAATCATCGGGATTCATCTGCAGCCGCTCGGCAACTTCATCCTCTGTTGCCTTCTGACCGTGGGCCATTTCAATGGCTTTCTTGGCGCGGTCCATTGTCGCGGTACGGCTTCGAACCAATCGAGGAACCCAATCCATCGCGCGCAACTCGTCAAAGATCGCGCCACGAATTCGTTGTGCGCAATACGTTTCAAACTTCACGTTGCGGCTCAGGTCGAAAGAGTTGATGGCGTCCATTAGGCCAAACAAACCGGCGCTGGTGAGGTCATCCACATCCACTTCGGCGGGCAACCGCTTGTGCATTCGCTCGGCGGTATAGCGAACCACTTCGCGATAACGCTCCATCAAGCGATTGCGAAGTTGTTGGCGCTCAGGCGAATCCCGCGCGCATTCGCTGTACATCTTCCAGGCCACATTCACGCCTTCGGGCGTGTCCATAACCAAGTCCGCGATCGACGGTGGACGACCACGAACGGCTTTTTTGGTACGAGTTTTTTCAGTGGCGACAATCCGTGTGGATTCCGTCTCTGAAATATCTGAGATGCGGGAGTTGCTTAAACGCTTTGTATTTGTGATACGCGACGAGGAAGTAGTTGGCGGTTTTTTCGCCACAGCTTTCGTCGGTTTTTCACCGCGGGCTGCGTTTGTACGCGTGGCCTGCGTGTTTATCTTGGACATGCGGTCGCTCCTTGACCTAAAGCCCATCAACCAGCTGCCCCCACGGGGCAACATGGCTCAATATCTCGCGGAAACTACTGCCGCGAATCTTGGTGTGCCGATTCCTTGGCAACACCTTGATGTGCACAGTCTAACGTGCGCCTTGAAGTGCGCAAGAGGAACTTGAATACTTCATCAAAATTATTATTTGCTGTTTGCGGACTAGATTTTTATTCAAGTCAAGCCAATACAAAACGATTTTGACCGCGGTTGATCTGGCTTGTTTGGTTGGAGAACTCGATCAACACCAACTGAATTGCATGGGAGCGCTGTTGATGCCCATAAATATGTGGGAATTATTTTCGCCCGCTTGATTTGCAGCAACAATGGCACGGCAAATGCGCTCGTGGAATCAGCGGCTCTGTTGCTGATTAAAATCATGCGCGTGGCTGAGCACGCTGTGTTGCGCATCTTGCTGATGGCGCATCTCGCGCCGCGCATAAATAGCAGAAATAAGCCGGATTTTCTGCATTTCTTGCTTGGCGTCGCAAGTCAGTGGTCGCACCAAGACCACAGTTTTTCGCCACCATAAATATCCCGATTGCGTGATGGATAAAATTTCAAATCCATGGGGATTTTCCGCTTGGGCTTGGGCCAGTAGGATTTTTTCATCCGCTCCCGAATAACTCAGTGCTTGCGTGAAACTCATTGAACTGCCTCAATGCGGGCGGTTTCCGCCAAAATAAACTCAACACCTTCGGGAATTTCCTCGCGCGCGATCACAGACACATCGCCCAAACGCCCCCGCAATGCGCGGCTGACAGCGCTACGAAGATGCTTAGGTGTGACCACCACCGCTGGCAGACCGCGTCGCAAAAGATCGCGAAGGCCCGGCGCAACGCATCGAAGTAATTTTTCCGCTGCGGCCGCCTCTGGAACAACGCTGCGTTGAGCGGCGGCGAATGCTCCGCTTGAAATCATCATGGCCTCATCCATCCAAACCGCGTGCAAAATCCTTTTACCACTGGAGTTACGCGTGATCAGTCGATCACACACGTCGCTTGATACCACGCTGCGAACCACCGCCACGGTTTGCTCCGGCAACGCCGCGGCCGGCATGGACACCATCAACTCCGCGATCTTTTCAATGTCGCGAATGGCCACGCCTTCACGCAGAAGTTCCTGCAGGATTCCACGAATACGATCCAGACTCCAAGTGGGCGGCGCCAACATGGAAGCCAAGTTTGGCGAGCGCGCGCGCAGTCGATCAAGCATCTGGGATGTCTCTTCAAGAGTGATCAATTCCCAAGCTTTTTTGCGCAAAACTTCCAATAAATGCGTGGCAAGAACGCCGCCGGCGTCGGCGATGGCAAAGCCCTGGCCATCCATATTCTTGGCGGCCGTTGCGTCAACCCAAATGGCAGGCAAACCAAACGCGGGCTCGGTGGCCAATTCACCAGTTACATTCGGGACGCCGCCTTTGGGATCCATCACCAACATTTGCCCTGGACGAAGCGCTCCTCCACCAACCGCGCCGCCCCGCATGCGGATCACATATGTGTCCGCTGGCAAATTTGGATCGTCGCGAATTCGAACGGATGGAACCACAACGCCAAGTTCCATGGCCAATCGTCGACGCACACCAGCCACCAAAGAAAGCAATCCGGATTCCGATCGCTCCTCGTGCGCCAACACCAACAAGTCAAGACCCAGATCAATGCTGATGGGTTCAATCAACAAGGCGTCTTCAAGCGACTCCGAAGCGCTTAACGCCGACCGCTCGGTGCGAGCGGCGATTTGTTTGGCGGCAAATTGCACGCGACCAATCCACCAAGCCGCACAAGCAAGCAAGAAAGAAGCGCCAAGCAATGGAACAGTTGGAAGCGGAGTCATGGCGAGCACGGCAAGCAACCCCGCGACAATCCACAGCGTCACTGGCCGCGCGCCAAGTTGACGCGGAATTTCAGCGCCCAATGTTTCGCCACTGGCGGCTTTAGCGGCCACCAGACCAGAGGCGGTTGCCACCAAAAACGCCGGGATTTGCGTGACTAATCCATCGCCAACCGCCAGCAACGTGAATACGCGCAGCGATTCGGAAATGGACCAATCTTTCTGAAGCATCCCCACCATAAATCCACCCAAGATGTTCACACACACAATCACGATTCCCGCCACCGCATCGCCGCGCACAAATCGTCCCGCGCCATCCATCGCGCCATGAAAATCCGCCTCGCGCAAAACCACATCACGCCGCTCACTGGCTTGCGCTGGAGTGATGGCGCCTGAAGCCACATCCGCATCAATGGCCATTTGTCTTCCGGGCAACGCGTCAAGCGCGAAGCGCGCGGAAACTTCTCCCATGCGCACCGAACCGCGCGTCACCACCACAAACTGCACCACAACCAACATGGCGAACACGCTCAAGCCAACGATTGGATTTCTTCCCGCGGCGATTTCACCAAAGGCTTCGATCACCGATCCCGCGACAGCGCGACCCGCCTCGGGAGTGCTGGCGTCCATGCCCAAAATCAAACGGGTGCTGGCAATGTTGATGCCCAGGCGCAGCAACGTGGTGCCCAACACCAAGGCTGGAAAAACGCTGAAATCAAGTGGTTTTCTCATATTCGCCGCTGTCGCAAGAACCAAGCCACTGAGCGCGAAGTTGATGGCGATCAACGCATCCATGGCCATTGGTGGAAGGGGCACAACCAACACCGCCACAAGCGCGATGAACGCCGCGGGCACCAACCACTCCATGCGCAGCGTTGGTTTGTTCTGCGTGTCGGTCAAGTGTGGAATCAATTTCGATTCTCCCATGTTCGATTGGTTGAGCGACTTTGTGGTCGACGATTTGCGCGGCCTTCTCCAGATTCACGCGCGGCTTCGCGCGCCTGCGCGCGAGTCATGCGAATGCTTGATTCGAATGCGTTGCGAGCCTTGAAGCGTTGCGCGATGCAGGCAATGAACAGCGTGATCGCCGCGCCAAGCGCGGTCATGCCAATCATTCCCAGCGATGACCACACCACGTCCGTGAGCGATCCAGAACTCCAACTCGAAATATTTTTTAACCATGGCAAAGCGAATGCCAGGCTGACGCCCATGGTGGCAATCGCCACAAAAACACCGGCTAATACAGGTAAAAACCGTCCCACAATCGTGGTGCGTTGGCGCATTTTCCAGGGTCCCATTCGTATCCATGCGCCATGCGAAACAATGTGCGCCAAAATTGCGCCTACAAGCGCCACCACAACAATCCACAACGCTGGAGTGATGGCGTCTATGAATAATTGCGCGGGTTGTTGAGTTGGCTGTAGCAAGAAAATTTTCTTAGTGGCGCTCACAAGCGAAGCAATCCACATTGGAGCGATCACTGATGCGAGCGCAATAAAAAACACGATTCCAAGAAATGAGGCGAGCCAACTTGCTCTAGGACCATGACCCTCGGATACAACTTGCTCGCGCTTGGAGGGCGATGGCGGATGAATGCGTTCCGCGGATTCACCAGTCATCATGGCGATACTCCATTTGAAATTTGCGCCAGCGAATGTTGAATGAATGCGTTCTCAGAGGCCCATATCACCGCGCATGCGGCAAAAGCGGCCATTAATCCAACCGCGGCCCGTGGGCCAAATCCTGCGGAAAAAGTGGAAAAACCAGGCACAATACGGACAATCAACGCGGCCACGGCGGACACCGCGGCTAACACTGCAACCACTGGCAGGCATGCTTTGAATCCCACCAACATGGCCGAGTCCAACAACAACGCGACCGAGTTGGCGAATCCACTTTCTAGAAAAGTTCCCGGCGCCAACGTACGCACGCTTGCGGCGGCGGCAATGGCGATGGTTTGAATTCCGCCAACGGCCACAAAGATAGTGATTGCGCTCCATGTGAAAAGCATTTCGGCGGCGTTGGCCTCGCCATCAATCGCTGGGTCGTATGTCTGTGCCAGCGACAATCCCATTTGCTCGCCAATCACACGGCCGCACACGCGAAGCGCCTCAACAGAAATGGCGGCGAGCAAACCAATCACCGCGCCAATGGAGATTTCAATCACAATTTGCGGCAATGAAATTGTTGTGATCATGGAATCACCCGCCGCGATTGGTGCGGCCGCCCAACCTGCCGCCGCCGCGAAAGCTATGCGAAAACGCCATGGAATCATGGTAAATGCCGGAGCGCACATGGCCGCTCCAACGGCTCGCGCCGCGCCCGCCACTGCAATTTCAGAAACACTCACTTAGCCACCCCCCATCATCGTGACCGCGAAGTCGACCACCTTTGAACTCATCCAACCAGCAAGCGCGATGGCCACCAACGCAACCGCGATCAACCTTGGCGCGAACGCCGCC
>SYAD01000206.1 GCA_005789005.1 Planctomycetia bacterium | reverse complement strand
GGCGGTGATTGGCACGGTGGTTGGCGAATTTGTGTCTGGCTACGCCGGCGAAGATGCTCCGCTTGGAATGGTGGGGCTCGCGTCCATGCGCGGCGCGCGCACTGATTTGGTGTTCGCCGCGGTTGCGCTTTCGGCGGCGGTTGGCTTCGTATTGTTCGGTGCCGTTAGTTTTTTAGGGTGGCTCTCGCTTCGCAAGTGGCACGCGTCTACGCTGCTTCACTAAGGAACTATTATGAAATCAATGAATCAATTATTTCAATCGCTTGTCGCCGCATCGTGTTTGCTTGTGTTCGCGTGCGACGGCGGCAACGCAACAACCAAAGCGCCAAAAATTCGCTTGCAACTGAATTGGGTTCCAGAGCCTGAATTTGGGGGTATTTACGCCGCGGAGCAAGATGGTTTGTTCAAGGCGCAAGGGCTTGATGTGGAAATTATCAAGGGCGCGGCTGGAACTTCCGTATCGCAACTTATCGCGCAAGGCGCGTGCGAAGCCGGCGTGGTCAGCGCCGATCAAGTACTGACTTTGCGCGAGCAAGGCGGAAACATCGTCGCAACATTTTCCATCTTTGAGCGCTCGCCCATGGGCTTTATGACGCACGCATCTTCAAGCGCCGACTCATTGGCGGCGGTATGGAAAGGTGCCGGCAAGTTGGCCATTGAGCCAGGCATGCCATTCTTAAAGTGGATGGACAAAACATACGGGCCATCAACATGCACGCTTATTCCTTACGGCGGCTCGCTGGTTGTTTTTCAAAGCGACCAAGCCTCAGCCACGCAATGCTTTGTCACAGCTGAGCCAGTGGAGATGGATTTGAAAAAGATTCCCGTGAAAGTTTTTGACATCGCCGAAAGTGGCTACGACCCTTTTACCGCCGTGGTGTGCAGCTCTCAAACATGGCTGGATAAGAACCGCGATACCGCCATCAAGTTGTCGCTCGCCATGCGCGCCGGTTGGACGAATTACATGAATGATCCTGCGAAATACAATCCCAAGATTGCGGCGATGAATCCATCCATGTCGCTTGAAGCCATGAATATTGCCGCGCAGCGCATGCGCAAATACGTGCTTGGTCCTTGGACGCAGGCGCACGGATATGGATCCATGGATCCCGCGCGCTGGAGCACGTTGGTCACGCAAATGCAATCCATGGGTCAACTCACAAAAAGCGTTGAGCCCGCTCAAGTGATGGTGGATTTGCTCCCATCAGAGACTGTTGTGACGGGACAAAAGTAGTCAGGTCTACAGAATAAAAACTTGCACTGCCGCTCTCGAGCGACGACGGCGCGAGGCAAGTCCAGCCAATCCAAGAAGCGCGAACGCGGCTGGTGTTGGAACAAGATTCACTTCAACCCATTCGGTCGCCGCGGCATGATCTTCTTCACTCATGCCCAAGTTAAACACCGCGTAGAACACATCGCTGCTGATCATGCCCACGGATTGATAAGTGAACGCGGCAAGGTAAATGCCATTGGCTGGATCGCCAATTGAGTTGCTCAAGGTGTACTCGGGGTGCACATGGGTGCTGGCCGCACCTAAAAAACTAAGCGCGCCACCAGTGGTGCTAGAGGTGCTTTGCGAGCCGTAACTAAAGTTCAAGATATTGACCGACGCGTCATAGCCAGAACCATTCCACATGCTTAGGCCTTGGGCCAAATTCATGGTGAATCTGATGCCGGTGAGAGAATTTGCGGCGCCAAAGCCAGGTTCATCGCCGCTCAACGGAAACGAAGGATCAATGCCAAACTCAGCCTCAAACACGCGCGTGTTCAGGGAAATAATTTCACCGTTGGTGTGGTCGTAACTACCCGTCACCAGTTGATTGCCATTGGCATATAGCCAGATATCGCCGTGAACTGCTTCGGCCATGGCGCTACAGGTGTATGCCAACGTGGAAAGTGAAACAACGCTTAGAAATAATTTCATACCAGTGCTCCTAAAATGGAAAAATAAAATCAGGCAAGAACATTTCAATAAAAGCCGTGGGTGCGCAGGGGATTTGCGTGAGGGTGTTTGGGGCGTGCTTCACGGACATTCTCCAAATGCCCCAAGCAGCGAACCGAGATCCGCGCTGTCAGTGATTCCGGAATCGTCAATGTCAAATTCCGAAGTTCCAAACGCTGACAACATGCTTCCCAAATCCGAGCTGTCCACAAATCCAGAGCCATTCAGATCCGCTGGACATGCAACGGGTATCAGATTGGCTTGGGCCCATTCGTAGGCTGGATCAAAGTCAGCGCTTGCAAGTCCATCGTTGAACACAATCCAAAATGGCTCGCTGCGCGCGGCGGTGGATCCAGTTGAATACAACTCCATCTCAATCAAATACGCGCCGGTGGTCGGAAGCTCGGCGCTGTCTGCGGCCACGGTCATGTTCATGTGCTTGTGAAATCCGCCGTTGCTTTGCACTTGCAAGTCAAAGCCATTGATGGCGCTCGCGCGAATATCAAATTGCAAAGTGAGATAGCGAATGTTCATTCGCAAGCCAGTAGCCAGCACAAATTCGCTGCCGTTCCACTGTTTCAGTCCAGCCAGCGCGTTCATGCCAAGACGCGTTCCGGCGGCAAAATTTCCAGCCGCGCTGTCATAGCCGGGGTTGGATGTGAAATGATCAACGCCTGTGTCGGCGAAGTCGCCGCGAAAAATGCGCCGTGATTGCGTATCGCCGGTTGCGTTGTATTCACGCGTTTCAATCACGGCGCCATTACGAACGGCAACAATATCGCCCACGTGTTGCGCATGGGCCGCCGTGGCAATCCATGTGGCGACAGTGGCGACAAGAAACAGAATGCGCCGCGTGATGGGCCGTGTTGGCAATTGCGTGTGCGCGAAGGGGGTCATTTATTTTTCTCCCATGATGTGTGTGGCTTGAAGGAAACCCAAGGATCAAATTGATTGAATGTTTCGTTGAGATAAAGCGAAGCAAACGAGTCGGTTGAAACATGTCCGTCGGAATAACCCCATGGACTCATGGACTCGCCGTCGGTGGAAACGCCTTTACTGCTGTAGGTCTTGCCACTAGCGGCGTTGATTTGCAACTGCGTGGAGGCAATGGCGATCGCGCTAGGACTGTCGCCCCATTCCTCCACATGCGGATGGTCGGCGCCGGCGAAGTCGCCAGTTTCAACCATGCACACGGTGTGCACGGTGGCCGCGGGATTTTTAATTCGTGAAATGCGGTCGGTGATGCGCGAGGAATCCACAGCGCCCCACGCGGAAAATTCCCGCGCCAAGTGGTTGTTGATTCCATAGCTGGTTTTTCGGAATCGATTGGTGGAGCCAGGCACGGGAATACCTTGGCCGCCGTCATTCACAGACCAATACGCGCTTTGATCCAGCGGACTTTTGATTGCTGCGGTTTGCTCAAAGTAGGGAGCAAGCGTGGTGACAAAACTTTCATTTGCGCCTTGGTCGCCTCCGCCGTGCGGCAGACGGGCGTCGGCAAGAAACCCCTTGTTGCTTTCGGCGTACGCCATGTGCGCGCGTTCCAAGCCGCGTATCTGCGACAAACTGTTGCTGACCCGCGAAGTCTTCATGGCGTGGTTCAGACTGGGGACCAACAGTCCAATCAACAGCGAAAGAATGGCTACGACCACAAGCAATTCCACAAGCGTAAAACCGCAATAGGGTTTTCTAAAAAATTGTCGTTGCATGGCGCTCTCCATTCACTGATATCAATTTGAAATCACACAATTTCAAAACCGATCAAACATCTCAGAGCCGCGCAAGAAGTGCGCGCGGCTTCACACATTTCCGCTTGCGTGCGGTGTTGTTAAATGAATGGCGGTGGATTGGCCAAAGCAACCTTGGGCGACTTGATATCGCAAGGAAGTTCAGCGCGGGTCACTTCAAGCGCGTGGTGAACGCGCTTGATGACTAGAGGTTCAAACAGCAACCCGGCGTCAACAGCGGCAACCGCAAGGTCATCGCATATGCCGCAGTGGTCATCGGTGGCTGGATTGTGCGCAGGTTGCTCGTCAGGGTCGCACTCATCAGCATCGTTAAACGCAACATGATTTTGCACAGAATTACAGGCGAATGCTTCATGTTCATGACTGACGTCGCCGTGGTCCGTGCTGGCGACATGATTGTGACTGGAGTGATCTACATGCCCAATGGCATGCAATGAACGCAACGACATGCTTCCCATGATGAGCATTGTCAGGCACAGGAATTTGGTCAAACGCACAAACATTCAATTCATATTAGACACTCAAACCCAAAATATGCAATGACTATTTTTGATTTTTCGAATTGCAATAGACTTGTTGCATGAAACCTTCGCAACGGCCCGCGCTTAAAGTTTTTGCTACCACGCTTTGGGAATATCCCAGTCAGCACTATGACGCCGTGGACAAGGATGGTTTCAAAGTCACCATGCAGGGCGACAAGGATTACGTGGGCGCGACGCCGTCGTGGGTGTTGTGGCAGTTATTGACCCGCTACACGCGCGTGGGCGACAGCGTGCTTGATCCCATGTGCGGCTCCGGAACCACCATTGATGTCTGCGCGCACTTGGAGCGCAAGCCCGTGGCATTTGATTTGGATCCGTCGCGCGAGGACATTGCGCAGGCCGACGCGCGCAAACTTCCGATCGCGGATTCAAGCGTGGACTTTGCTTTCATTGATCCGCCGTATTCAACGCATGTGAATTACTCCGAGGATCCGCGTTGCATTGGCAAGCTTGACGCGGGCGATGAGAACGGTGGCCGCGACTATTACCAAGCCATGCATTTGGTGTTGAAGCAGATGCACCGCGTGTTGAAGAACCGCCGCTATATGGCTATTTATGTCAGTGATTCGTGGCGCAAGCGTCGCGGCGAGGCGGGCAAAGGCGCGGGCATTTTTATGCCGATTGGGTTTGAATTGTTCGCCATGATGCGCGAGTTGTTTCAGCCCGTGGACATTATTTGCGTGGCGCGCAAAAATTCAAAGTTGGAAAGCGGCGCGTTTCGTAAAGGCGCCGAGGACGGAAATTTTTATCTGCGCGGCTTCAACTATCTCATGATCGGCAAGAAGGTGGATGATGAATCGCCCGCGCCGGGCAAAAATTTGAAATCCTAAATGTGTGCTTGAACGGGGCAACGCAAGTGGGCGCCACACCATCGGAGGCAAATCAACCCGACTCGCTGTTCAGTAGCGTGATCAGTTCGCCGAATAATGCCAAGGCGTGTCAACCCACTCGGTCAATTTGCTCCACGCGTTTGAATCTTCGCCAGCGAGAAGCGCCATTTCGCGCAGGGCCCGAACATTGATTTCTTCACGCACGTTCAGCAAAATGGCCAACGCCGGCGCGCGCCGCTGCAGTTGGTCAAAATTATTTTTGTTGATCGCGAAGTCGTTGTTGGTCCACAACTTGCGCGCGTCAATGATGCGATTGAGCAATTCATCTTGCGCATTTTGACGCGTTTGCAGCAACCGAGTCGCTTGCTCCCGGCTTTCATCCTGCGGCAATTCCGCCATGAGTTGACCAAGCATGTATTCCGCGGGATGGCGGTCGTAGAAAATTTCTGGATAAGCGAAGCGCCAATAGGCTTGCTTCAGTTCGCGCGCGTCGTCGTCTGGCAGAGCGCTGCAGGTGTCTTGCAAGATTCCGTGCTGAATCTCAATGCGCGCCCGCGCCGATGCCTCCACGCTCTTGGTCGCGGATGTGAGCATCTCGTGCAAGAGTTCCTCGCCGGTCGCTTGGTTCTTCTCGTCAAATTTGTACTCTAGAGTCATTTTTTTTGCGTTCAGCACAAAGCTTCGCAGCGCGTCGATAGTTACGGTACGCAGTCGATCGGAACTTTCAACCAGCGGAACCGCCGCGTCAATAATCGCCGAGTCCGTGATGGCGCATGCCTCTGGTGAAAGTTGGGCCTGCGCGAAAGCGGTGGGCAAATCAATCGTGGCCTCCCGATCAATCTTCAGCAGCGAGCCCATGGGAATTTTTCGCCAGTCAATATTGGCGGCCGCAACCACGCGCTCAATGCGCAATCTTTCCACGCGCGGATCACTTGGATCCAAGCCCAACACCGCCGCGAGTTCGGCGATGGTGTCGTCCTCTATTTTGGTGAGGGCGTTGCGCGCGGAATCCACCTCCGACACAAGCGTGCGCAATCGACGCTGCGTCTCGGGTACGGAAATATCCGGGGAACTCACGTCTTTCATGCGTTCCTCGGTCTGCTTGATTGTGATCAAGTGCCCTTGAAATGTTTTGTTCCAAGCTTCAACACTGTCGCCAAGCAGGGTGATGGACACCGCGGTTTCAGTGTCGCCATGCGGTTGCAGTGGGCGAAGGCGGCTTTCAACCCAAGACTGAAAGTCCGGCGGCAGAAACAACGCGAATGTTTCCGCGCTCTTGCGAATGGGCCAGCCATCTGGCGTGGCGTCGGGCGGCGGTAGCGTGATCACGGCGAACACATCGTCCAGCGAATCAACGGGCAATAGCGCGGAAATGCTGTCACGAAGTTGTTGCCCCGATTGCTTTCGAAGCGGCGCGAGAGAATCCTTGTATTGATCGCCAGCCACCTTGATCATGGCCATGTTGCGTTGCTTCAGCAATTCTTGGCGCGCATCCCTTGACAATTGAGCGCGCGGATCATCCTTGCCGCGCAACATGGCGGTTGCTATTCGCAGCGCGAGTTCGCGATCATCTTTCTCCCACTCCAGCACAATCTTCGCAATCTCAACTCGTTGCGTCTGTTGCAAGTTGGGCAGACGCACCATCAACAATGGAGCCGCCTTCTGCCAATCGGTTGGCTTCCACGAATCTTGATTCACAAATCCAATCTTGAAACGATCCACAACGTCTTGGTCCGCGATGCCTTGGAGCATTTCAATGGTGCGCACATTCAGCGCCGTAATTTTGCCCTTTGCCAGATTTATGGCATCGTCATTGCCATCCATGGGCCGGCGAATGGACGCCGCCGCGAATGCGTTGGCCGCTGGAAGCAGGGCGCGGGTGTAGATGCCCATTTGTTCATCAAACAGCGCGCGTTGTTCTGGCGTGAATTTTAAGTTTGTCAAAATTTCGCGCAGGTCAACAAATGATGGCGCGCCTGGAGTGGCGACACTTTTGGCGCACGCGATGGCGCGGTCCATGGCAAGGCCCTCCATCATCGCCGCATGATCCGCGCCAACACAATCGCTCCACTGTGCGAATAAATTTTGGTCCAACAATGAAAGTTGCGACAACAATGTTCCATGGCGCTTGCGCAACTGCTCCATGAATTCCACATCCTGCATCCATGATCCTTGCATGCGCGGATCAAACGGATTACTACGTTTACTGATGGAAGCGATGATGCTTGTCATTTCCCTTTGCACCACGGATTGCCATTGCGTTAAATATTCGTCATGGAGTTTGTCAATGCATGCCCAACTTTTTTGATCGCCGTGATAGCCAGCGCGAATGAGGCTGCTGCTTCCCACAGGCATGGGCACAACATCAAAGCGGTAAGGATTTTCTTTGCATGCGGGCAGCGCAAGCATGCATCCCACCAAAATTGTTGCCCAACGCACAAAGCGGGGCAGTTGTTTCAGGTGTTGAAGAAGTCCACCATGCATGCGAGCATCTTTGCAAGATTTTTGCGCAAATTGACTTAAGTCGCATGGCAATCCCACCGAATTTGTAAAAAGAGTCAGATTTTTGGCTTCAGACGGCTGAGTTTAGAAAATTTCACCTTGGAATTTGCTTTATGAAAATTAAATTCGACATTGATCTCAGTGCAAGACGAACCACGGAGGGGTGGTCCGAAAGGCAAGTTGGGAACGGCCTCGCTGGCGTAAGGAACCTGCGAGGTTGGAAAAGGGTTCGCGTTTGGGAACGCGCGAATGTTGGAAAGGACTCGCGGGCGGGAACCCGTGAGTGTTGGAAAGAGGCTTGCGTTTGGGAAAGCGCGAGTGTCGAAAAGAGATTGCGGTTGATTGAAGTTCGACCGCAAGATTGCAAGGCTCGCCGCGGCGGGAAACCGCGAGCGAGTGATGGGGAAAGGGTTGGATGCGAGGCGGCTCGCGCTCGACAGACTGGGACATTGAGTGTGGCGGTTGGACTGAAAAATAAATTTAAATCAGCGCGTTGGTGTTGGAGTTGTGTTGCGGTGACGCTTGTCACGGCAAATTGAAGTCAACTTTGAAAGGCGCTGATTATGGAATACACCAATCAAACAAATCAAATCGTTCAAACCTCCAGCAGCCAAAAAGCGATTCTTGGGGGCCTTAGTTTAACCCTGGTGGTCGGGGCATCATTGGTGGCTTTGTGGCGCGGCGCGTTTGTGAGTTCATTGAACGCGGCCAACACCACTACTTCCAATGGCATGAATTTAAACGCCGAGCCAGATCAACTTGGCAACAACGCGGCGGTGATCTTGGTTCCAGAGCACTTTGCCACCATTCAAGGCGCGATTGACCAGGCCGCAGATGGCAGCGTGATCTTTGTCGCTCCCGGCCAGTACCGCGAGAGCATCCGCATTCACGGAAAAGATATTTCACTTCAAGCCATAAGTGGCGCGGCGACCGCATCCATTGTTGGAAGTGGCCGCGGTGGTCCAATCGCGTTGGTTGAAAACTCTAAATGCATGATTGATGGATTTCGCATTCAAGACGGCCGCGGCGCCAATGGCCGCGGGTTGGAAGTGCAAAGCAGCAATGCGACGATTGTGAATTGCACATTCACCAACAATGCTGGCGGAGTATCTGTCTTCAATTCCAAGGCGCAATTTATTCGCTGTGTGATTGCAGAGAACCGCGCGGCCGTGGCCGGTGGTGGTCTGTGGTCAACTCAATCCGATGTGCGCATGAGTGATTGCACCGTGCAGGACAACGCGGCTGGAACATTTGGCGGCGGCGTGTACGCGCTTGGTGGATCGATGCAATTATTCAACGTTTCATTGCTTCAGAATCGCGTGATGAGTGGCGCGTGGGGTGGCGGTCTCTACAGCGATCGTGGCAATGTGGATATGAACGCCTGCGTGATGCAAGGCAACTTCTCGCATGAATCGGGAGCGGCCATGTATGTGCTAGACGCCAGCGCTAAAATTCGCGACACCACCTTCAAGGGAAATAGTTCCACCGGAGAGGCCAGTGTGGTGGGCGCCAATGCGGCGTTTGATATTCAGAGTTCAATATTGGAAAATGAAACCCAGGTCATCGCGGCGCAGGCAAGCAATGAACCAAGTGTGGAGATTGCCAGCGCGGACGCAATTGAAGCGAGCGCTTTAATGATGGCGGCAAAATAAATTTCAGCGCACATGTATGCGCTTGGATCAAGCGCGCATGAACAAACAACCACCGCAGGCCCGCCTTGGAGGAAACTTCGAGGCGGACTTCTTTTAACTCACTGCGCGCGCGCAAGCCACGAATGCTCGCAGGCTTGATGGCGAGTGACTAATTTTTCACGGTCGGCCAATAGCGCGGCCAGTTTCTTGTGGTCGCGGGCGGTCTCTGGCTTGGCGATTGTGTTGTCCAGTTTCTCCAGGTCCGCCGCCAACTTCGCGGTTTGCTTTTCAAGTTCTTCAAGTGACAAGGCTGCGAACGGATCGCGCTGCGCTTTTGCCTTGTTGTTTGATTGCAATTTTGATGTATTGCCAGCAACGCTGTTCGCGGCCGCGCCATTACTGGAACTGCTTTGTTTATTATTTTGGCTTGGCTTCGCCGCCGCCGGCGCGGGCTTTTGTGGCAAAGCCGCCGCCGCTTTGGCGATCGCGGCTTGCTTCTGCACCCATTCGTCGTAGTTGCCATCAAACACGGTGGCGTTTCCATTGCCATCAAGAATGATCAAGCGATCACACGTGGCCGCAAGCAGCGCGCGGTCATGGCTTACAAGCAATAACGCGCCGTCGTAGCCGCCATCATCTGGATCAAGTGAAAGCGCGTCCTCCAAACGTTCGGCGCTTGGAATATCAAGATGGTTGGTTGGTTCGTCTAGCACCAATAAATTGTGGCCGCCAGCCACAAGACCGGCAAGGACCGCGCGCGCTCGCTCGCCGCCAGAAATTTCACCGAGCAACTTTTCCTGCTCATAGCCAGAGAATAAAAACGCGCCAGCCAAGTCGCGCGACTCTTGCTCGTTCAACTTTCCAAGCCCAGGCCGCGACGGAACGGTGCGCTGTAAATATTGCCAGACATTCAGCGTGTAATCCAAATGCTCATGCGTTTGCTTGAACCAGCCCGAATGCAACTTTGGACTTTGGCGAACTGTTCCCACATCGAATGGAATTTCTCCAAGCAGCGTGCGGATCAGCGTGGTCTTGCCCGCGC
>SYAD01000205.1 GCA_005789005.1 Planctomycetia bacterium | reverse complement strand
GCTTGCAATAAGGGCGTCGATTGCGCTGATGGGTCGGTTTGGCGATTGCCTCATAGCGCTTTTGGAAATAATTAATGACACAGCAGAATTCGCGCTTGCAACTACCGACGGCACCGCAGCTTGCACTGTTCTGCTGCGCTTTAATGCTGAATCTTTGGGCGCGAAGTCCGTGACCCCGATTGGCTTTTGGCTGACACGAGCAACTTTGATCGGCTTGGGATTGGCGGATGGCTGGGAAGACGACTGGCTTGAGGGCTGGGAAGACGGCTGGGCGGAACGCTGAACGACAGAAATGGCTGTTGGTTGGGCGCCAACCGCAACTTGTAAGTTGGTCGAAACCAAATTTCCTTTTTCATCAATTAAACCCAACGCACGCGCCTGAGTATTGAATTTGCGCGCGGAAATTTCCGCCATGATTTGTTGAGGGTCTCGCGTGGAACTTTGAATTGGCCGCGCATCAGGCCGCTCATTTTCATTGCCCGCGGGATCCACAGGTTTGGATGCAAACTTCTTGATCAAGAAATTGATCAAGCCAAGCACTGCAAGAATAATGAGCGTGTTGGACATGGTGTGATGATAGCCACTCAACTGGCGTTGATGGCGCCGTTCCACATTGGAAGACAGAGCGGATTCGCCGCAAGATGTTCGACCATGCGAAATGGCACATTGAAGATGGGTTGCAAAATATGCGGAGTAAGAATTTCCATAGCGCGACCAGCGGCGGCGATTTTTCCTTGCGCGAGCGCGACAACATCATCCGCAATGGCTCCGGCGAAAGCGAAATCATGCGTAGCGACAATCACCGCCAGTCCCTCGCTTGCGTTGTGTCGCAACTCGGCGGCCAAGGCGCGCGTCCAACTTGGATCAAGCGCGGATGTGGGCTCATCCACAATCAACAGCTGCGTTTGCGCTGTTCGCTGGGCCAGCGCCCGCGCAAACGCGACTCGATGTCGCTGCCCCTCGGAAAGATGTCCCACAAGTTCGTCAGCCAACGCCGCAATTCCAGTGCGCTCCAAGGCCAACTGCACTCTCGGCGCGTCGGCGCGCATGGCCACTCGCCCCAATTCCACGGAGGTTCGCACTGAAAAACCGGCAACGGATTCGGGCCGCTGCGGAACAAACGAAAGCAAGCGCGCGCGTTGCGACGGCGTGATTTTTGCGATTTCCATTTCACCAGCAAGCGTGCGCGCCGAAGTCGTGGACAACTCATCCGCGCGCGCGCTTTGAGATTGTCCCCACTGCAAGCGCGCGTGGCCCGCATGCGCGGGCAACAATCCAGCCACTGCTCGCAGCAACGTGCTCTTGCCGCCACCATTGGGACCAATCACTACGGTCACCGCCGCGGCGCGAAATTGCAGATCAATTGGACCGAGCACAAAGTTGCCATTGCGTATCAACGCTTGTTCAAATTTCAAAGTCATCGCATCCACGCTTTCGCGGCGCCGCGGCGCAACAAGATGAGAAAGAACGGTCCACCCGCAAGCGCGCAGATCACTCCAATTGGCAAGCGGCCCGTGCTTGCCGGAGCAAAGTGTCGCACCGCATCGGCGGCGATAAGCAATGTGCTTCCAGAAATCGCAGCGGCCAACACGGAGACGCGGTGTCGTGGTCCAACACAACTGCGCGCCATGTGTGGACCGATCAATCCAATAAAGGCGAGTGGTCCGCACAACGCGGTGGCCACCGCCGCAAGAACGCTTGAACCAAGAACCAAATACAAACGCACCCGCGCCACATGAATTCCAATCGATGAACTTTCGTCTTCGCTTAAACCCATGGCGTCCAAAGTTGAGCCATTGCGAATACCCATGAATGTGGCTGTAAATACAGCAATTGCCGTGATCACAGCGACTGAAATTTCCGGCACCTCGGGCACGCGGCCAAGCGCCCAACCAGCTAGGGCTGGACGCATTTCAAGCGGCAGCAACCATTCGATCAGCGATGCCAAGGCCGCGGCGACTGTTCCAACAATCACGCCCGAAAGCACAAGCGAAATTGGATCAATGCCGCCACCTTTGCCGCGCCCAAAATACAGCGTGACCGCGAGCGCCAACAAAGCGCCAATGGTGGCGGGAAAAATCGCACCCCCCATCAGCATCCACGGTCCGCCAATGGCGGCAATCCAATAAGCCGCCGCCACGCACGCTTGACTACCCGCGGAAAGTCCCAGCACAAATGGTGAAGCCAGTGGATTGCGCAACAGCGTTTGTAAAAATATTCCACTGAGCGACAGCGCGGCTCCCGCAAGAAATGCGCTGATGAGAGCGCCCGCGCGCCACTCAATTGAATCCGAAGTTGGCCACGCGAAAGTCCATTGTCCAATCGCGTCGCGGCCTACAAGAAATCGACAGGCAATGGACGCCATTAATAAAAACGATAGACAAATCCAACCCAGTTGTTCGCGGCGCGCTGTCATGGTTTATTCGCGCCTTGAGTAATGTTGTCGGCTGTTACTTCAAGAGCGCCCACTTGCGAGGTGACTGGCGCTTGAAGGGCTCGGGCTTGGGCCACGCAAAACTTCTGTATTTCGGATCGAAACAAGTTCAATCCATTAGTAAATTCAGGTCCTGGCAGCAGCAATTGCGGAGCGTAAAGCGCGAGCAGTGACACGCCTCGCTTGGCGCATGCGTCAGCCAACACATCATGCGATTGCGCATGGGCTTTATCGCCAACGGCGCCAACAATGACAATGATTGATTTGGGCTGCGAGGCGAACAACTCCTCCATCGACAAATTTGGATTGCCACTTTTGGAAAACGCCAGCGTTCCACCCATGGCGTTCCACGCTTGCGCAAGATATGTATCGGCGCCAAACGCGCCAATAGGTTCGTCGCTATACAGCAAAATGGTTGGTGAAAGTTTTTGCGCCGCGGCGCACGTGGTCAATTCTTTTTCAAGCGCCTGCGCTAATAGTTGCGGACTGATGGGCGCGGGCTTTCCGACAGCCTGCTCCACGGCCGTGGGCAAATCCCGAATGTCATCCAAACTTGTGGCGGAAATAAATTCAATGCGCCAACCTTTTTCACGCGCCACTTGCTCCAATTGAGCCGGAGCACCGGATCGAGTTTGCTGGATCAAAATTAAATTTGGCTTCATGCGCGCAAGGGTTTCCAAATCCACGTCGTTCAAAGACCCAACAATCGGCGCGGTGGATTTACACCATGGAGTGCGCCCTACGAGCGAATTTTCCCATCCAAGCGCGACCACGGTTGCGCTGAGTGCGGGTGAAAAACTGGCAATACGCGGGGGTTGATCGCTTAAATGCGCCGGTGCAGTTGCCGCGTCCTGCGGACGGCACGCCGCCACCGCGAGCGCCATCAATAGGACCAACATCGCTTGTCGCATGCGCTCAGAGTAGCACCCATTCTTGGACCTCCTCTCGCTACACTCTCACACTGCGATGAATCTATTTCGTTCCATGGGTCAACTTCTGCTTGGTCCCCGAGAGGAGCCCGAGCAAGTGCAAACGCGCCGCATGCCGGACGCCGAGGCGGTGGCGACTGCGATCACCGAGCTCGCCGAGCGCTTGCATGAGGATCAACACGAACGTGAAAATATAATGCCGCTCTTGCAGCGCCTCCCCGAGTCGCTTCAAGCACTTCCAGAAATCGCGCGTCAGCAATCCAAATTGGGCGAAGCCATTGCAACAGCACTGGTGCAATCTCGCCAACGCGATCAATCCATTGAGTCTATTTTGCAGCGCATTGCCCAGGGCGTTGGCCAGCAAACTGACACGTTTGGCTTGGTGCAGCAACAACTGGATCTCAACCACCAAGCGTCGCAGCGGATCGCCGAGGCCGTGGCCACTTTGGCGCAAGGCGTGGGCGATCTTTCCAGCGGACAGCGAAGAAACTCCGACGCTCTCGTGGGATTGCTTGATCGACTTCGCGACCGAGACGAGGCCATTGGAAAAATCCAGGGACGCCTGCATCTGTGGTTGGTGTTCTCCACAGCTGTGGCGTGTGGGTCCATGATCGCCTGTCTTTTATTGGCCTGGGCGGCAATTCGCGCGTTGACTTCGACATAATTGAATAGGCGAGTAGTATTCGCCCGCACCTTGGTGGGGTGGCAGAGCGGTTGAACGTATCCGACTTGAAATCGGATAGACCCGCAAGGGTCTCAGGGGTTCGAATCCCCTCCCCACCTTTTTTGTCGTGGCAATGACGTCAGCGACTTTTGATTTCCACGCCGGGCTGATCGACCACTGGAGCAACTGCGGAAATTGGTTTGGCGACGGGCGCCACAACAGCGGCGGGCTTCAGTGGAAATTCTCCGCGAAATATTCTGTCGCCAGCGCCGCGGGTGGTGATCGCCACAACAAAATTATTAAATTCATCCACGAAGTTGGCGAAGTCCGAATTGAAATATTCCAGAATCACCGCGTTGCCCGTGCGCAATTCAACCGCGCGATGTCGCCCAACTTTGCCAACGATCGCCTTGCTTGACGCCAATCTCCCAGCAAGTTTTCCGGTGGAGGCGTCTTGTATCAGCTGTGAAAAACTCTCGCGGTACTTTCCGTTTTCGCCATCGCGCAGAAATTGCACCAGAGCCCACACCTGCGAGTAATACGTCAAGAGCGAATCTTTTCCATCTTTCAAAAATTCCTGAGGCGTTCCATCGAGCAACTCCCCGAGTGGTATCAAATCATCACTTCGCAGCGACTCGCGCAGTTGCGACCAACGCTCAAAGTTTCTCCAAGGCCGAAATGTGGACGGACCTCCATCGCGCGAAAGTCGGGTTCCCTCCATGTAACACGCGATTCCCTCCTCCAACCAAGTGGGCAGAGGATGTTGCAGCGCTTGTTGGCTGAATTGATGCCAACCCTCGTGCGCCGCGATGGTCTGCGTATCGAAGCGGCCAATGTCATACAACACGCTCACCGAATCCGTGGTGTAACCGCCTTTGCCAAGGCCAATATAAATTTCGGCGTCGCGGCCCAGTTTTTTGCGAGTCCATTTTTCCCATAGAGCGCGCTCGCCAAAAACGTACATCTCCAATGCTTCATTGGGAACGGGGATTGTTCCGAGCGCGCTGGCATAGGCCACAAAACAAGTCTCCATAAAGTCGGGCAATCGATCACGAAAAGTTTCATCCCGCAGCGAAAGACGCAATACATAATGCTGAGTGCGGACCACGATTCCATTGTCGCCACCATCTTTCCAAGGTTCGGTCACAAAGGCAACTGGTTTGGAATCCGCGATCGCCGTTGGATGAACCTCGAGCCCGCTGGATGCGGGTTCGGTCCTTAATTTGGCAGTGTTGGAACAACCCGCCGCGCATAGGAGTGCCGCCAACTTAAAAATGGTGGAATATTTATTCATTCAGTATTGCAACCAGTTTCGAACTCTACGCAACAAATTGAACCAACATAGAAAATATTTTTAGGCAAGTTCCTTGAGCGAACGCTCAACCGCGATCAATTCCGCCTCCGCGTCTAGCAACATCTTCTGCGTGTCTTGCACCACTTGCGGCGGCGCCTTGGCCACATATCCAGCGTTGGATAATTTGCCTTTGTACCCACTCACGGCGCGCTGTCGTTCGGCAAGCAACTTGGTCAGGCGCGCGCGTTCGGCCCCAATATCAAGCGCATCCACCAGGCCATCGAGCCAGCATTCCTGCCCCTCGAATGTCATTGCGGCGGCGGTTGGAGAACGCGCGTGCGTGATCGGCGATACGCCATCCACGCCGGAAAGCGTTTCCACAACGCCGCCCGCGAGAGCCACCACCTGCGACGCGTTGGCGCTTGCAAGCAACTTGATGCGCTTCTTGGGATTCACTTGGCGTTCACCGCGAACATTTCTGATGGCTTCAACCAACGCTTGAGCGCGCGCGAATTCAGCCTCCGCTTTGGTGTCGATCAAAGACGCATGCGCGACTGGCCACGACGATGTCGCCAACAGATCTGTTGACTTCATATCAAGCCCACGCACCGTGCACGCCGCGTGATTTTTTACGGCGCTCCACAATGCCTCCGTGACATGCGGCATGCCCGGATGGAACAGCCGCACAATTGCGCTGAGCGAACACGCCATCACGCATTGTTGCGCGGGATCATTTTTTGCCGTGGGTTTGGCGGCCTCCAAAAACCAATCGCAAAAGTCGCGCCACAACAAGTCGTAGCCCGCGGCGGCAAAATCGCTGAATCGATATTCAGCCAAGGCGCGATCGGCGCGCGTCAATGCGCCGGCCACGCGCGACAAGATCCATCGATCGAGAAGCGGGCGTGTTGATGGATCAACTTCAAGCGCGGGTTGCGGCGTATTCATCAAGGCGAATCGCGACGCATTCCAAAGTTTTGTGGCCACATTGCGTCCCACATCAAAGCGGCTTGATGTGTTTCGCGCCAAAGGCTGCGCCGCGCTGGGCGTGGCCAAACCACTGGCCGCGCCGTACGTGGAAACCATTGTTTGAGTAGGCGATTTTGGACTTTTCTGAATTGGCGCCGCAACCATGTGGCCGCTTGGAGCGCGCAGGAATTCAGGCTCGAATGTTTCGCCACTCTGCGGATCAATCATGTCAATCTGCACGCGCACATCCTGCGTGTCGGTGGTCAAGTCAAGCAACGTGAATCGCAACGCGTCGGCGCCGTGGCTATGAATCACGTCGCGCGGGTCAAGACCATTGCCCAAACTTTTGCTCATGCGCTGGCCAAAGCCATCTTGAATAACAGGATGGATATAGACATGCTTGAACGGAACTTTTCCACCCAGAAAATATCTGTTGAACATGGTCATGCGGCTCACCCACAAAGTGATGATGTCGCGCGCCGTGCTCAGCACGCTGCTTGGGTTGTACCGCTCAAGCATGCCCTTCATGTCGGGATACTTTTCCGGATGCGGCCAGCCCAACGTGCTCAGCGGCCAAAGCGCGGAGCTGAACCATGTGTCAAGAACATCTTGATCCTGCTCGAAACCCGCCGCGACCAATTGCGCCGCAACATGCTCGAGATCAAGCGGCAAGCACACTGATTCCTCAACGCTGCCATCGTCGCGCTTGCGCATGCGATGCGCCGCGCCCAACGTTGACCATTTGGAATTCACCGCGACCATTTCAGAGCCGCGCAGTGAAGTGGATTGCGATAACGCCTCATCCTTGGCGTCGCGCGTCCATACTGGAATGCGGTGACCCCACCACAGCTGCCGACTAATGCACCAATCACGCAATGACTCGTGCCAATGTTGAAATGTCTTGGCGTAACGCGGCGGAAAGAAACGAATTTCACCGTCGCCCACGGCTTTGCCCGCGGGGGAAGCGCCTTCGAATTGATCGGGCGCCATTGCCTTGAGCGCCGCGCCACGCAAACGTTGATCGGTCACGCGCACAAACCATTGATCGCTCAACCACGGCTCAATCGCCACGCCGCTTCGATCGCTGTGACCAACGGCGTGCTTCCAGGGCCGCTCATTTTCTAGAAGACCATTGACCTTGAACCAATTCACGATCGCCTTGCGCGCGTCCTCGCGCGACAAACCAACAAACGCCCTCGCTTGCTCGGACACATCATGCCAACCGTGGCGATCGGAAATCGCGCCGTCGGGACCAAGCACATTGATCAGGGCAAGATTGTGGCGCCGACCAATATCAAAATCATTCGGGTCATGCGCAGGAGTAACCTTCAAGAAACCCGTTGCCACCTCTGCCTTTGCGTCGCTGGCGTCGCCACCCATGGAAAGCGCCATCACAACATAGTCGTCCTCCACGATTGGAATTTCGCGGCCAACAATCGGCAAAATTATTTTCTTGCCGCGCAAACTCGCGGCGCGCGGATCTTTGGGATTCATGGCCACGGCCGTGTCGCCCAGCATGGTTTCGGGCCTGGTGGTGGCCACGGTGATCGTGCCGGAACCATCGCTCAGCGGATATTTCAAGTACCACATCTTGCCATCCACATCGCGCATCACCACCTCGTCATCCGCGATGGCCGTTTTTGTTTTTGGATCCCAATTCACAAGGCGCCGACCGCGCTCGATCAAGCCATCTTTGAACAGCCTAAAAAATCCCTCGCGCACACCGGCCGCGCACACTGGATCCATGGTGAAACGCGTTCGATCAAAGTCGCATGAACAACCCATGGCGACAAGTTGCTCCAAAATCACGCGCTCATATTCATCTTTCCACGCCTGCACTTGGGCCACAAATTCATCGCGCGTGAAATCAGTCCGCTTCTTGCCTTGCAGGGCAAGCCGCCGCTCCACCACGGTCTGAGTGGCGATTCCCGCGTGGTCAGTGCCAGGCATCCACAAGACATCGCGACCGCGCATGCGAGCATGTCGGGCCAATGTGTCTTGCAATGTGTTGTTGAGCGCGTGGCCCAAATGCAGCGCGGCCGTGACATTGGGCGGCGGAATAAACATTGTGAACGGCTCGGACTTTGAGTCGGGACGGGCCTTGAAACATCCACTCTCACGCCAACGCGCGGACATGGCGCTCTCGTGTTCGCCGGGGCGGTAGGATTTCGCAAGTCCACTGGCGTCAATTTCAGTGGCGGAGTTTGCGATCACTTCTTTTTGGACTTGCGACATGGCAAATCAATACTACCGCCCACATGCGCTTGTAACTATGCTTTTAATTTCAGTTTGTTTTCTCATGTCCTGCAAAGATCACAAGCCCGCGCCAATGATTTCGGCCGGTCAAGTGCAGGCAAACATCGCCGCCATGGATCGCTTGATCGACGCCAAACAATTTGAGAACGCGACGTTGGTGGCGCGCGCACTTGCAAACCAAGCGCCACAGGATCCATTGGCAAGCGAGGCATTGGCACGCGCATTGTTGAGCCAGTGCAACGCCAATCCAACCGTTGAATTGAAAAATGAAACCGCCTTGGCGTACGCAAAGGCCGCGGCGCAACGGCCCACAAGTCCGGGGTTGCAATCGGCCGCGGGCATGGCCGCCTACGGCGCTGGAAACATAGAGGAGGCGATTCGCTTGCACCAAAAAGCACGCCAACTTGAGCCGGGAAATCCGCAGCATCTGTACATGGAGGCCATGATGTGGAATGCAAGCGCCAAACCAATCACCGCCATCGGACTTTTGCAAATGGCTTTGAAATTGCAACCCGACTCCCCCGAAATTGAAATGGGATTGGCCGAAGCATTGGCTCAAAATGGCGAGGCGCAACCATCGATCCAACACATGCAACGCGCGCGGGAACTTTCAGGTCATGATTCAACGATTCGCTATCGGGCCGCGGCGTTGCTTCGAAGCGTTGGTCAACCCAGCGATGCGGCTGAAATGTTGCTCGGCGCGGTTTCAATTGGCAGCGCTGATCGCGCGACCTGTGAACTGTGCGCCAACTGCCTCACGGACGCTGGCAAGCACGCCCAAAGCGCCGAAGTTTGGGAGCAATTGGCGGCGATGACCTTAATGCAACCGCAACCACTGCTTGAAGCCGCGCGAAGTTGGTCGCGCGCGGGACAAGATGAAACCGCTTTGATATTTCTGGAAAAAGCGCGGCAAGCAAATCCCCCGCAGGCGTATTTTGAATTGGTGCGTGAAGAAATTCTGGCGCGCCAACCGCGACATCCATAGAAAAATATTCCGCCGCGCGCAGCAATGCGATCGATCGATCGATCACGCTATTTTTTCTCTTTGAACTTTTTATTTGAATCGGTTGCGCTTGAAATCATTTCAACCAACATCGTGACCAAGCGATCTTCCGCCATCAAGCGTGATGGCGGCGCCCGTTATAAACGGAGCCTCAAGTGTTAGGAATCGAACCAACGCGGCCGCGTCGTGCGGCGTGCCCACTCGCCGCAAAGGAACGCGCGCCACATACGCGTCTCGTTCAACTTGTGGCATGGATTCAGGCCAATCGATTACGCCAGCCACGATCACATTCACACGAATCTTGGGGGCCAGTTCAAGAGCCAGCGCTTGAAACCCAATTTGCAAGGCGCGCTTGCTCGCCAAATAATTTTTGAAATCTTTCAAAGGCCGAAAGTCAACATGAATGTCGCCAAATGCAATCACGCACGCTCCGCCTTGCAGCGAAGATTGTCGCAACGCGGGCGCCAGAGCCCGCGACAACTCAATTGGCGTGCTCGCGTTGATGCGCATGAATTGCTCTGCTTGATCAACAGCCACACCCGCCGTTGAATCTTTTTCCCACGCGGCCGCGGACACGATCAACGCGTCAAGTTTTTCCAAACTAAGCCCGCGCACACCAGCAAGCGCGAGATCCGAGTGATTTAAATCCATCTTATGGAGATCAACTTTCGCGCCATGACCGTTCGCCATGGATTGCGTTTCACGTGCGCCAGAAAGATCATTGTGATACGTGATGATCAAATCAAATCCAGAACGCGCCAACTCGAGCGCCACCCCGCGGCCCACCCGCCGCGAACCACCCACAACCATGGCCAGCGGCCTCATGGGCTTCCATCCATTCGCTTGGCTGATTCAACCCAAGCGTCCACCACTTTGGTGGAGCGCCGAGCCTCGTTCGAACGTCCAGGCAATCGCCGCCGCATCGCATTTTTAAGGAACAAAATCAACACAAGCCCAAGCAGACCGCAGCTCACAACAATCACCGTGAGCCAGATGATGATCGAGGAAAATCCAAATAGTCCAGGGGCTGAATCAACCATGCTTGGCAAGAGGATACGAGGCGTGGTGGAATTGGCGAATATCGTAGAATAAAAATGTGTTTGAGCGCAACCGACTGATCAACCGTCTTCTCACCTATGTCCAAATGATTTGGAATAGACGGCGCGGAATTTCGATCGCGGCATTGCTTTTGGCAGTTTCTCTTTGGTGCCTGCTGAGATTCACGCCGACCCTGAACTTCATCATTGAAACGGTGTTGCGCCGTGAAAGCGGAACAGAAACCAATGTCATCAACGCGCGCTGGGATGGTTGGGGCAATCTCAATGTTGACTCCGTGGTGCTGCTCGCGCCGAGTTGGCCCGGCCAGACCGCGGAACTGATCCGAGTGGATGGAATCGCGATTCAATTTCAACCTTTGCAATTGCTGCTTGGAAAAATTCTTGTGCAAAAAATACGCATTGAATCGGCGGCGATCAATATCGCTGAGCGCGCCAACGCACACGGCATATTCAATCTTATGGCTCTCCAGCCTCGCGCCGGCTCCAGTGGGTCGATCATTGAATTGCGCCAAGCGAGTTTGGACCATCTTCAAATTGCGTCATTCACTGTGGATGCCAACAACAATGTGAAATTGGAAGGTCAACACACCTTCCAAGGCGACATGAAGCCCAATTCGAAGTCGCCCACCGATTTTGAATTTGAACTTGTGGAGATCCCAAATACTGATCCGACATTGAATCGCAAAGCCAGCGAACTTGTGCTGGTGGGAAATTGGAATCAAATCACATTCGAGTACCGCATGACAATCACCGGGCTTTCATTTGATAAATCATTGCTGCCCATGCTTCCCAAATCCTTGCAGACCTTGTGGAGAAATATCAACTTGACCGGATCGATTGATTTGATCGCGGTGAGCGGCCGTCCTGATCGTCCCGTGAACCAGGCCACTTGGACATTGAAAAATGTGCAGGCCAATAATACATT
>SYAD01000204.1 GCA_005789005.1 Planctomycetia bacterium | reverse complement strand
GGTAGCGGATTTCCGCGTCTTCCAAGCCATGCCACTTGCCAGGCGGTGGCGACAAACTTTTACATTGCAGCGAAACGTTGGCCGCCCAAATACAAATCTCGCCTTTCTGGGTGCGGCCAACAGGTCCTTGCGCGCACACGATGTCGCCGTAATCCAGCGTCTTGGCAATCTCAAATGACTTCGCATCCGCGGCGGATTTGCTCATGGAAATTTGAAGGTCGCCCGTGTGGTCACGCAGCCAAAAGAAAATAATTTTTCCTAGATCGCGGTACTGCACCACGCGTCCAGCAACTTTCATGCGCGGCCGCGCGTCCACCACGTGAAACGATGGATCAACCTTGGCCTTGGCGCTGTCCTGTTCATGTTGAGTTTGCGCGTCAACATTGAACGCGGCGCGCGCCACGGCGAGCGACACCAATCCATCCACGCGCGCGCCAAATGGATCCACTCCCATTTCGTTGCGGTAGCGATCCAACTTGGCCCGCCGCGCAGCTTCAAGCACCGATGGATGAACTTCTTCGGCGCCGCTGGAGTCGCCTGGATTCGCTGGAGATTTTTCTGGAGTCATTGAAAGAATGGTACCGCTGCGGTAAAACATCGCGGAGCGTGGCGCTTTGGAAAAAGATCGTTACGATCTGACGCTTTCCATGACACCTCCAAAAAATATTCGTCGCATTGGCGTGCTCACCGGTGGCGGTGATTGCCCCGGCTTAAATGCAGTGATCCGCGCAGTGACCAAAACCGCAATTTTGCAATACGGAATCGAGGTCGTAGGCATTGAAGATGGCTTTCAAGGCTTGATCGACGACCGCGTTCGCCCTTTGACATCGCGCGATGTCGCTGGAATTCTGGTGCGCGGCGGAACTATTTTGGGCAGCAACAATCGTTGCAATCCAAGCAAGTACCACGTTGGCAACGATGAGAATGGCGCGCCAATTTTTCGCGACATGACCGAGCGCTGCCTCGCCACCGCCAAGCGCCACCAACTTGACGCCATCATTGTGATTGGCGGCGATGGAACCATGAGCGCCGCGAGCCATCTTGTGGCCAAGGGCTTGAACATTATTGGTGTTCCAAAAACAATCGACAACGATATTGTTGGAACTGAAATTAGCTTTGGCTTTCTCACCGCGGTCGCAACGGCAACCGACGCGCTTGATCGCTTGCACTCAACCGCCGACAGCCACCATCGTGTGATGGTTTGCGAACTCATGGGCCGCAACGCTGGATGGATCGCGCTCACCGCCGGCGTGGCCAGCGGAAGCGATGTGATTCTGCTTCCCGAAATTCCATTTGATTTCAATCCCATCTGCGCCTTCGTGAACGAGCGCATGAGCAAGGGTCCGGGCTTCGCCATTGTTGTGGTGGCCGAGGGCGCTCGGCAAAAATCGGGCGAGCAAATCGTGGCGCGCATCGACCCCACAAGTCCCGATCCAATTCGGCTTGGCGGCATTGGCGCATTTGTGGCAAAAGGCATAGAAAAAGCCTGCAATGTTGAGACCCGTACCACGGTTCTTGGGCACATCCAGCGCGGCGGTCCCCCCATCGCGGCCGATCGAATTTTGGCCACGCACTTTGGCTATCACGCCATACTTACGCTGATGGCTGGTGGACACAATCGCATGGTGGTGCGTGAAAATAATATTTTCTCCGATGTCGACTTGTTGCATGCCGCGGGCAAGCAACGACTTGTTCCGCTGGACCACGGATTGATCTCGGCTGGGCGCGCCATGGGCACGTGTTTTGGTGACAGCGTTCCACATTTGCATTTCTCCCAATCAAAACCGGCGGTCGTGGTGTGAGCGCCTCCGCCCGCCAACCCGCTTTGCGGCCGGCGGTTTTTCTTGACCGTGATGGCACGCTGATCGACAACTCGGGCGACTTGGGTGATCCAGATCAACTGACAATTCTTCCCGGCGTTGCGTTGGCGTTGCAACTGTTGTTGAAACACGATTTCATTTTATTCGTGGTCACCAATCAAGGCGGCGTGGCGCGCGGCAAATACAACGAGGACGCTGTGGTGCAAACACACGCGCGCTTGGAGCGCATGCTTTGCGCGGAAGTGGGCGCGCCCAAGGTGATCTGCGAATACTATTACTGCCCGTTTCATCCGCAAGCAACCGTGGAAAAATATCGTGGCGAACATGAGTGGCGCAAGCCCGCCCCGGGAATGTTGCTCGCCGCGGCGTTGGCGCACGCCATTGATTTAGGAAAAAGTTGGATGGTGGGCGATCAAGAGCGCGATGTTGTGGCGGGCGCGGCCGCGCAATGCCGCACTATTTTGATTTCAAGCGACCGCGAATTGGCCGCCGCAAGTGTTGGCGACTTTGTTGAAAAAGATCTGCTTGCCGCGGCGCGGCGCATCGCCGCTTCGGTTGTTGATAACGCCGCGCCGGGCGCGCTTGGTTCCGTTGCCCTGCACGCGCGTCGATCTGATATTTTGTTGGACGCCGTGTTCCAAGAAACAATCAAATCCATGGCGCAGGCTTTGGCGCGACGAACTGGTATCAAACTGGTGCGGATTGAATTTGAAACCAACTGCGTGACAGCCACCGTTGAAGGCGGCGATGTGATCGCGTTGGGATTTGTGGCGGAACTTCGCCGCGACAGCGATCGTTGGTGGCGCGAACACCGCGGCGCGGAAAGTCCATGGGGTTCAATGTGAGGGCGGCGCTGCACGATTGCCAACGACTCTGCGTGATTCTTCCATCGTGGATTGGTGACACCGTCATGGCCACTCCGGCATTGCGCGCATTGCGAACGCATTTACCCAACACGCACATCACATTGCTTGGCCGCGCTGGATTGCGCACCATACTTTCAGGCTTGCCAATCTTTGACGAGTGCGTGGAACACCCCATGCGCGGCTGGCTTGGACCGTTGAGCAATCTCAAACCAATCCGCGCAATCAACGCCGACGCAATGTTGCTCTTTCCAAACAGCTTGCGCAGCGCCTTGATCGCATTCGCCAGTGGCGCGCGCACGCGTGTTGGTTGGAATCGGCAGAATCGCGCCTGGTTTCTATCGCATCCCGCCACGCCTGCGTTCATGACTACCCCTTTGAGCAGCGTGGACAATTACTGCGATCTCACCGAGTTGGCGCTTGGAACCACCATCACTGACCGCGCCGTGCAATTGCCCTGCAGCGTGGAGGAACTTGCCCATGGCTTTCGCCTGCTTGATGGATTGCCGCGGCC
>SYAD01000203.1 GCA_005789005.1 Planctomycetia bacterium | reverse complement strand
GGAATTGGCGCGGGTTCTGCAACTGGTTCTGCAACTGGAATTGGCGCGGGTTCTGCAATTGGTTCTGCAGCTGGAATTGGCGCGGGTTCTGCAACTGGTTCTGCAACTACAACTGGTTCCGCTACTGGTTCTACTTCAGGATCTGCTACCGGCTGAGCAACTGGAATTGGCGCAACTTCTACAACTGGTTCCGAAACTAGAATTGGCACAACTTCTACATCGGGTTCCGCAACTGGTGTTGGCGTAACTTCAACAACTGGTTCCGCAACTGGTTCCGCAACTGGTTCCGCAACTGGTTCCGCAACTGCAATTGGCGCAACTTCTACAACTGGTTCCGCAACTAGAATTGGCGCAACTTCTGCAACTGGTTCCGCAACTGCAATTGGGGCAACTTTTACAACTGGTTCCGCAACTGGAATTGGTGCAACTTCTACAACGGGCTCTGCTACTGGTTCTACTTCAGGATCTGCTACAGGCTGAGCAACTGGAATTGGTGCGACTTCAACAACTGGTTCCGCAACCGCAATTGGCGCGACTTCAATAACGGGTTCCGCAACTGCAATTGGCTTAACTTGCAAATCTTCAAGCGAGACTGGTGGCTCAATAACCGCCGCTTGAGTTGACCGCGGGCTTGCAATCTCAGGAGGCGCATTCGCATCGCTTTGAGAAACTGCGACCACTGGAAATGGCTTTGCGTGATCTGGCAATCTGCTTGAATCAGTGGAGGAATACTGGGTAATTGTGGCCTTTTTCTCCAACGGCATTCCACTGAGCCTTCGTTCCACTTCATCCAAAAAATGCCGCGCTTGCAACCAAAAATGCGCGGGAATCACAATGGTACTTGTGGAAAATTCAACCGATGGCGGAGTTGCGTCGGTGACCGACGCGCTAAATTTCCACTCAAATTCCTCGCGACGCGGCGGCGATCCCGCCACCATTAAATCGCGGCGCACATCACGTCGGATTTCAATGCGGCTCGCGGCGTCATCGCGCCAGACTTCATTATCAACAACAATCCAATCGGCATAACGTGGATCCTCCGCCGCTTGCACCATGGCTTTCCAAACTTGATCACGCGTGTGCCCAGGAAATACACGTTCCTTGGTTCCACACGCGGCAAGCGCGGGAACGCACAAAACGCAAAAAATTAAAAAATTCCAGAGTTTCATCGCATGGGCCATTCTGTTAATCGCGAAACAAATTCGTGTGCACTCGCTGCACATCATCATGATCCTCTAAAGCTTCAACCAATTTTTCAATTGTTTGAATTGTTGCTGAATCAACTGACACCGTATTCATTGGAACATATTCGATTCCCGCGCTGACCACAGAAATATTCGCCGCTTCAATCGCCTCGCGCACCACGCCAAATATGGCGGGAGCGGTGGTGATTTGCCAACCCTCCTCCCCACTTTGGACATCATCGGCCCCGGCCGCCAAGGCGATTTCCATAAGCGCATCCTCAGTTGAGGCTTGGCTAGAAATCAGCAGAATTCCCTGCTGAACAAAGCCAAACATGACGCTGTTGGGCACGCCAATTTTGCCGCCATTTTTGTCAAAAATAGTGCGAATTTCAGGCGCGGTTCTATTGGTGTTTGCAACAAGGGCCTCAACCACAAGGGCAACACCGCCGGGACCAAATCCCTCGTAACGGGTGGGCTCATAGCGCTCGCTTTCCAGCCCGCCCGCTCCCTTCTTCACGGCTTTTTCGATCGTGTCGCGGGGCATGTTGCCGGCCTTGGCATCCAGAATGGCCAGGCGCAACGAGGAATTAAATTTTGGATCCACGCCTCCGGTGCGCGCCGCGACAATCACGGCGCGGCTAAGTTTGCTCCAAATTTTTCCACGCTTGGCGTCCACCGCGGCTTTGCGATGCTTGATATTTTTCCAAACACTATGACCCGCCATTATTTCACCCCTGTGGAAGTTGCGGATCCTTGGCTTGGCGACAAATCTTTCGCAGGCGCTGGAGATGGTTGTGCGAAATCCATGTCGGCCAATTCTGGCGCTTCGCCTTTGGCTATGGCTTTTAATTTTTTCGCGGCGCGATCGATTGCGGCGCCATCATTGCGATCATAAAAAGCGTCGGCGTTCCACGCGCGAATTCCCCACTCGCGCTGCTGCAATAACTGGAACGCTTTCACAACATTTTCCCGTGAAGATTTGTTCGCCTCTGAATCCTCAATCATGCGCCACAATTCCGCGGCCTTGCCGGTTGCGCCAGTTCGATACAGGGCATCGGCGTAGTGGTCCATGGATTCGGCGGAGGCGCGATCCTGTGACTGTTCAATCGATTGCCGCAGCAAGGAAATTGCGCCCAATTCACCTGCAGAATCAAGCAATTGGCCTTGTCTATATGCCAACCAACCCGCCGTGTCCAAAGTGCTTGGGTCGTTGGGGGTCATCGCCAGAGCGCGCTTGACCAGATCTATCGTGGCGGAATCAATTTGGTTGTGCTCCATTCGAAGCCACGCCAAGTTGTTCATCGCGCTGGCGAGATCAGGCGCAAGATCAAGCGCGGATTGAAAACATTCGCTTGCGGCGGCGGCATTGCTGGCCATTAGGAACGCGTTTCCCAACTCCGCAAGATCTTCGGCTTGCGTTGTGACACGCGGATCTTTGATAAGAAATTTATTGATCGACCGCTCTTGCGCCAGCCGCGCGCTCGCCCTTTGCGTGTTGCCTTGGGCGATGATGCTGGCCAATTCGGCGCGAAAGAGTTGCGCTTGATCTTTGCCCTTGTTCAGCGCGCCCACATCATGAAGCAATGATTCGGCCTTCATGAACATGCCTTCATCGGCAAGCATTTGCGCGGCTTCAATTGTGGCGGACACGGTCCACGGGCATGCGAATTTTTTGCTCAGGGCATGGGCTTCATCCACGCTTGCATTCAACATGGCATACGCGAGATACATGGGTTGAATCTGCGCGTCATTTAAAAGTGGCATGGCGAGCGCGGATTGAAGCGCCAAGCGGTCCTCTATATTTTTTGGCAAGCGATGCGCGAAAGAAATCGCGCTTTGGCGCTGTGTTTTTGATATTCGCGCGTTTTGAGACAAGTTCCGAATCTCTTGCGCCGCGATGTTTGGATCAAATGAAAGCGCGAACTCAATCCGCTCCAACTGAGATCGGCCCGTGGCATTTTTCACGTGATCAGATGCGTTCATCATCACGCTCCATGCCTCCGATGTTTTTCCGGCGGCAATTAAACTGCGCACGCATCCACGAGTCAACGCGTCGGAATCTGGATCGCTCGCGGACGCGCTCTTGAGTATTTGAATCACTTCAAGCAATCGGTCTTGCTGCGCCTTGCATGAAAGATCCGCTTCACCAAGCTCCGCCACGGCGGGATGCGCCTTGGAAAATGCTTCGAGGAATTTTTCGGTTTCAATCAATCGACCAGTATCCACCGCGGCGGACACCAACGCTTGCCCCACCTCGACATCAAGTGGATCCTCCATGAACAGTAAACGCAGTGACTCCAAAGCGACCTCGGATTGACCGCGTCGCTTCGCCTGTAGTGCCTTCTCGCGAAAATATTCACGCCGCACCTGCGCGAACTGGGATGCATTGACAATTTCCAACGCATCCTCGTCGGGCGCGATCGAACGATCTGGCACCGCCACTTGCAAATACTTCCGCGCCGGCAATCGATCCGCCGGCGCGTTCTGCATGGCGCGTTCAAGTGAATTACGCACTTCAAGCGCGGTTTCGCGCTGTTTTTCAAAATTTCGCGCGGCGGTTTCATCCATGGCACGCGACAAATCGATCGCCGCACGCACCATCCACGCTGGGGAACTTTTCTTATTCAAAGCGATGGCTTTTTCCACGTGCTCTATGGCTTTTTCCGTTTCACCACATTCAAGAAAAGCCGCAGCCAGCGCCACCGACTCGTCGCACGATTTCACGTCGCACAACTTTTCAATGCGCTCCACTTGGGCAAGATCTTGTTCAATCGCCAACGCTTTCAACGCCACGATGCGCGACGCGCTTGCGAGCGGGTCTTGGGAATCAATGAACGGCTCAATCGTTTTCAGCGCCAACAGCGAATCAAATCCAACCAGATCAAACCATGCGGCAAGAAGAGCGCGCGTGGCGTTGTTGGCTGGAGTGTTGTTGGCATTGGATGTTTGAATATCGCCACGAAGTTGCTTTGCGCCAATGGGCAAAGCGCGCAATGCTGTGGCCCAACGCGACGCGGACATTGGATTTTTTTGTACCTGATCCAAAGCCATGTCAAGAACAACTGCAACACCTTGACGTGATGCTAGAAATTGCGTGGCCTCGCTCATGGCGATGGGATCTTCAAATGCCGCCGACTCCGAGGAAAGTATGGAATCCACGGCGCGAGTGTCACCCATGGCCAACATGCTGCGGGTATAGATTCCATCTTGCGCGGATGCGTCTGATTTAAAATCAGCTTGTAATGGCTGCGATAAGCCACTTTTGAACAACCATGTGATCGCCAGTGGCGCTCCCGCGCGGCCCGGTGAATCGATTTGTGTCAACGTGGTCTTGATCAGTTGGCAGGCTTCATCGGGTTCGCCAGAGCAACTCAACGCCCAAACCACCAGCGGTAAACTTGCAGCGTCGCTGGTATCGGTCAGTGCCAACGACTGGGAAAATGACGTGGCTGCGTCGCTCCATTGGCCAATGCTGGCTTCGCACTCGCCAGCGAATCGCAAAAACTCCTTGGATTGTTTACGCGGAAGTTTTTCTTGATTGGGCAAGGCGTACAACTCTGTTTCAAACTGAACCGCATCGTGAAAGCACGACGCGGCGGCGCGCGCGTAACCAAGTTCGCGCAAGGCCAGACCCAAGCCCCCCGCTGTGGCGATGCGCATTTTCAAACGCGAGTCCGTGGGCTCGACCGTCAACCAAATTCTTCGCGCAAGAAATAATTTTTCAGCGGCGGGCAAGAACTTTTTTCCCGCCAGAAGATCAAGCCCGCTCCCAACCAATGCCTCGGCGTCGTTGGGCTCCAGTGATAGCACTTGGTTCCACGCGCTCAACGCTGTTTCCCGCCGTCCAGCTCCATCAAGTATGCGCCCTATTTCGCGCCACGCCAGGATATTTTTAGGGTCGGTTCGGACCAATTGCAAAAGCAATTGCATCGCTTGATCGGGTTCGCGTTGGCGCATGTGCGCGCGGGCTTTGGTCAACCACGCGGGATCAGGCTCGGTTGGCGATGGAGCGGCGCGATCAGTGGGCTTGGGCGGGGATATTTTTTTTTCAATTTCATCCAGCGATTGCAGCGAGATCGACGTATCCGGATGTGATTTGATTGCGATGAATGTTGGTGGCGCGAGTGTTTTGTATTTTTCTAAATTTTCTTGCGGCGCTTGAGCGTGGGCCGACTGAGTCGGTGCTTGGAACATGGGCGCGCAAATAGCGCAACATGCGAACAAGATCCACACCCAGATCGAACGGTTCATTCATCCACTCACTTGCGAGAAGCACGCTTGGATGGAGAAGCACTTGTCTTGCGCGTCGTGCGCCCAACTCGTGCGGGACGCCCCGACACCAAATAGCGATCGACGGCTTTGCGAATGGCGACATGCGTGGAAACCGCGTCCTCGGCTCGAACGTGGCGCAACATCAATTGCGAAATATCCGCCGCTGATCCCGCGGACGTGAGAATGTCCGACTCCACCAATAGACGAATAGTGGTTCGATCCATGGGCACCGCGTGAATATTCAACCCCAGCAAACACACTCGCGCGGCCACAAACGAGGGAATTCCATCTAGATTTTCAATGTAACTCTTGGCGTCGCGCTTGGGGATGGTCGTGAGATGCTCCAAACTCACCTTGTGCTGGCGCTTGAAAATATCATGTAGCGCACGGCGCAACAAAACGCAACGATCATGCGCCTCTGGATAACGCACACCAATTGTCTCCACCATTTCCTTCACAAGCGACACACGCAGATCGTTGAAGTCGACCATGTCGTGGCGAATGCGCGACATGGCGTGGGCGGTCTGGTCGCGCGAAGCGTCGGTGAGCAAGAAACTTTCAATCAGCAACTCGATCAAGTCGGTTGGCGGAGTGGGATCCTTCTCCATGTTGGTGCGGACAAATTGTGCGAACTTGGTTGTGTAGAGCTCTGGCTTGGCGGTCATAGTTCCTCGAATTAATTTGAATATTGGGTGCGATAGTGAGAGTAAACGTGAGTTGAATTTAGATTGACTTGAATGCTTTGATTTTATTTACGTGTTGGATTATTTCAGTTGGAGCGGAATGCGTTGATTTCAATCTTGGGCGTGTTCTTCTGGCGCGGGATCATTGGCTGGAATCTCGCCGCGGGATTGACTGGCCGCGAGCATGGCTGCGTCAAGCGACGCTTGCTTCTTCAGCGAATCATCAAGCTCAAATTCCAAGCGTGGAAGACGGCGAATTTCGATCTTTTTAATCATGCCCGCTTTTAAACGACCACTGGCGTGGCGCAAGGCGGCGATGGCCAACATGCCACGCTCGCCAGGCAAAACCGAAATATAAAATCGCACTGTGGAACGGTCCGGGGACATGACCGCGTTCAGAACGCTGATCAAACAACCTTCAACCCGCGGATCCGACAAACCCTCCGCAATGGCCGATTGCATGGCGCGACGAAGCGCCGAGGACAATCGTCCAGCGGTGCGCTCATCCGAAGGCTCGTGGGATTGTCGGTTCATCTTGTTGAAGGCATGGATCGAGTCACGCTTGAAGTTTTATAACACTCAAGCACATCGCCGGTCTTGATGTCGTTGTAGCCAACGATCTTCATGCCGCATTCCATGCCGGCGCGAACTTCCTTGGCGTCGTCCTTGACCCGCTTCAGTTGCTCAAGTCGACGGTCCTTCTCAATGACAATGCCGTCGCGCGTGACGCGGATTTGCGCGTTGCGCTCCACCACTCCATCGGTGACGTAGCAACCAGCGATCATGCCAACCTTGGAAATCTTGAACACCTCGCGTACTTCGGCGTGGCCCAGAACTTCCAACTTAATCTCTGGCGTCAACAAACCGCTGGCGGCTTGCGTGACATCGTCCACCAACTCATAAATCACTTCATACAGCCGAATTTCAACGTTTTTACGTTCCGCCAACGCGCGGGCCTTGCTGCTGCTGGTGACATTGAAACCAAGAATAATGGAGCCCGTGGCCTCCGCCAAAGAGACATCGCTTTCATTGATGCCGCCCACAGCGGAGTGTCGAACATTCACCGCGACCTCGTCAGTCTTGATCTTGCCCAGAACTGTGCGCAACGTTTCCATGCTGCCTTGCACATCGGCCTTCACAAGAAGACCAAGTTCCTTCACTTGCTCTTTGCCCATGTGCTCAAAGATGTTGTCAAGCGTGATCTTTGGCGCCGCAAGTTCGCGTTCGCGCTCAATACGACGTCGCTCATGCGCGGCGTCCTCCGCGTCGGGCAAACTTTTCACGCAGAAGAATTTGTCGCCCGCGTCGGGCATCATGTCAATGCCGCTGATGGCAACCGGCGTGCTTGGCCCCGCAGAGTCAACGCGCTGTCCCTTGTCGTTGACAAGATCACGCACGCGACCAAAGGCGCGGCCAATCACAACAAAGTCGCTGCGATTTAAAGTTCCTTCTTGCACGATCAAGCGCGCGACGGCGCCGCGGCCTTCCACAAGCTGCGCCTCAAGCACGGTGCCTTGCGCCAAACCCTTGTAATCCGCCTTCAAACCAAGCAATTGCGCCTGATAATCAAGCACATCCAGCAATTCTTGAATGCCCGTGTTCTTGGCCGCGCTTGTCTTGATGACTTCAGTTGAACCGCCCCACTCAACTGGATTCAATCCGTGCTCGGCGAGCTGTCCATTGATGCGCTGGATATTTTTCTCCGTGGCTTCTGGTTTATCAATCTTATTCAGCGCCACAACAATCGGAACACCCGCGGCCTTGGCGTGGTTGATGCTCTCAACGCTTTGCGGCATGACGCCGTCGTCCGCGGCAATGACCAACACCACAATGTCGGTGACCTTGGCGCCG
>SYAD01000202.1 GCA_005789005.1 Planctomycetia bacterium | reverse complement strand
CCACGGCCACCATGAGTCCGGGACCGCTGAACGCGAATAATTTTCGCCAACGCGAGCCGTGCCTGGGCACGGGCACTGTGGCGTAGGCCTCGGGCAAGGAATGAGCGTTGCTCTTTGTGCGCCAAGCGGTGGATGTATTTGGGCGAGGCGTGATCATGGTGTGGCGGCTAGGGTTCGATATGCGTGAATGTTGGCGAATGCAAGCGCAACAGTTCTTGGAAAGAGTCTAGCAAAAAAGTTTGACTACTCAAACTTTAATTAAATTGACTCTCAAACAGTTTCTACGCTCTTGGAATCCAACATAAATTGAGTCGCGTGGGGCGTGCGTCTGTTGCCCACTGCGTGACGTTCGCTAGCATGTGATCAAATGGCCACGGAAACCGTTGAAAATTACATCAAGGCTCTCTACGCATTGTGCCGGGAATCGCCCAGTGGCGAAGCCGGTGTCGCGCGCTTGGCGCAGGAATTGGGCGTGACCAAAGGCACCGCCACCAGCATGATCAAGCGGCTTTCACTAGCGCGCTTGGTGAAGGCCGAGCCCTACAGCGGAATTGCGTTGACCGCCAAGGGCAACAAGATCGCGCTCGATGTGATGCGGCGCCACCGCGTGATTGAGACATTTCTGGTGCGCATATTGAAACTGGATTGGGCCGATGTGCACGAGGAGGCCGAACGACTGGAGCATGCGTTGTCCCCGCGCATTCTGGATCGGCTTGATCATTTTTTGGGACGGCCTTCAACGGATCCGCATGGCGATCCCATCCCTGATGCCGCTGGAAATGTTTCCGAGGCGCGCAGCAAGCCATTGGCGAAATGTCGCGCGCGTGAGCGTGTGCGTATTGTTCGGATCAAGGATCAGAACCGCTCGTTCTTAAAGTTTGCGGCCGACAGTGGATTTATGCCTGGCGTGAATTTGGTGGTGCAAAGCGTCAGCCCGCAATCCGCATCATTGGTGGTGCGCGCCGCTCGTGGAAAGCCGGTCACGCTTTCGCAAATTGCCGCCGCAAAAATTTTGGTGAAAATGATTTAATTTTATGCGCTAGCGCATTGGGCCACGACGTTCATTTTGCGCCAAAGCATGCAGCAGTACTCGCCCAATAAAGTTTCTTGCTCTTCGCATACCGTGCGCACATTGCCTACGGGCTTGGCTATAAATGCAGGTGAGTTGATCTTGGCAAACGCATCACGCTTGACATGCGCAAAATCGCTAAACTTTGCGCGTGCTTGAATCTATCGACACACATGAACAAGAGGCGCTTGCGGCGCTGAACGCCGCGACAACCTCGGCGCAATTGGAGACGTGGCGCATTGCATGGCTTGGCACTTCGGGCCGTGTTGGAGCCATGATGGAGGCGCTTCGCTCCGCGCCAAAAGATAAAAAGCCAGCGCTGGGCAAGCAGCTCAACGCCATGAAGCAAAAGTTGGACGCCACATTCGCGCAAAAAAAAGCCGCCGGCGCCGCCGACACTGCCCCCGAGATTGACATGACGGAGCCAGGTTTGCCCGCGGGCATTGGGCGGCGCCACGTGCTCACGCGAACCATCGCCGACATCGTTGATATTTTTGGGCGCATGGGATTTCGAGTGGCCGAGGGTCCTGAAGTGGAGGACGAGTGGCACAATTTCACCGCGCTGAATATTCCAGAGGGGCACCCTGCGCGCGAGGGGACGGACAATTTTTATATGGCGGAGCAGGGCGGTATTCGCAGATTGCTTCGCACGCAAACCAGCACCGTGCAGATTCGCACCATGGAAAAAGAAAAGCCGCCGCTCAAGATCGTGGCGGTGGGGCGCGTGTATCGGCCAGACACGCATGACGCCACGCACTTCTCCATGTTCCATCAAGTGGAAGGTTTGTGCGTGGACAAAAATGTTTCCATGGTTGACTTGAAGACCGCGCTTTGGCAATTTGCCCGCGCGTGCTTTGGTCCGGAAGCAGAAGTCAGGATGCGTCCAAGTTTCTTTCCATTCACGGAGCCAAGCGCCGAGGTTGATATGAAGATGAAGATCAAGGGCGAGTGGCGCTGGGTGGAGTTGGGCGGCTGCGGCATGGTGGATCCGGCCGTGTTTGAATCCGTGGGCATCGACCCTGAAGTGTGGTCGGGCTACGCGTTTGGTTTGGGCGTGGAACGCATCGCCATGCGTCGCCACGGCATCTCCGACATTCGCTGGTTGTATGAGAATGACGCGCGATTTCTCAGGCAATTTTAATGCGCGCCACATTTCTAGCCAAGCTGGCCGTGTTGATTCTTGCCGCAATCGCATTGATCTACGGCATTTCAATTGTGATTGGAAAAGACCCCGTTACCCCGCAAATAATCCAGCGGCCCGAAATTGTTCGTGGCGCCACGCCCGCCGAGGTGTTGGCGATTGCCGAAACTACGCCGACAGCCGCCTCGATTCCCGCCACCGAAATTCCCCCAACCGTGGGCGCGCCTTCTTCAGCGCAAGAAAAAAAACTAGAGGCATATCAAGCGGATGTGAAAAATTCGGTGCAGTTACTGGAGGAGGGCAACGCTGCGCAAGCGCGGATAGAAATGAGCTTGGCGATTGAGAGGGCAATTAGTGATGGTGTGTCAGCCGCGCAAGTGGACGTGTTGCGAAACATGTTGATGCGGATTGAATATTGCCAAGCCGGACCTGAAGGGATGTTGGCGTGGCTCTCCACCACAGAAGCGGCGCTTGCTGATGCGCAATCATGTGGCGCCGTGTCTATTGATCGCAGCAGAATGAAGATCGAGGCGCTTCTTGCCATGGGCAAGTTGCAAGAGTCTTGGGATGAATCAAAAATCATGTTGGCATGTTTTGCCAAACCTGGTCCCGCGCAAATGAAGGAGGCGTTGGCGCTTGAGCAAGCCATTCGCATCGCGGGCACGGCTGGCGCCAACGATCAAATTCCAGATTTGGAGGCTCGATTGCGCGCCACTGTGGAGGCTGGAATCACCTTAAAAACATTGCAAGATCCGCAATTACCACTGGCTACGTTGGGCACGTTGGCCAAGATGCGTGGTGATTGCGCAACGGCCATCAAGTTGTACAACCAAGCGCTTGAGGGCTTTGATATCAATCAATGGCTACGTGAAAAACGTGTGGCTCCGTGGCGTCTGCAAGTGTTGGCGTTGGTGGCTATGGACCGCGTTGATTGCTTGCGACAGACCGGTCAAATTGAGCGCGCCAAGGGAAGCGCGTCCGTGTTGGCCGCGGATTTGGCAACCGCGCTGGGCGAGCAAGATCCACTGGCGGAGCAAGCCGCCGATCAGCGCGATCAAATGTTGTACGCGCCCATGTCGCCGTGAAGTGAAAGCCGCGGCGCGGGTCTGGAAATGAATGTATTATTTTTTAGAGTCAGGTTTCTGGGCTTGTGAATTTTTAGTATTCAAGCTGGCTTCAATTATCTCCGCAAGGCGCCAACCAGCTTTGTGCAATTCTTCTTGCGTGCGTTGACCCGACCACTCCGTGTAGGAAATACCGTCAGGCATTTTCTTTTCCGTGGCGTCGCCAGACGCGCTTTCGTTTTTGATGGTGACATTGGTGAACTCCAAGCGTTCGTGGGCTTGCGTGGACATTGGAAGAATGTCATTCGCCCATGCTTGCGCCCAATCGGTTGGCTTGGATTGCGCACTTGGTTTCCAATCCGTTGGCTCGGTGTTGGCCAACCAAGCGACCACTTCTTCGTCGGTGGCTTTTCCCTTG
>SYAD01000019.1 GCA_005789005.1 Planctomycetia bacterium | reverse complement strand
CATATTGCTTGATCAAGGTCATGTGTTTTTTTCGTTTACATCTATGGAAGAAGAAATGTTGCAAGCTGTGGGAACGGCAACCAACAAATCCATTCCACATCGGGGCAATTTTTGTGCGGTTTCAAACCACATAAGAAAAGCTAGATTGAAATTGCTCACGTTGAGCTATTTCAATCTCACCGCTGGCAGGCGTTTTCTGCCGTTTGGAATTACCGCCATTTCAAAATGGCTTGGTGATTATTTGAATCTTACGACTCAAGGAGTTTTACTATGCGACACACAACACTTGTATCTACAACAATTCTCTCATCCATTTGCGCAACCGCTTTCATTGCTGCTCCAGCGAGCGCGACACCAGTCGGCGTTGGTCAACTGCAATTTGGTGGCACACCGATCGCCATGACTTCGGGCACTGGCGTTGGTAATGACGGTTATTACATGAACACCAGCTCAGGTCCAAGCAGCGCGCAGCTTTTGATCGGCATCAAGGCGCACGAATACCGCAACGGAAACATGCCAGCTGGTTCGAGCACCGTTTCGTCGCTCTATGGCGGTGGCTCGTGGCTGAACGTGAATAGCACAACCGGTGCGTACTCCGCTCTTGCAGGTGTGGCAGTCGACAAGCCAAATTGGTGGGCCGGACTCCCTGCCAACAGCGCTACCAGTTGGGGCTTCACCTGGAGCATCACGCTCGATGGCTTACGTCCAGCAACTGGCGCCATCAGCATGAACATGCAGATCACGCGTCCCAATGGGCAGGTTTCGACAGTCGTTGCTTCGCAAGATGTCGGCACCGACTTCTCGGCTGGCAACCCCGCTTGGCAGCAGAATTGGAACGTCGGCTACCTTCCCGGATGCAGCGGTCAAGCCAATGACGTCGGCGATTGGAAGATCTTGATCACTGCTTTCTCTGGTGAAACTACATACGGTCAACAAGAAATCACAGTCACCGCAAATGCAATTCCCGCCCCAGGCGCGGCTGCTTTGATCGGTCTTGCTGGTCTTGTGGCCACTCGCCGACGACGCAACTAATTTAAATATCGCATCCACTGCCGTGTAAAACGCACGCGGCGGTGAAATTCCCAAAGCCCCTGAGTTGCAAAACTTGGGGGCTTTTTATTTGGCTAGTTTATTTATGGAGTCTTTGGCACGCCAAGAGAGATCGCCAAGATATCTTTTAAATAAATCTCGGAAATCTTTGATTCCGCCATGAAATCAAGGGTATTAAATTTAAGTTTGAAATTCCCAATCATTTCATTTGACCTGTTCAAAGTCCGCATTATGTTCACTGAGTAGTTCGTTTCGTCAAGAAATGAATGAATTGGATGGATTGGTAAAAGGTTCTAAAAAATTGAATTGATTCCCTGATGTGGGCAGCGGTTACAAACGCAATTTGTACTGCGGTCGCATCACTTCCCAATTTGATTTACTCACGTTGAGTAACCCGATTTAGCCACGTTGGCAGGCGTTTCTGTCGTTTGGGATTGCCACCATTTCAATATGGTTTGGTGATTATTTTGAGTCTTTCGACTCGGAGTTTTATTATGGTCACAACATCGTTTCAAAATAGTTCAACTACAAGCCACATTGTTTCATCTTGCAATTGCATGAACCGCAGCATTTCATTAGCGGCAGCCTCCCTTGCATTCATGTTGGCTAGCAACACCTTCGCTGTGATTACTCAGCCGCAGCGGATTACCCGCACCACGCTTACAGGCACAAGCGGAACGTTCGGTAGCGCTCATTACGGCTATGAAAATCTTTTGAGTGTTCAAGCGTCGGCCGTTGGCGACGTTCAAACTGAATTCTTTTCATATAAGTCGAACTTTCAAAATGTCTCGGCATCGGTCATCGCTGGAGACGCAACGCTCAATTTCTCCGAGCCAGCGTATGTCCCTGCGGATGGTCTCTATGAATCGCCCTACACGCTGACATTTGGCGGCTCGAATTTAAATTCAACTTGGCGATTTGCCTACGACGGCGGCGCTGTGTCTGGAGCCACTCCTGGAAATGATTCTTTCATTTCACAAACGCAAGTGGTGCGCAATGGTCAATTGCACGCGGCGCTCGTGTTTAATGGCGGCGGAGCTGGTGGCGTTTCAGAAGGCGGCACCTTTAACAGCACTGTTGTCATGGCTGGCTTGTGGAGCGCAAGTGGCACGGGCAACGCGGGCAGTGTGGAATACTCCTACAACAGCGCGTATTACAGCATTGAGAATAATTTCACATATGACGGCGTGAACACCACGTTCAAGGTTGGCACCAATGCGTATGTGACCACCCTTGACGGAGAAGGCAACAACCCAAATATTCAAATGATGTTGATTGGCGATGTTGTGGTGCCCGCTCCAGGCGCGGCGGCTTTGATTGGTCTTGCTGGCCTTGTGGTTGGTCGCCGTAGACGGAACTAAATTTATATTCGCATCCACTGCCGTGTAAAACGCACGCGGCGGTGAAAGTCCCAAAGCCCCTGAGTTGCAAAACTCGGGGGCTTTTTATTTGAAAATTTGTGTTTCAATACGCGGCACTGCCACTTCACCAACCCGCACACGACCCGCTTGAAATGGTCACAATGCCTTTGTGAGCAAGCCCACTCTCATTCTAGATCGCATGCAATTCTTTGGCCGCCTTGCTGCGGATTATGAAGCCATGTTTGGCGTGACGCTGGAATCACTCAAGGGCAAGCGCGTTCTGGATTGCCCGTCTGGACCAAGTTCATTTGTGGCGCAGGCGTGCGCTGTTGGCGTTGACGCTGTTGGCGTTGATCCTTTGTATGTGCATGGCGCGAATGAATTGCGCCAGCGCAGTGAGGACGACATTGCCTACACCGTGAAGTCCATGGCGACGTATGAAGGCGCGTACAGCGATTTGGATTTGCAGGCGTACGCGGACAACAAGCGCGCTGCTCTGGAATTGTTTTTGCCCGACTATGAAGCGGACCGCGCTGGCGTGCGATACATCAACGCGAGTTTGCCCACGCTGCCATTTGCCGACGGCGAGTTTGACCACACATTCAGCGCGCATTTACTGGTGACATACAGCGATCCTGCTTCGGGCGGCATTCTTCCAAATTCTACTTTCACATTGGAGTGGCACATTGCGGCGGTGATTGATTTAATGCGCGTGACCCGCGGGTCGTTGCATCTGTACCCCACCACTACTCGCACTAATCCGGCGCGGCGCCATCCATATATAGAGGAGATTGTGAGGCGCATAGAAGCGCAGAATTTGTGGGGCCACCATGAGCGCAACTCCAACGCTGGCACTATGGGTGTTTGGAAATATCGCTTTGAGCCTTCAACGTACCAACGCGGCGATGCGGCGCAGAATTATTTGAACGCCTCTTTGGTGATTGAGCGGCAGCACCACTCGCATTAATCTAACTGACATGCAAGCGCGCCATACATACGGACGGCACATTATGAAAACCATTTCAACATTGCGAATTATTTCCTTGATGAATGCCTGCCCGGTTATAAATGCAACCGTGTTGATGATTGCAATTGGCGCGGGATGCGCGGGCGCCTACACGCCAGTACCCAAGGCCGCGCCGCGACAACCGCCGCAGACAAAGGTGCGATCACCGGAATTGGCGACGGACAATGCGAACGCTGGTGCAAGCACGTCTGTCGCGGCTAAAAAATCGCAACCAGTTGTAACCGCACTCATCGAGCCGACTGCGAAGAAATCAGCCGATTCTGTTGCTCAATCCAGCGCGCCATCGATTGAACCAAGTGCGGAACAATCAGCAGAACCATCCGCGGCGGTGCCGGTGGAGCCCACCACACCTCAAACTGAAGCAACACACATGCAAGCGCAAGAGCAAATTCAATCCGCGTCAATTCCACCTGAAATGCAACCTGAAGTTCAACCTAAAGCAAAAGTTCCAGCAGACATTCAAATCGCGAAATCACCTGCAACTCACCCCGAAACCATCACACCAGTCTCACGCGAGACCGGCGCGCATTGGCGACAAAATCTTGTGCTTGAGCGCGCCAACACCAGCCACGCGCAAGTGGTGTTGATTGGCGACTCCATCACGGAGGGTTGGGAAGGCGCGCGCGAGCAATTGCAATCGTTGGTTGGTTTGCGCAGTGCGGCAAACTTGGGCGTGGGTGGCGATCGAACGCAACATGTGTTGTGGCGGCTTGAGCAAGCGCCATTAAGTGCGATTAAACCCAAAGTTGTGGTGGTCATGATTGGCACCAACAATATTTACGATGACAGCGCTGATGACATTGTCGCTGGCATTCGCGCCGTGGCCGAGCTGATCCATCAACAATGTCCTTACTCGGAGATTTTGGTGTTGGACATTCCTCCACGCGGCGAGCCGACAGATTCCGCGCGCGCCAAGATTGCACAGATCAACACGGAACTTGCGCAAGGCGTATGGCCGGAACACGCGCGATTTGTGCGCGTGGGCGATCAATTTTTGCGCGCCGACGCAACGATCGATCTAGAAAACATGCCGGACCTGCTGCATTTTTCACAAAAGGGCTACGCAATGTGGGCGACCGCTATCAAGCCTGAATTGGATTGTTCCTTGGCGGCCAACCATCCACAACCAGCGCCTACCACCGCGCATCCATAATTGAATGTGCATCACTTGCGCCGACCGCAATCAGGATTGAAATCCATTCGCCGCGAATGACTTTCTGTACATTATTCATGGTGACCCATGCCCATGAAAAATAATCCGCAACAGAAACCCATCACCAAAAATTCCGCGCGGAACGTTGTGATTCTTTTGATTGCGGCGATTGTTGGCGCCGGTGCAATGACATTTGTCGTGGCGCAAAGCGCCAACCCCGCGAATAAAAATCTACTGCCCGCAAACAAGTCCAACCAAGCCGCGCCCACGGGTTCAACAACCACAAGCACCACATCGCCAACTTCCACAACGAGTGACGTGGCGCAATCTTCGCCAACCACACTCACGCCAACAGTTCCAAGCAGCCCAAACTCCGCCGACTCCACCTTGGTAGACACGGACATTTCAAAAATCCTGGACGCCGCGTTGAAAACCCAAAGCATGCCCGGCATGGCTGCCGCCGTGATTGTTGGTGGAAAAATTCTGGGCGTGGGCCAGGCTGGTGTCCGCAAGAGAGACATGCCCGATCTCATTCTGCGCGACGATCCATTTCACCTTGGAACATGCACAAAAGCGCTCACCGCCACCATGATTGGAGTGCTGGTGGATGAGGGCAAATTGAAATGGGACAGCACAATTGGTGATTTAATTGGCCGCGAAATAAGCGGCATCACGCCTGACTACGCCAGCGTGACAATTGATCAACTGCTGCACCACCGAGGCGGATTGAGCGCGCATGGACCCACTGAAGTTTGGGAGGCCGCCAAACACGCCAAAGGTTCGGCCGCGCAGCAACGGCGCGTGTATGCGGAGGCCGTCCTGATGCAAGCGGCGCAAGCGCCTGTTGGGAAATATGTTTATTCAAATGCCGGGTACGCCGTTCTTGGTTACATCGCCGAGACAATCACCAACACACCGTATGAACAATTGATGCAGGAAAAAGTTTTCACCCCGCTTGGACTCACCAGCGCTGGATTTGGAAACGCGGGTAACGCGCAAAAATTAAGCGCGCCCTATCCGCACATTCAAACGGGACTGCCAAACTTTGTGGACAGCCCCGCCGCCATCACCGCCGCGGGACGCATCCATATGAACATGACTGACTGGGCGAAATTCTGCCTGATGCATTTGGGACATCAGCCAACGCCTCCACTGCTGAAGCCGCAAACCTTGGAATACTTGCACGAACTTGCTGGCGAAGTGCCTGCGGACGGATTTGGATATGCCGGCGGTTGGATGCGGCCCAATCGTGATTGGGCGGGCGGCCGAACGCTGTTTCACGTGGGCACAAATACTTTCAATTACTGCGTGGTATGGCTTTCGCCCTTGAAAGATTGCGGCGTGCTTGTGGCCTGCAACCAAGGCGGCAAGAAAGCCCAAAGCGCTGTGGATCAAGCCGCGAACGAGTTGATTGCTCGGTTCATGCCCGCGGCAAAAAAATAATCTGCGATCACATCAACCGCCAGAGTTGAACTTGGCCACGCCGTTCTCGTCGGTGTAGATCTTAATTTGCTGCTTGCCGTTTGCCGCCATCCAAAGCATCAGCGCCTCGCCGTTGGGCTTGGTGGATGCGCCAATGCGCAACTTGTTGTTCATGTCGCGCCACTGAACGCTGCTTTCACCGCTGGTTTGAGTGGTAAGCGCAATGCGACTTTGACCTTTGTTGTCCAAGCACTGGATACTTGATTGGCCACTTGGATAAGTCTTGGCGGAAAGACGGACAAAGCCTTCCTCGTCGTACCAAGCAAGACCAGCGGCCTTGTTGTCATCTTCACCGTTGAGCACCAAACGCTCTTTGCCGCTGGCGTCCACCACGGCCAATCGACGCACGCTCATCGTGTCTTGCGGCGCGTTTGCTCCACCGACAACAAGCGCGGCAAGCGCCGCGATGAGCACAAGATTTGTTCCGCGAACTCGGGTGAGCGATCGTTCCACGCGGTCAAGCCGCGCCACAATATTCGTGTCATGTTGAATTTGGTTCATGGCTTCAACGCTATCAGACAAAGGGATTCCTTTCCACTCTTGCTTGCACCATTGCTTGCACCCACAATGCTTTGCATTTTCTTAGCGCAAGAAACGCGCGCAAGAGGTAGAGTGGATTTGCACTCGTTTACAACATCAATCCACCTCAACTCAAGGACATACACACAATGACTTCCCTCACAAATCAACAAAACTCGCACTGGGGCGTGGTCACTCTCAACGGAGCGCTGCTTGTGGTTGGCGGACTCGCGCTGGTGGCCGTGCCATTTCTGGCGGCGTTCACTTTCGCGGCGGCGTTTGGATTGTGCTTGGTGGCCGTGGGCGCGGTTGGATTGTTCGCGGCGCTGAAATCCATGGGCAACGCGCAACATAGTTTGCTGGTTTTTCTTGGACCATTCTTGTCCATCATGATTGGCGCGGTGTTGTGGTTCACACCCGCCCAAGGATTAATGGCGCTGACTGAAGTGCTGGGCGCGTTCACCGTGGTCACCGGCATTTTTCAAGTGGTCACCGCGCTGGGCTTGTCCGGAAAAATGCATTGGGGATTGCTGCTGCTCAACGGCCTTCTTACTTTGGGCGCGGGCGCGGCGATGTTGTTCTCGCCCGGCATCGCCATATTTGTGTTCGCCATTTTCTTTGGGGTGCAATTGATCTTCAGCGGGTTTCACTTGTTGCGCGCCGGCATGCGCATGAAGCATTTGCTTGGTTGAAGTCCGCGCCGCAAACCGAGGTAGAAATAAAAACCGCCCGCGTGCATAGCGGGCGGTTTTATTTTTGTATTGAAACAACGCGGCGATCAGCCTTCGGTTGAAGGAATATCCCGCTCCAAATAGGTGTAGCCGTTGATACCGCTTTCGTAAATGCGAACCAACGACTGACTTTCCGTGGCGGTCATTTGCTTCAGGCGCACGGCCTTCTCGCATTCGCGGCGAACTTGCGCCAGAAGCGTGTTCACGTCGTAATGCACATATGAAAGCACATCGCGCACCGCGTCGCCCTCGATGATTTCATCGATCCACCAATTGCCACTGCCGTCGTACTTCACGTGCGCCACGTGCGTGTCGCCGAATAAATTGTGAAGGTCGCCCAGCGTCTCTTGATATGCGCCAACCAAGAATGCGCCAATGTAATACGGCTGGTTCTCATCAAACTCATGCAGCTCGACAAACTTTTTCACGTCGCGGGAATCCACAAAGCGATCTACGCGGCCGTCTGAATCGCACGTGATATCGGCGATGGTGGCCTTGCGCGTTGGCTTCTCGTTCAAGCGGTGAATTGGCAAAATTGGAAAGAGCTGGCGAATAGCCCAAATGTCGGGCAGACTTTGGAAGATGCTCAGGTTGCCGAAGTAGGTGTCGCTAAGCAAACTCTCAAGATCCTCAAGCTCCTCGGGAGTCTCATGAAACTCGCGGCACTTGTCGCGAATCTTGGCGCATGTGGCCCAATAAATCGCGTCGCACAACGCGCGATGCTCCAAGTTCATGTAGCCCAGGCTGAACAAACGGCTGGACTCGTCGCGCGCCTCGCAAGCGTCGTGATATTGCTCAATCAAGCGGCGCTCGGTGATGTTCTTGTAGGTGTCGAACAACTCAAGCAAGGGACGCGGCATTTCATCTTCGCCTGGCTTGAGCGCCGGCAACTCGTTTGGAATGCGCGTGCGATCAGGTCGATCCGCGGTGATGGTGTCAAAGATCAACACGCTTTGCTGCGCAACCATGGCGCGGCCGCTTTCAGTGACGATGATTGGATGCGGCACGCCTTCTTCATCGCACACGCTCATGGCGCGGTAGACAACCGTGGCCGCGTATTCAGGCAACGTGTAATTGGTGCTGAACTCGAAACTGGTTTGGCTGCCGTCGTAATCAATGCCCATGCCGCCGCCGACATCTAGGTACTTCATGCCCGCGCCCAACTTGGCAAGCTGAACATAGGTGCGAACGAGTTCGTTCACGCCGGCGTTCACTTGGCGAACCTCGTGAATTTGACTGCCCATGTGGCAATGCAAAAGTTCGAAACATTCCTCCATGCCGCGGGCGCGCAGATATTCAAGCACCTCAAGCACTTCGCTGAAACTTAAACCAAACTTGGCCTTGGCGCCGCTGGAATGCCGCCAACGACCCGCGCCCGGCGTGCTGAGATTCACGCGCACACCAATGCGCGGACGAATTTGATAACGCTCCGCGTACTCAACAATCAGCTTGAGCTCCGTGAGATTTTCAATGACCGGAATAATGGTGCGACCAAGTTTGGCGGCCAGCGTGATGAACTCGATGTAGCGCGCCTCTTTAAAACCGTTGCAGACGATCAAGCGCTCGGGCGTGTCGCTGGTCATTCCAAGCACGGCCAAAAGTTCCGGCTTACTGCCCACTTCAAGGCCAAATCCAAGCTTCATTCCGTATTGGCGAATTTCCTCCACCACGCGTCGTTGCTGATTCACCTTGATGGGATACACGCCAACGTATTCGCCCTTGTAGTTGTGCTCTTTGATGGCGTTGGCAAACGCCTGGTGAATATCGTTCAAGCGCTTTTCTAAAAGATCGCTGAAGTGCACCAACACTGGCGTCTTGAGACCGCGCTCGCGCAGACCTTCGACCACGCTGTGCAAATCAATTTCGGCGCCGGGCGTGCGAGTTGGCAGAACCACAACATTGCCTTTGGCATTGACATCGAAGAAGCCCTTGCCCCAACCGCGCACGTTGTACAGGTCGACGGAATCTTCCGTGGTCCACACTGGATCAGGCGAAGTTTTGGGAGCGCGCATTGGGCGCAACTCGCTTGGAGTTGTCACGGTTGCATTGGCGCCCGTAATTGGTGGCGCAGTGACTGCTGTTGCGATAGGTGAGTGAACCGGATTTATAACTTGGGGAATAGCCTGCTTCGTCAACTCGTTGAATCTCCTTTGCGACTCACCTGAGTCGCTCGCCATTTGGCACGTGCACTATACGTGAGTCAACCTGAAAAGCGATAAAAACTTTCAATCATTTTGCAAAAGTTTTATTCAGGAAATTGTCTTGGGAGTTGCCGTGACACGCATCTCGCGCAAACTTTGGGCGATGGAAGTCTCGTGCAAACGCACGCTTTGTCGATCAAGTTGCTCCTTGGCTTTGTGCAACGCGTCGGCGTTGGCGGCCATTGGATCGGTCTCCGCTTGGGCGCACATGGATTCAATTTGACGCAACATTTCCCGCAGTTGCAGCACATACGCCGGCTCAAGCGCGGCCTGCGTGCGCGCCAGTGCCTCGCCAATCCACTTCACATCCAGGCGCGCGTTCACCGCCAAGTCGGTCACGCGGTGGCGATGCATGTCGGAGCGAGCGTGCGTGACGCTGTCGCGCTCCATGCGCTCCACTTCGGCGCTGGTTAATCCGTAACTTGGAGCGGCTTGAATGGCGGCGCGCATTCCACTGCGACGCTCCACGGCGGACACATTCAACACGCCATTGGCATCGACCAGAAATTCAACCTCCACTTGAGGAATGCCGGCGGGCATGGCGGGAAGTCCGCGCAATTCAAAGCGCGCGATGCTGCGGCAATCGGCGACCATTTCGCGCTCGCCTTGCGCCACGTGAATCAACACGCCGGTTTGGTTGTCCTTGGAAGTGGTGAACATTTCCGTGGCGCGCGAAGGAATGGCGCTGTTGCGCACGATGAGTTTTGCGAAGGCGCCGCCCTGGGTTTCAATTCCAAGACTGAGTGGAATCACATCCAGCAGCAGCAAATCCGTGCGCGCGCCCGCCAAAATGCTGGCTTGCACCGCGGCGCCAAGAGCCACCACTTGATCGGGATCAAGCGCGGTGTAGGGAGTGAGGCCGGTGTGCGCGGCGACTTGCGCGCGCACATATGGAATGCGCGTGGAGCCGCCAACCAGAACAACGCGGTCAATCTTGATGTTGCCCGCCGTAGTTCCGGCATCGGCGCGCGCGTGGGTGAACGCCTCAAGCGTGCGCGCGATCAACGGCGCGATCATGTTCTGAAATTGCGCGCGCGTGAGTTGACGGCGAAAGACGTGGTTGGCATTCGTGGGCGTTGCCACTGGCGCGGCGCGCGGATCAATCACCACGCAACTTTGCAATTTCATGCCGGCGTCAAATTGAATTTCAATCGCAGTTTCCTGCTGCTCTGAAAGCGCGCGCTTGGCGTGCTCGGCCATCATGCGAATGGTGGTGATGTCACTTGCGGTGAAGTCGGCGATGTTCAATTCATTTTTGATTTCAGTTTGCGTCCACAGCGCGATCAGTTGATCGAAGTCGTCGCCTCCCAAACGCGTGTCGCCGCGGGTGGACAGCACCTGGAACGCGTCGCCCATGGTTGGATTCGCGGCGTCCATGGACTCGATGCGCAAAATGGAAATATCGAAAGTGCCGCCGCCCAAGTCGTACACGGCCACGGTTTCCCCGCCCGCGTTGGCGGCGCCATCAACAGCGGCGGCTTTGCCCAACGATGCGTTTCGGTTTCCAATTCCATAGGCCAGCGCGGCGGCCGTTGGCTCATTCACAATTCGCTCCACGGTCAATCCGCACAAACGCGCGGCGTCGCGGGTGGCTTGGCGTTGCGCGTCGTCAAAATAGGCGGGCACGGTGATCACGGCGCGCGTGACTGTTGTGTGAAGGCGCGCCTCGGCAATGCGGCGAAGTTCCGCCAGCACCACGGCGGCCACTTCTTGGGGCGTGATCGCGGCGCCGCGAATATTGAAAGCGGCGAGTCCGCGCGGACCTTGCATAAGTTGCGTGGACAGTTCCGCCGCAATGTCTGAGCACTCCGCAAATCCACGGCCCATGAAACGTTTCGCGCTTGCGATGGTGGCGTGGGGGAATTGCGCGGCTTGATTTTTAGCTTGCCAACCCACGCTTGTCTTTGAGCCCTCAAGAAATCGCACCACGCTTGGAAGCAGAGCTCGCCCCTGCTCATCCAGCAACACGCGCGGTCCCGCTTCGTCACAAATGGCGACGAGCGAATGAGTTGTTCCAAGATCAATTCCAACAATTGGCGACATGGGCGATCCTAGGTCCGCGGCGTTTGTGTTGAAGGAGATTTATTCGGAGGTATTTGTGTTGGGGTTTGTGTTGGGGTTTGTGTTGGGGTTGTGGCTGGTTGAGTTGCGGGCGTTTGTGCTGGTGTTTGTGTTGGTTGAGTTGCGGTTGTCGGCGCACTTGCCGGCGACGATGGTGGCGTGACTGGTGCGGGAGTTGCGGAAGCTTTTGGCTTCTCTGTGGCCTCGGGAAGTTTTTGTAAAGTGCTTTGAAAGCGCCGCTGCGTCAGGTTTTTCATGAATGCGATCACCTTATCTGTTTCGGGCGTGTTGCCACGAATTGCGAAATTGCGCTCGCTCCCACCGTGCTGTTGGTACTTCACAACAAACACCGGCTCGGTCTTGTCGTCGCCAGTTTCCTTTGGCACCTGCTTGATCCATGAAAGTGAATCCGCCAGCGCCACAAATTCACTGGCTTGCTCCGGAGTGAGCGCCGTCTCCCATGTTGTGTAGTCATTCATTGCGCTCATGCCGCCGCCATATTGAATTTCCCCCGTGGGAGTGATGCGAAAAAGTTCGTAGCGCTGCTGGCTGGGAAATTTCATGGCGATTTGAAATCGCCAACCCGCCACGGGCGATGTATCGGCGGAAGGAATGTTCGAAGCGCAGCCTTGTAACAACGCAGTTGCCGCGAACAATGCGTGGGCATAAATACTCCACGCGCACAAACGAGCGCGGCGTAATTTCGCCACGCGCAATTTCTCATGCATCAATTGCAATATCCAACGCATGACGGACATTGTGGAAACACTTCGCATAAATTGAAATGGGTCAGCCATGATTGTGAATATATTATTTCACAGGCGGCTTGAACCACGCATAAGGATCCGGACCAAAGTCGTAACGAATGGGCAAGTCAGCATCCACGACCAAATCCGTGGCGAAAGCCGCTTGCGTCATGATCTTGACCCACACTTCACTCGCGGGATCGGGCTCACCCGTGCCCTCGAATCGATTTACAAATGTCCAGCGATCATTATTTTGCGCGAAAGTCATCACGTAAACAATTTCGTTGGGTTGCGCCTCAACCAAGTATGGATTGGCGCTGTAATTCGAGAGCGCGGGATCCGCGAATCCAAGTTTTTTTGCCACGTCCCACATTTCAAACACCTGACGCTGATACAGCACGCGCGCAACGCCTGGACGAACGCGGGTGTTCACACTTGGTCCAAAATCTGCCAGCAAAGTTCCATCGGGAAATAGAATCATCTTGCCTGGTTGAAGCCACGCCTGCGTGCGAAATGGAACTTTCTCCCCTTTGAGAATGGTCACATCAAAAGTCAATTCCAGCGGCGTTGCCAATGGATCCGGCGAGGGCGCGGCGCAACCCGTCGTCATGGCGGTTGCGGCGAGAAGCGTGAATAAAAATGCGCGCGCAATTTTCATGGGGGCAGCGTACCAAGACCACGTTCGCTACCCTTTGAACCCATGCGGACAAGCGTGCGATGGATCAATGATTATTTGGATCGACCTGCGACGGCGCAGGAGCAAGCCGATGCTCTGACGTCGGTGGGCTTGAACTTTGATGGACGCGAAGAGTTGCCTGACGGAGCCATATGGCAGGAAATTGAAACCACGAGTAATCGCGGTGATTGCTTGTGCCATTTTGGTTTGGCGCGCGAATTGGCCGCGCGCACCAAGCGAGTGTTGCGCGCGCCGCAAATCACCAAACACGCGCATGCGGCCGGTGCGCCGAGTGGAAAAATTGCGGAAAAAATCCAGAACGCCGCGGCACTCATTGGCGTTGAAAATCTGGATCATGAATCGTGTCCGCGCTACACGGCTCGCGTGATTCGCGGAGTGAAGGTCGGCCCGAGTCCGCAGTGGATTCAAGACCGCTTGCGCGACGCGGGGCAAATTCCCCGCAACAACATTGTGGATTGCACGAATTTTGTTTTGCTTGAATTGGGTCAGCCAACCCACGTGTTTGATTTGTCCACTCTTGCCGGCGGACAAATTAAAATTCGGCGCGCGCGCGCCAAGGAAATGTTTTTGCCGCTCGGCGATCAAGCTGTCGCGATTGAATTGTCCCCCGCCGATCTTGTGATCGCCGACGGCGAGAAACCAGTGGCCCTTGCGGGCGTGAAGGGCGGAGCGCTGTGCTCCGTGCGCGATTCCACCACCGATATTGTGCTTGAAGCCGCCACGTTCAAGCCATCGCAAGTGCGCTATAGCAGCCGCCGCCATAAAATTATGAGTGATTCCAGCAAGCGCTTTGAACGCGGAGTGCATGCGGCGTCGATTGATTTTGCGGCCGAGCGCTTGGCGGATTTAATTATGCAAACCGCGGGCGGAACATTGTGCGATGGAGTGGTCGAGGCCGGCGCGCCGGTGCCCGCGCTGAAATCCGTCAGCATGCGCTGCGATCGATGCCGCAAGATTTTGGGCGCGGAAATTTCCAATCAAGAAATGATGGAAACACTGCAAACACTTGGATTTTCCCCGCGCATCACGGGCGATTTGATTGACTGCTCGGTGCCGCCAGAGCGCATGGACATTGATCGCGAAGTGGATTTAATCGAGGAGGTGATTCGCCTGCTTGGGCTGGAGCGCGTCCCCACTGGCGAATCAATTCAAATTAGAACCGCGGCCGCGGACACCAAAGTGGAGGCCGCCGAGAGAGTTCGCGACACGCTCGCTGGAATGGATTTTGTGGAGTGCGTCACGCACGCCTTGGTGAGCGACAGCGCCGCGAACGCGTTCGCGCACTCGGGAAATTCCGCTCTGCGGATTGAAGATGAGCGCGCGGGTGGAACTCCCTGCTTGCGTCCCAGCATTTTGCCCGGATTGCTGGCCACGCGCAAACTCAATGAGGATCGAGGCGCCACAGAATCCATGCGCTTGTTTGAAATTGCTTCCATCTTTCATTTGGACGCCAAGAAGCAACACCCTGAATCTGTCTCGTTGGGAATGATCGCGGACGTGCAGAAAGATGATCTTGGCTACCGGGCGCTGCGGGGAGTTGTTGAAAGACTTGTGCATGAGATCGCTGGCCGTAGCGCCACATGTACGCCGACAACTTCGGACGCGGTCATGCATCCTGTGGCAAAGATTGAAATGGACGGCGTGGCGATCGGGCGAATTGGGTTTCTAACGGATGCGGCGCGCCAAACAGCGGGACTTGAAAAACCTATTATTGCCGCGGAAATTGCCGTGGATTTACTCTTGTCGCATTGGCCGCCCGAGCGCCCCGCCGCGATGCTTCCCAACATGCCAAGCGTGGAGCGCGACCTGTCGCTGATTTTGGACAACGCAAAAACATGGGCTCAAGTGGAACGCGTGGTGATGGACAATCGCCCCGCGCATTTGGAATCCATGTCATTCACCGGCGTCTACAAGGGCAAGCAGACTGGCGCCGACAAAAAAAGTTTGACCTTGCGGCTGGTGTTCCGCGACGCTATTCGCACATTGCGCCGCGAGGAAATTGATCTTGAGGTGCAATCGCTTGTTCAAGTTCTGCAAAGCGAGCTGCTTGCGGAGTTGCGCGCATGAGCGAAACTCTGGCGCACCTTTCCGTGAAGGAGTTCGCTGATCGACTGGCGAGCAAGGCGCCAGTTCCAGGCGGTGGCGCGGTTGCCGCCGTGACCGCGGCGCACGCCGCGGCGCTTGGATGCATGGTGCTGGCCTACACGCTGGGCAAGCCAAATTTCGCGGCGCATGAAAGTGAAAATAAAAAAAAGTTGGAGTCTTTGCAGCGCGCGCAAAGCCAAGCCCTGGCGCTGGCTGATCAGGACGCCGCGGCATATGGAACATTGTCGGCGCTTTGGAAATTACCCGCCACCGATGCGCGACGCGTCGCACAAGAACCCGACGCGGTTCGCGCCGCCACGGCGGCGCCAATGGCCATTGTTCTTCTGGCGGGAGCAATTCTGGAATCATTGCAAAACCTGCATAAAACCAGCAATCCAAACCTCATCAGCGACTTGGCCATCGCGGCCAAATTGGCCGACACCGCCGCCGACGCCGCGGCTTGGAACGTGCGCGTGAACGTGCCCCAACTTGAGACAGAAGCCGAGCGCGCCGCCGCGCAAACACAACTTGATCGCGCGCTTGCTTCGGTGCGAACCACCGCGGATTCCATCGCCAACCACATCGCCAACTACATCGACAGCAAGATGAAGGCCAAGTAATCCATGCCGCAGCCTTGGGGGCTTTTACTTTTGTTCGCGCTCGCCATTTTCATGCTTTGCGTATGGGGAGGCGCGCTCACCGCGTTGCAAGCGCTCAGACCTCCACGGAAATTTTTCGCCTGGGCGCTGGCCACCGGTCGCCCCAAAGATCCAGCGGATATTGGCTTGGCATTTGAAGATACGCAATACTCATCTGGCCAACACTTTCCATGTCCTGCTTGGCGCATCACCGCGAAGTCAACTCAT
>SYAD01000201.1 GCA_005789005.1 Planctomycetia bacterium | reverse complement strand
CGCCAGTCGAATTGCTTCGAGCCGATAATGCATTGCTCAATCAAATATGCGCGCATAACTCACTCTCCGTGACCACGCCGCTTCTCAATCAACAAGTCTCCTCGTTGATATCCGCGCCCGTCACCGGACTGCCCGTTGGTCATTCAAATCTGTTCATCCAACAAAAATCGCCGACGCAATCATTCAGCAGAAATCACAGCGTGCTGGTTCACGCCCTGCGACGCTATTTGCCCGAGCCGTTGATCGCGCGAATCATGCATGTCAATCATGTGAACATTTCACCGGGCACCGAAAAATCACTCGTGCAATTAAGTGAGTCCATGCTCTTTGACGCGCAATCTCGGATTGGTCAACTCACAAACCGAATTGCCCTTCGTGGCGTGCTTGCCAGCCCAACATCCACGCCAAATGAAAATCTTGCTCGCCGCTGGTCATTGCTTGTGTTGGAATCTTGGCTGCGCCGACAAACCGCATGAACGAAAAATCAACGCAATTGCGAGGGGCTTCAGCGTAATTTTACGGGACTCGTTTCGTATCCGCCCACCAACTCGCCAAGCAATTTGCGCACCACTCCATCATCGCGCTGATCGACGGCGGTTTGCAAGCGATCCAGTTTCGCCTCGAGCGAATTCCAAGATTCAAATGGCTCATGCGCCAAACCAATAGACGCATGCTCGGTGGAAGTGGCGTTACTGCTGATGAGCAATTCCTCGTACAACTTTTCGCCAGGGCGCATACCTGTAATTTGAATTTCGATTTCGCCCGTGGGGTGGTCCTCGTTGCGCAGGGTGCGGCCAGCCAGGCGAATCATGTTCTTAGCAAGATCAATTATTTTCACGGGCTCACCCATATCAAGCACAAACACCTCGCCGCCTTTGGCCATAGCGCCTGCTTGAATCACCAATTGCGCCGCCTCTGGAATAGTCATGAAGTATCGCACCATTTCCGCGTGCGTAACCGTGACGGGACCGCCGCGCTCAAGTTGTTCTTGAAACAGCGGAATGACCGAGCCCGAAGATCCAAGCACATTTCCAAAACGCACCATGGAAAAAACGGTTCGCCCGTGTGAAACGTCATTCATAGATTGCAAAATCATTTCAGCCAACCGCTTGCTAGCTCCCATGACGCTTGTGGGTCGGACCGCCTTGTCCGTTGACACAAATATAAATGCTTGCACTCCAGCGTTGACCGCAGCTTGCGCCGCGATGAGTGTGCCAAATACATTGGTCTCCACGCCAGCGGTCTCATGCTTCTCCACCATGGGCACATGCTTATATGCGGCGGCGTGATAGACCGTTTCAATTCGCTGTGCCACCAATACACGCTCAAGCAGCACGCGGTCGTTCACCGATCCAAGCGAGGTCTCCAGCAACATTTCAGTTCCGCGCTTGGCAATTGCGTGGCGGATTTCTTTTTCAATCGCATACAAATTGTGTTCGCATTGATCCAGAAGAACCAAGCGCGTCGGGCCCGCATCCACGATTTTGCGGCAAAGTTCTGAACCAATCGATCCACCCGCGCCTGTGACCAAAACACTTTTCCCGGCAATGTGCCGATGCATCAATTCTTCATTGGCGGCAACCGGCGTGCGCCCAAGCAAATCGTCCACTTTCACTGGACGCAATTGCCCAACAGACGCCGTGCCGTCATCCAGTTCCGCCAACGTTGGAACTGTGAGAACACGCACGCCATGCGCGGTGGCTTTCTCAACAAGTTTCAAGCGACGCGCACGGCTTGCGGATGGAAGCGCCAGTAGCAATGCCTTGATGTCATGCTTGGTAAAAACTTGCTCAAGATCCTCGCTGGAATACACGGGCACGTTGCGAATTTTTCTTCCATGTAATTTTTCATCATCATCAATAAAAGCAACCACGGATTGCTCGCGGCCATGAATGAGCGCGGAGTGCAAGCCAATACCAGCCGCGCCCGCGCCAAAGATGGCCACGGGATACTTCTTGAAATATTCAGTTTGCCCCAGCAGCAACCAACGTGCGCCAAGCCTTGTGGCGCCGATCGCCAGCGTGGTGATGGAGAAATAAATAACGGGGACAGTGCGAGGAGTTTTTATAAATTCGCTTTGAAGAAATGCCACGCCCAGAATCGCCGCGGTGAGTAACGCCACTCCTTTGCACACGCGAACCGCGAAAATAGGACCAATATATCTTGTGATTTCACGATACAAACCAGCGAAGTAGAAGCAAGCTGGACCAAACAACGCCGCCCAAATTAAAAGAGTCTTGCTGCCCGCCCATGCTTGTTGAATGTCGCCGTAGCGCAATAAATATGAGCAGAACAACAGCCCCGCACAAAGCATCGCGTCGGTCGCAGCCGCCACGAAGACTTTAGAAGCCCCAGTCATTTGCACGAGTGAATTTCGCACTCATACATGATAGTGAATACCCACCTTGATTCAAGGCTGGCAACCAAATGAAATGAGCGCGTTGGGCATATAACATCAATGAATGATGCATAACACGCAAGTGATTGGCACCCGAAGCCACGCTCAATATTGCGTTCAACCGCACGCATGCTGCCGAATAAACCCCAACCTATTGCGAAAATATAATTTATGTGTGGCATAGCGGGCTTTATAGATTCTTCACATTCGTTCAAGAACTCCCAGGAAGTTCTGCGCGACATGGCCTACACACTCGCGCACCGCGGACCAGATGCGTCGGGTATTTGGTTTCATGAGCCAACGTACGTGGGAATGGCCCACACTCGTCTAAAAATTATTGACTGCACGGATGCCGCCGCTCAACCCATGCATTCGCAAAGCGGCCGCTTCACGTTGGTATTCAACGGAGAGATTTATAATTTTCAAGAGTTGCGCGATGAACTGGGCACGTTGGGCGTGACGTTTCGATCACACTCCGACACGGAAGTTCTTTTGGCTGCCGTGGAAACATGGGGCGTGCAAGGCGCAGCGCGGCGCGCGGTTGGCATGTTCGCATTTGCCGTGCATGATGCATTGGAACGCATGTTGCATTTGGTACGCGACCGAATTGGCATAAAGCCGCTGTATTTTGGATGGATTGGCCAAGGCGATGCGCGGGTGTTCGCATTTGCCAGCGAACTGAAAGCCATCGTGTGCGTGCCAAACTTTGAGCGCGCCGTGGACCGCGCCGCGCTAGCAGATTATTTTCAATTTCTGTATGTGCCGGCGCCGCGCACAATTTGGAAAGGCATTTCCAAACTTGCTCCCGCTCACATCATGTCCATCAATGTGGATACGGGCGAAACACAAACCGCCATGTATTGGAACGCCCGCGCCATTGCCGAGCGCGGCGTGGCTGAACCGTTCATAGGTACAGATGCGCAAGCCGAAGATGCTCTGCTTACTCGCGTTCGATCGGCGGTTGAAGCCCATATGGTGGCGGATGTTCCAGTCGGCGCGTTTCTTTCTGGCGGAATTGATTCCACACTTGTGACCGCTGTCATGCAATCAATTTCGCCGCGGCCCATTCGCACGTTCACTGTTGGCTTTCAAGAAACTCAATCAGATGAGCGCATGCACGCCACCAACATCGCCAAACACTTGAAGACCGAACACACCAATGTTCAGGTTTCTGCGCATGAACTTCGCGACGGCATTCCCCTGTTGGCGCAAATGTTTGACGAACCATTCGCGGATTCCAGCCAACTTCCAACGTATCTCATAAGTCGCGCGGCGCGCCAGCATGTCACCGTGGCTCTTTCGGGCGACGGCGGCGATGAACTTTTCGCCGGCTACAACCGGCATCGAATGATGGATCATGTTTGGCCGGCGCTGCAAAAAATTCCCGCTCCGCTGCGGACAACCGCGGCGTTGATGATCCGCATGTTCTCCACCAAGCAACTGGATGTTGTTGGAAAATTCGCCAAACCTATTTTGCCCAACGCATTGCGCACCAGCCAATTTGGCGATCACTTGCACAAACTTGCCTCGCTTGCAAAGTGCAAAGAATGGACCGATGCGTATGTCGCTCTGGTCAGCGCGTGGAATGATCCTGCAAAGTTGGTGATTGATTCGCGGCCTGAAACCACGCGCGTTGATCCAATACAGCAAGCCAACATGCCCGACGCGTTGCGCGCCATGCAGTGGATTGATCAGACAACATATTTGGTGGACGACATTTTGACCAAGGTTGATCGAGCCAGCATGGCCGCAAGTTTGGAGACGCGCGTTCCTCTTCTTGATCATCGACTTGTGGAGTTCGCCTGGACATTGCCCGCGGATATGAAGGTGCGTAACGGCCAAGGCAAATGGATTTTGCGGCAAGCGCTGAACACATTTGTGCCGGCGCCGCTTATGGATCGACCCAAAATGGGATTTGCCATTCCACTGGAGTCCTGGTTGCGTGGGCCGCTACAAGACTGGGCCAGTGATTTGTTGGATGAGCGCCGCGTGCGCGATCAAGGATTTTTAAACGCGGATGTTGTGACCAACGAATGGAACCAACTCTGCGCGGGTGGCGGTGGACATAAACACAAAGCGTGGGCGTTGTTGATGTGGATGGCGTGGGTTGAACATTGGAAGCCAACATCATGAGCGCCAACACATTTCACAACGGCCTTCATGGCGCATGCAAGCACGCGCGCGCAAGATTGGGGCGCGCGCAATGACCCAGAAAACACTCGCGCTTTTGGGCAAGAATGCGCAACACGTGCTTGCGTTTCGCGGCAGCCTTATTCGCGCCGCGCAAGCCAATGGTCACCGCGTGATCGCGCTCACCGCGCCCGCAAGCCCCCGCGCTCGGCAACGCTTGCGCGAGTTTGGCGTGGAGCACTTTGACACACCGCTCAGCGGCGGAAAAATTTCGCCGCTACGCGATTTACAATTTCAAACAACGGTCACCGACATTTTAAAGACGCAGCGCGTGGACGCGTTGCTTGCCTACAACCCCAAGTGCATCGCGTTTGGTCCGGTTGCCGCGCGTCGCGCTGGCGTAAGGAATATCGCCGCCGTTGTCACCGGACTTGGCTTTGCGTTCACTGGCCGCTCGCTCGCGCGGCGATTCATTCGCTTTTTCTCCACGCGTCTGTATCGCCGCTCGCTTGCCGCGTGCGACGCCGTGTTCTTTCAAAATCAAATTGACCGTGATGAACTTGCGGCGCTTGGAGTATTGGCCAATGTTCCCAACGTGCGCGTGCACATGATCGCGGGCTCTGGCGTTGATCTTGATTACTTTCCAGCTCAACCTGTTCCAACACAAACGCACTTTCTCATGATCAGTCGGCCGCTGAAAGACAAGGGCGTTGCGGAATTTGCGCAAGCGTGCAAGATTGTCCGCGCGCGCAATCCCGCGATTCGCTGCACGCTGATCTGCGCATGGGACGACAATCCCAGCAGTTTCACACGCGCCGACATTGCGCGTTGGACGCAAGATGGTTGCTTCAACGCGCTTGACGAAGTGGAGGATGTGCGCCCGCACCTGCAAGCGTGCACCACATTTGTGCTGCCTTCCTATCGCGAAGGCACAAGTAAAGTTGTTCTTGAAGCCATGGCTACCGGTCGCGCGATTATTTCCACGGACGCGATTGGTTGCCGCGATCCAATTGAACCCGACGTGAACGGACTACTCGTTGCGACTCACTCCGCAACCGAACTCGCGTCTGCCATGTTGCAACTGGCCAATGATCCACAGCGCAACGCCGCCATGGGCACGGCAAGCCGCCGCATTGCGCAAGAAAAATATAACGCCAAGCCAATCGACGCGGCTCTGCTTCACGCGCTGAACCTGGACGCTCCCGCGCGAGCCTAAGCGCGCATGGCCGCGAGCCGCATGCAGGATCAATTGCATGTATTGCAGTCATTGCCTTGTAGTTGCGCGTTCGCTTTGTATTGAAATTGCATGCGCACGCCAATCGTTGCGTCATTCATGATTCAATAGAATGCGCGCATGAATATTCTTGTCACCGGCGCCGCGGGATTTATTGGATCATTCACGGCGCATCAATTGCTTGACCGTGGCGACCGCGTTGTCGGCCTGGACAACATGAATGATTATTACGACCCCACGCTCAAGCAAGCGCGCCTAGCGCGGCTTCAAGCGCGCGGCGATTTCACATTCACTCAATTGGATTTATGCGACGTCGATGGAATGAAATCTATGTTCGCCAAAAACAAATTCGACCGCGTGATTCATTTGGCGGCGCAGGCTGGCGTGCGCTACTCCATTGAAAATCCAATGGCGTACACGCAAAGCAATTTGGTTGGCACGACAAACATTCTTGAAGGCTGCCGCCACAGTGAGGTGCCGCACTTGGTCTACGCCAGCACAAGTTCCGTGTACGGCTTGAACACCACGCAACCATTTTCGCCGCACCATACCGCCGATCACCCCATGACTTTTTACGCTGCCACCAAGCGCGCCAACGAACTCATGGCGCATTCATACAGCCATATTTTCCGTATGCCCACAACTGGCTTGCGTTTCTTCACGGTATATGGTCCGTGGGGCCGTCCCGATATGGCGCTATTTCTTTTCACCAAGGCAATCCTTGCGGGCGAACCCATTCGACTGTTCAACCACGGGAAACACACGCGAGACTTCACGTATGTTGAAGATATTGCGCGCGGGGTAATCGCGGCGTCCGATCGCATCGCGACAGCGGATCCAAACTTCAACGCGTCAAAGCCCGATGTTGCAAGTAGCAGCGCGCCGTGGCGCTTATACAACATTGGTTGCTCTCGACCCGTGCAATTGCTGCGCTACATAGAAGTGCTGGAGCAATGCCTGGGCAAAAAAGCCAAGACGGAAATGTTGCCGCTGCAACTTGGCGATGTGCCCGACACATTCGCCGACACCTCCGACTTGGCGCGCGACATGAACTATCAACCCGCCACCACGATTGACACTGGCGTGGCGAATTTTGTGCGGTGGTACCGCGACTATTACAAGGCGTGAGCGCGCAAGATCATCACGCGCCCGCGCGCGTGCGCAAGTTGTCCAGCACATTCATAAAATTAATGTACGCGTCATAAGGACTGTCATACGGCGAGAAATATTTGTGCACGTCGCCGTCAGACCAATACTTGGTGCACATGTAGTACAAATGATCGCTGGTGGTCAGCTTGCGCCAATCCTCCAGAATGTACGGGTCGCCCTTCAAATGCTTTTCACGCACCGCGGGCTCGAGCCGATACAACTCCTCCACCGCATTGTCCTGCAACGGATTACCCAACCACGCCGACAAATCGCGCTCCATGTCGGCCCAAGAAATTGGCTTGGGAACATCGTATTCACCAACGGGTCGGTATTTCTCTATGGCCTGCGACACGGTCAAGAATTCATTTTGCCCGGGGTTCACATCAAAAATATATTTAGGCATGGCGTCTAGGAAATCAAAGATCCCAGTCTCGGCCCATTGATGCTCGCCAAATGTTTCATAGTCCATGAAGAGATTGCACAAATTTCCATCGCCATTAATTTGGTTCACCCAACCCGCGAACTTCTCGGCGGAGAGCGGCCAATCTTTCCAATCACGATTGCTGAAACGAAACGCAATGTCGTCGCTCAAGCGATAATTTTTTAACAGCAGCGGCATGGGCGGACGACCAGCAGGAAAACCATTTGCAGGAACCGCGTACAAATAATTTGGATTGCGGAAACCCAGCAGGCGATCCACGCCTTCGCACACCACGGCCTTGTGCCGGCCCATCCACGCAATATGCCCGCCAATTTCGTTGGAATAAATCAATTCGGTATTGCGAAAAACTTTTGGCTTCTGACCAAAGAGCCGCTCAATCATGGCTTCTTGAATGGCGACTTGCTCCTCGAACTCCTTGCGGCTGAACAAGAAGCTGAGTGAGTGGTGACTGGTCTCGGCCAAGAATTCACACGCTCCAGTGTCGGCGAGTCGCTTGAACAAATCGATCAAGTCGGGCGCCCACTGCTCAAATTGCTGCAACGCCACCCCACTAATGGAGTAACTCACCCGAAAGCGATTCTCGTGACGCTTGACCAGGTCGAGAATTTTTTCCGTGGTTGGTCGATAGCACTTGTTGGCCACCTTCTGCAGGATGGTTCCATTGGCCTCGGGGTCAAAGTAAAATGGATCAGTGTCAAACACGGAGTAACGACGCAACCGAAACGGTTGATGCACTTGGAAATAAAGAACAACGCTTGCCACAGGGGTGAGAGTGTAGTTGCAATCCGCAACCGCGCACGGTGCCCGCAACACACGCAAAATCCGCGGAAACTAGGGCTGATCAATGCTCTATTCTGTGTGGATGAATCGAACCACGCTTGCCGCTGAAATCGCCAAAGTCGCCATGCTGCGCGGAACCTTCACGTTGCGCAGTGGAAAGATCAGCCACTATTACTTGGATAAATACCTGTTCAGCACTCGTCCGGAAATTTTGCGCGAACTTGGCGCGTTGTTCGCGGCGCGCATTCCCGCCGGCACCACGCGCTTGGCCGGTGCCGAGCTGGGTGGTATTCCGCTTGTATCCGCCGCAAGCATGGCGAGCGGGCTACCCTGCCTTTTTATTCGCAACCAGAAAAAAGAGTATGGAACCGCCAAGCAACTTGAAGGCAAACTAGAACCAGGCGACCGCGTGATGATTGTGGAGGACGTGGCCACCACCGGCGGCCAAGCGCTTGAAGCCGCCAAGGTTTTGCGCGAAGGCGGCGCGGAAGTCACAGCCATTGTCAGCGTGATTGACCGCATGGAGGGCGCGCGCGAAAATATCCAGGCCGCGGGCATTGCGTTTGATTCGCTCTTCACCGTTGCGGACCTTGGCATCACGCCGGACGCGGCCACCGCTCGCGCATGATTGAACATGTTCGCCATCACATGTACTTCGCCGTGGCGCATGATTGATCCACTCAACATCAAGTTCTTGTGGCATGCAACTTTCGCAAGCCCACGCCGGCATTGAACAAATCCCAAGTCGAACAGGCACCTCATGGATGAACTTTTACAAACCAACCAACGCCGGAAATTGAAACGCGTCGGTTTATTTGTTGGATTGGCCTTGATCGCCGCCGCAATTTGGACGATCGCGCGCGGCGGCACGATCGCAAGCCAGGCGTGGCAACATTTGTCCGTCGCCTCGCCAATTTTGTTTGCCCAACTGCTTGGCTGCATCGCGCTCATCGCGCTATGCACCGCCTTGTCCGTGTTGATTCTGGCCAATAGAACCCGCCCACCAATCCGCGTTGAATTACGGGAAATGCTTGCGCTGATTTGCGCCAGCACGTTGGGAAATTTTGTTCCGCTGCAACCTGGGCTCATTGGTCGCATTGCGTTCCATCACCAAGTGCACGGTATTGCGGTTCCGATCAGTTTGTTAATTGCAATCCAATCCACCGCGCTCACGGGAATTGCGGCGTTGTGGATTGGCGCTGGTCTTGCTTTCACGCATGCAACACATTTATCTTGGAGCGCCGCCGTATTGTCGCCAATTTTACTTGTTCCATTTCTGCGCAATACCAACGCGCGCGAATTTACCGCGGCGTTTTTTATCCGTATTGTCGAAACGTGCGTTTGGGCGCTGCGGATTCATATTGCATTTCAATTGATCGGCCAACCCATCGACGCTGCGGCGGCTCTTGCTTTGGCGTGCGTTGCCAACGCGGCCAATACAATTCCATTCATTGGAAACGGCATTGGTATTCGCGAATGGAGCGTTGGATTCTTGGCGCCGATGATCGCGGGCGTTCCACTGGCCGACGCGTTGGCCGCTGAAATTGTGGGGCGCTTGGCGGAAATTATTTTCTTTATTCCAGCGGGTCTTGCGGCGTGGCCCATGTTGCACAATCGTCTACGCGTGCGCCGTGCGACACGCGTTGTTCAAACTGGCGCTGGAGAATTGGACGGTTAATCAGGAAATATAATCAGGGCTTTGCTTGCCCCGGAATATCCTTCACCTTCGCGGCGCCGCCAAAAATGCCAAATTCCTCTGTGGATTGAATCACTTTTGCGTCCCTCAGAAGACGATTGGTGATCCGCGCGCGCACGCCGGATGCGATCGAGATTAACTGTTGATTTCCGCCACGCGCAATCACGTTTAAAAATGGATCATCTTCCGCGTCCACCCATCTTAATAGTGCGCTCAACTGAACCCGCATATCTTGTGATTCTTTCGCCGCCTTCATGATTGGATCGGTCATGGCGATCGGTTCCTTTGGCAACACCATCAATGTCCAAGCTTGCGCCGCTGGCGGAAGGCTTTTCCAAGCCTCTGTGACTTCCGCCCAACCTTCCTTCACTTCCGCTTGCGAT
>SYAD01000200.1 GCA_005789005.1 Planctomycetia bacterium | reverse complement strand
GCGCGTTCCTGATTACGACAGCACCAAGCGCACTGAAAATACTCGCGCGACATATCCGCTGAGCCACATTGCAAACGCGGTGCTTCCAAGCGTTGCGGGTCAGCCAACAAATTGCATCTTTCTTTCCGCGGACGCTTTTGGAGTTTTGCCGCCGCTTTCCAAATTGACGCCTGAGCAAGCGCAGTACTACTTCTTGAATGGATACACCTCCAAGTTGGCCGGCACAGAAGCTGGCGTGACCGAACCGCAGCCAAATTTCAGCGCGTGCTTTGGTGGGCCATTCATGCCGCGCGCGCCAATGGTGTACGCCACCATGCTTGCCGAGCGCATTCGTAAGAACGCAACCGATGTGTGGTTGCTCAACACGGGTTGGACCGGCGGAGCATACGGAGTTGGAAGCCGTTTCAAACTGGCCTACACGCGCGCCATGGTCACGGCCATCTTGAATGGCTCGTTGAAAAATGTGAAGACCACCACGCATCCAATTTTTGGTTTGCACATGCCGGTGGAAGTGCCGGGCGTTCCAAGCGAAGTGCTTGATCCGCGCAAGACGTGGAAGGATGGCGCCGCCTACGAAGCCAGTGCCAAGCAATTAGCAGCCAAATTCCGCGCCAATGACACCAAGTTTGCAATCAGCGACGCGGTGCGCGCGGCGGGTCCAAAGGTTTGACACGCGTGTCGCGCTTGACGTGGATGACGCGCGTGCATTATGCGCCATGCTTGAATCAGAGGGCGACTTTGTGAGTGTCTCAACCGCGAGCGATGTGACTTACGCCGACATTGTCGCGGCGAGGGCGCGCATTGATGGCGGAATTATTCGCACATCGTGCCAAGAGAGCGCGGCGTTGAGCGAGTTGTGTGGCGCCACTATCTTTTGCAAGACGGAATATTTGCAGCGCACCGGAAGTTTCAAGGAGCGCGGCGCGCGCAACGCGCTGTTGCTGCTTGATCAACCTACACGCGAGCGCGGCGTGATCGCTGCCAGCGCCGGCAACCATGCGTTGGCTTTGGCGTATCACGGACGTGAACTTGGAATTTCAATCACTGTGGTCATGCCCAAAGGCGCGCCGCTTGTGAAGCAAACTCGCTGTCACGCCTTTGGCGCCAAAGTTGTACTGCATGGAAAAAATATCGCCGAGGCGAAAGTGAAAGCCGACGAGATTGCCGCGGAGGAAAAATTAACCTACATCCATGGATTCAATGACGCTGCGATTATCTCGGGGGCGGGCACTATTGGGCTTGAAATCATTGAACAAGTGAGCAACATCGACGCCATTGTTGTTCCAGTGGGCGGCGCAGGGTTGATCGCGGGCTTGGCCATTGCGGTGAAGGAAAAAAATCCGCGCGTGAAGGTCATTGGCGTGGAGCCAGAGCGTTGCCCAAGTCTGCACAATGCGTTGCAAGCCGGGCACCCCGTTGATGCATGGCATGGCTCCACATTGGCGGATGGGTTAGCGGTGCCCCAAGTTGGCGACCGCGCCTTTGCGCTGGCGCGGGAACGCGTGGATAAAGTGGTGACCGTGCGCGAAGAACATATCGCGTTGGCAATTTTGCGAATTTTAGAATTGGAGAAGGGCGTGGTGGAGGGAGCGGGGGCGATTGGTTTAGCCGCGTTCTTGGCGGGCAAGTTGAATTCACTCCATGGTCAGCGCGTGGCCATCGTGTTGTGCGGCGGCAACATTGATCCAATGATGCTGACGCGCGTGATCGAGCGCGGTGTTGTGCTTGATCATCGCATGGCGCAATTCACAGCGGTGATCTCCGATCGACCAGGTGGTTTGGCTGAACTTGCGGCAACTATCGCGCATGCTGGAGCCAGCGTGAAACAAATTGAACATGATCGAACATTTGGTGGCGCCGATGTGAGCACCGTCATGGTGAAGTGCACACTTGAAGTTCGCGACGGTGAGCATTTAGAACAATTGCGCAACGCGTTGGTGAGCAAGGGAATTCGGATTCTGTCCCACTCCAAGCCACTGCAAGACTGATTCGACAAAGTGATTTCGGACTCGCGTTTTCTAAAAATATTATTTTTTGTCTATTGATTATTTTGTTTTTGATTCAAATATTTCAAAGAGTGGAGCAGTTCTATTTTTGTGAGCGCAGTGGAATACGCTGAATTCAGCCATATTTAAGCGTATTGGCGGCTGATAACTCAAATTTTGAGATTTTTGCAAGTGCGCTTCAGTCACCAGCTGAATTGACCGATGTCATTGCGCCATGACAGAAATTACACAACAAAACAGCGTTCTTACCACTGGTGAAGTAGCCGAAATTTGCAATGTTGCCGCGCGCACCGTGAGCAAGTGGATCGATTGCGGGCGGCTCGAGGGATACAGAATTCCTGGCAGCCGTGATCGGCGCGTGACGCGCGAGGCGTTGGAGAATTTCATGCGCACGCACGGATTGCCGCTGACAGGTTTTGCGGCGGCGGTTGGCCAAGGAATGTTGCTCATTGTGGATGCCAATGCGACCACGTCTCAAACATTGCGTGATGTGATTGTGCAAGAAACACAGAGAGAAGTTTTTATTGTGCGTGGAGCTTTTGAGGCGGGGGTGATTTGCGAGAGATCGCGACCAAGCGCCATCATTGTGGATTGCAACATTGGCGTAAACGAGGCGGCCGGACTGGCGTCGTGGTTGCGCTGTGAAAAAAGGGTGGTTCGCGTGGTGGCCACGGGCGAGGCTTTGACTGCGGGCGATGAAACCAATTTAATTCGCGCGGGCGTGAGCATGATTGTTCGCAAGCCTTGCACGGTGCGTGCGATTTTGTCAGCGGTGGATCCTCGTTGGGCGAAAGCGGGATAAAATTTTTCGCCCCCGACAGCCTGAAGAATTCGTAGCATCTACCGCATGCGTATCGCGCTTGCACAAATGAATCCCACTGTTGGTGACGTTGTGGGCAACCAGCAATTGATCATTGCCGCAGCGGAAAACGCCCACAAGCAGGGCGCTCGCCTGTTGCTCACAGGTGAGATGGCTTTGCTTGGATATCCGCCGCGCGATCTGGTGTTGCGTGAGGGCGTGGCCGATGCGTGCCAGCGCGTCGTGGATCAGATCGCACAAAAATTTCCCGACATGACCTTGATCATTGGCACGGTGCGCAGCGTTGATCGCGCGGGTCGGGGGCTTGCGAATTGTTTGGCGGTATGCCATGGCGGACTTGTCACGCAGTACTACGACAAGCGACTTCTTCCCACATATGACGTGTTCGATGAGGATCGATATTTTTCGCCTGGCGAGAAGACCTTGGTGATTGAGCATGGCGGAGAAAAGTTTGGTTTGTTGATTTGCGAGGATATTTGGGGCGCCGATGATGTGGCAACCTCGCGCCATTATTCAATAGATCCAGTAGGAGAAACTGTGAAGGCCGGAGCCACGGCGCTGTTGGTTTCAAGCGCCAGCCCATTTGTGCTTGGCAAGCGCGCGCGTCAGCACGCGCGTCTTTGCAAACTTGCAAAAAAATATTCCGTGCCTATTTTTTCCTGCCAACAAGTTGGCGCCAATGATGATCTTGTGTTTGATGGCGCCAGCGTTTGCGTGAGCCGCGCTGGTTCAATCATGCGCGTGGGAGAATTATTTCAGCCCGACATGATCATGATTGATCTTGACGCAACGGGCGCGCGCAAAAACGACGCGGACTTCGCGACAAAAATCGCGTCCGTTGACGTGGCGCAAGTTCATGCGCAACCCGCCCCCGAGGGTGAACTCACGCATGCGATTGTGTGCGGAATCAAGGGCTATTTCTCTAAAACCAAGCACGTCAAGGCCACCATTGGATTGTCCGGTGGAATTGATTCCGCTTTGGTTGCAACGCTAGCCGCGTTGGCATTGGGCGCGCAAAACATAACTGGCATCATGATGCCGTCAAAATATTCCAGCGAAGGCAGCGTGGCCGACGCCAAAGAATTGGCGCGGCGCTTGAAGTTGGGCCGCTTGCTCACGTTGCCCATTGACCAAGCCCACGAATTGATGGCGCAGAAAATGCGCGCGGGTCTTGGCGCATTTGAAGGCCTGGCCGACGAAAATCTTCAGAGCAGATTGCGCGGACTCACATCCATGTCGGTGAGCAACTCGGATGGCTCGCTGGTTCTTGCCACCGGAAATAAAAGCGAGTTGGCCACCGGCTATGCAACTTTGTATGGCGACATGGTTGGCGCAGTCGCACCCATTGGTGATCTTTTAAAGACGCAGGTGTACGCAATTTCAAATTGGATCAATGTCAATTTTGCGCAACTTGGTTTCACGTGTCCGCCCATTCCAGAAGCCAGCATCGACAAGGCGCCCAGCGCCGAGTTGCGCCCAAATCAAACCGATCAGGATTCGCTGCCGCCCTATGCGGATTTGGACAATATTGTGACTGGTTGGATTGAGCATGAGGGCGACGTGCCTGCGATCGCATTGGCCACAAAACTTGATATAAAAGTTGTCGAGCGTTGGTGCTTGGCAATTGACCGCGCGCAATTCAAGCGCGATCAATCTCCGCTGATTATCAAGGTCGCCGCGAGAACGTTCGGACGGGGCCGCCCGATGCCCATCGCGGCGCGGTGGCGACTGGCGTAGAGCCAAATCCATCTCGTGCGGGTTGCTTTGACGGGACCATGATCAATCGATCTTCTTCAATGCAGTAGGCGGTCAAGAATCCGCCGTAGGCGCAACCTGTGTCCACATTCACCACGATCGGATTTCCGTCGCGGCGCAACACAAGCGGTTCAAACATTGGTTTATGTCCGACAATCAACAAGCCATCGTCGCCGTTGTATGAATCCCACCAGTGCGCACGTCCAGGCGCGGCCTTCTTATGAATTTTTTCAAAGTCGCTTGTTCCTAAAAGTCCAAGCTGCGGATCGATTCCGCCATGCACCACGGCCCAGCCCTCGCCTTGAATATATATTTTGGAAATTGTCTCGCTTAGAATTCGACGCGCCGCGGTAAGTTTGCCGGCTCGATCCAACACGCGAATGGCGTAGGCCTCCGCTGGCGCCAAGTCATCAAGCGACGAGCCCGCGTCATGATTACGCAGCGCATCCATCAATCGCAAATCATGATTGCCGCACACGCTTTCCACCCGGCGCCCACTGGCGCGCAAATCGGAAATAGCCTCCACCACAAGATCTGGCCGCGGTCCCTTGGTGAACAAATCGCCCACCAAAATAATCCGCGCGTCAACACGGTCACGGCGAGCGATATCCAGGAGTTCAACGAACTCTGTTCCGCAGCCGTGCAGGTCTCCTATGACAAGTGTGGACATCCTGGGTAAAACCATAGGTGAATATCGTCAATTTGTCTTGTGGATAACCAAACATTTATGTGAAGTATTGGTGAAGAGCCGAGCAATTGCGCACCGTAGAATCGCTCCATGTCTATTCGCAAACTTTCACAACACTTGGTCAATCAAATCGCCGCGGGCGAAGTGGTGGAGCGCCCATCGAGTGTCGTGAAGGAGCTGATCGAAAATGCGCTTGACGCCGGCGCCACTGAAATTGAAGTGCGCATTGAAGGCGGCGGGCGAGAGTTGATTGAAGTGTCCGACAACGGAAGCGGCATTGGCGCAGACGAATTGCTGCTGGCGGTTTCGCCCCACGCCACAAGCAAGATTGCCACGGCGGATGACTTGGTGGATATTTCTAGTTACGGTTTTCGCGGAGAGGCGCTTGCCAGTGTTGGTTCCGTGTCGCGCTTGGTTGTAGTTTCACGCTCCGCGGCAAGCCAGAACGGCGCCAGCATTGAGGTGGACTTTGGCGCGTTTTCCAGCGTGCGTCCGGCGGCCATCGCGCAGGGCACTCGCGTTGAGGTGCATCAACTTTTTGGACAAGTTCCCGCGCGGCGTAAATTTCTTCGCAGCGATCCAACCGAGGCGGGCAAGGTTGTGGATGTGATCGAGTGGCTGGCGCTTGGCCGCCCCGGCGTTGCGTTTCGACTTTTTCAACACGCGCGAATGACTCTTGAATTGCCCGCTGTGGACGATCCGCAGTTGCGCGTGGAGGCGGTGTTGGGCGACGAATTCAAGGGGAAATTATTGCCAGTTGAGCTGAGCGGCGCCGGAGCCGTTGCCATTTGGGGATTGATCGGTCGGCCAGAGCAAGCCAAAGCATCGGCCAATGGTTTGCGCATGGTATTGAATGGTCGACCAATTTCTGATCGCGGATTGTTGCACGCCATGCGCGAGGCTTACCGCGGTTTAGTGGAGCCGGGGCGCACGCCGGTTGGATTCATCGCCATTGATATTGATCCGCGCGAAGTGGATGTGAATGTGCATCCCGCGAAAAGTGAGGTGCGATTTCGCCAGCCTGCGTTGATTCACTCGGCGTTGCTGCGCGCGGTGCGAAGCGCGTTGCAGGCGGCCAACTTGGTTCCAAACTTGCCCATGGGTGGCGCGTCGCTGGGTTCATCTTTTGTTTGGGGGGCGCGGCGCAATGAAAGCGGGGGCGTGAACTCAAACTTGTCCAATGACTTCAATCAACATTTACCTAGCGATACTTCCACACACGCGTGGCAGAACGCCAGCTTCACTCCGCACGCATCGGACGGCGACCGCGGATTTGAATTTTCCGCATTGCGCGACGCGCTGGCTCTTGGCCGCGCTCAAAATGTTGGCGAGGCAAACGCCGAAGCAACTTTGCTCACACCACCAAGGCCCGCCGCAAGATTTCTTCAAGCGGGTAAAGCGTGGCTGATCACCTTTGACGCCGATGGAATTGTGATTGTGGATCAACACGCGTTGCATGAGCGCGTGATGTTTGAGCAGTTGCGCGCCAAGTTGACCGTGGGGGCGCTGCCATCGCAGCCGCGCCTGGTTTCCAGCATGATTTCCCTGAATGGGGAGCAATTGGAGCGGCTTGAAGCTTCGCAAGAATTGCTCGCACGCCTGGGATTTGATGTGCGCGCGTCGGGCCCCAAGAGCGCGACTATTTTCGCTGAGCCACTCTTTCTTGTGGAGCGCAAAGTGGACGTGGGCCAGATGATTGTCAATTGGCTTTCACGCGAGCGCGCCACTACCGAGGACGGCGAGGCCGTTCTATCCGAGGTGCTTGACATGATGTCGTGCAAGGCCGCCGTGAAAGCGGGCGACGCTCTTTCCGATATTGAGATCGCGTCGCTGCTGCAAGATTTGCATCGCGTGGAACGCGCCACAAATTGTCCGCATGGAAGACCCACCGCCATGCGTATTCCATTTCGGGAACTTGAGCGGCGCTTTGGCCGCGGTTGATGTGGCCACGATTTTTGCGCCGAAAAATTTCCGCGACCTGATCAAGATGCATCCACAAAGGCGCGGTTGCCCGCTTGTTATGTTCTATCCAGGTTCGTCGGCGTCGGTGATGATGTGATCGAAAGAAGTTTCCCCGGTGCGCAAACAGCGGCGCAAGTAGGGGCGGCACAGACCGCACCCGCCGCCGCAACCCAAACTGAATTCAACGTCCTCCACCGAGAGTTGCTTTTCTCGCGCGTCTTTGAGGACGTCGACAAATGCCAGATGAAAACAAACACAGCGATCGATTTGCATGATGAACTTCTAAAAATTACCTTGGGTCGTACGCCGAATCGTCGCCGCTTAAAAAACCGTTTTTGGGAAAGTCGGTGACATATTTCAACAAGTCATTGGTGGACAGCGCGCTGCGGCAGGGGTCGCCAATGGAGGCAACGTGTCCATCCAGAAAGCAGCCGTTGCAGCAAGAACGATGGCGAAACGCGCTGGTTCCCGCGTGAATCATGCCCACATCAAATTCCACCGTGTTGCCGGGGGCGCGCATGAATTTGTTCACGCCACCGCGAAAGCCGCCATCCGCGAACATAACAACCGCATCCGTGCGACGCCGTTGCGTGGGTTTGAGTCCCAGGCGCACGCGCGACCATCCATCATGCACGCGGCCATCGGCGCCGGTTTCTGGATAGAAGCCTTCGTGTCCAATGAAGGACGTGTTGTAGTGGTAGCCGGTTAAAAGTTCGGCGCTGGAAACATCCGCTTGCAAGGCGGGCTGCATTTCCGGGCACTGCATCTCGCTGAGTGGTTGATCCGTGAACACGGTCAACGCCCCAGGCTTTGTCGCGCCACTTTGGTCGCTTTCGTAATCCCATGCGACGGTTCGCACTGAACTGCCGCGTTGAAAATAAATCACCGCCGCAGGAAACGCGTCTTGATATGCGGCTGCGTAAGCTTGCGCCGCGACGCCCATCTGTCTCAAGTTGTTGGAGCACTTGAAACTTCTCGCGCTGGTCATGGCGCCACCCACGCCACCCATCACAAGCGCGATCAACACGCTGATGATGCTGGTTGTGATCAACACTTCGATCAATGTGAAGGCGCGTCGCGTGTGGTTACTCATTGCCGATGGCCCCTAAAAGAGATCCAAGATCCGCGCTGTCAACAATGCCACTGCGGTTTAAATCCGCCGGTGAATTCAATTTGCCAAATTCCCCGAGAAGGCCGCCAATGTCCGCGGAATCAACCACACCACTGCCATCAAGGTCGCCAAAAATCACGGCTTGCACAACCATGACGGCGTCGATTTCGGGAGAGGTTGTCGCGCCAATAGGTTGGCGAATACGCACGAAATGTGCTTGATTTAAACCCACGCTTGCCAAATCAACACCCACGCCACCGCCCGATCCGTCATAGGCGTTGATCACATCCACGTAGTCCAAGTCTTGCAGATCCGAAAGTTGAATCGCGGGATTCATGGGCTTGCGAAAATTGGTGGGCAACTCGCCAGACGAAGATTCAAATGGCCCCGCATCAATGAAGCCCATGGTTGGCATTGGGCCATCCGCTTGCGCGCCGGGAATTTCAAACCAAGTCGCGCCGTCATCGCTCACATCGATCACGCCGCCTTCCGCGAAGCAATAGCCGGGACTTCCGCCGCCACCTGACACATCCGAAAAGAAAGCGTTGGAAAACACAATCAGATCCACGCCGAATGGATTGTTAGGCGAATCAATCGCGGGTTGGCCAAGTTCAAGCGTGAGCGATCCACCAGATCCAATTGAAACAATTTGATTGGTCATCCAAGCGGGCTGAAATGGCGTCACGGTTTCCGGCGCGCTTGCAGTTCCAGTGGCGCGCGATGGTTCGCCAAGCGCCGTTTGTGGATTGCGATGACTTACCGCGGCGCCAGTGCCCGCAACGTATGAAACCACGCGCGTGGCAAATGGGGAATCCGCAAAACATTCACAAGTTGTCATCAGGAAAATAAATAAATTTGTTGCATGCGAAGCACCGCGCAGTCGTGCGCAGCCACTTCGCAAAGTCGACTTGCATAAAAAAAACAAACGCATCTGGCAATCAAATAGATCATGCAAACGCGAATGCAATAGCGAAAGGACACGCAATGTCGGGCTCCAAAATTGCGAAGCCTTGTCCTTACCCTACGTTCGCGAGGGCAGAGACCGATGGTCTTGACAGGTTTTCCGGCTTCGAGCATTTCAAGCGCCCGCCTTCCCAGTTCCAGATGGAACCAGTGGCAATTGGGCTCTTGTAGTGGGCTTGAAAGCCCACAACTCGTTACGGCGGCGCGTCCGCGGCGGATTTGCACCGCCTTCCCTAAGCAACTTTTGCCGACAATACGCAAAAGTTGTCTGCAATTGTGGAACTACCACAATCCATCAAGACGAACAGAGTTTAGCGACTTTTGCTTTGGCGGCATATGCGCAATTTTTACTTCTCCCAGCGTTGACCAGCCATGCAGATTTGCCGTAGATTCAACCTCTCGCTCGTTTGAAAAGACCCACTATGGAGAACCCTGTGAAATTGATCGCCTCTTTGTTTGCCACTTCGATCGCATCGACTCTGATATTGACACATGTTTCACGCGCTTCATTTGTCGCGCAAGAGGACCCCGCGACGCAAAGTGAGGCGCAGTCCAACGACACGCCCGCCGCAACAGATACCGACGCGCCGGCGTCAGCCGCCACGGAAAAATCGCCAGCCGACAAAGTTGAAACTCCAGCCGCGGCGCAAACCGCGATGGATGATTTTCTCTACGGAGTTCTCGCGGGGCGCAAGGAAGTGGCTCAAACCAACGCCAAATTTCTTCTTGATAGTGGCGTCACCAATCAACAACTCGCGCAAATGATCGACAGCGCGGGCTTGCAGGAACGCTTGGCTCGGGCCGTGCTCGCGTCCAAGGGAATGGGCGAAGTTGGCGCAATGGCTTCGCAAATAGATGTCCGTGTGTCGGCGGGGCGTTTGGAATTGGCGCGCGACAGCGCGCGTATCGACGAGGCGGTGCGTCAACTTGGTGGAACGATGCGTCAACAAGCCATGGCCAAAGGCACCTTGGTTGCGGCGGGTTCTTACTCGGTTCCTTCGCTGTTGAAGGCGTTGTTTGATCAGCGAACTCCGCAGTTGCAATTGCGCGCTTCCCAAACTTTGGCTGAAATTGGACGAGCCGCTGTTTTGCCTTTGTGCGAAGTATTGGTCACCGCGGCGCCCGAGGAACAAGTGGCGATTTGCAATATCTTGACCGCGATCAATTCCAAGACAGCCGCTCCGTGGCTCGCAAAAACATCGCGTTTGGCAACATCAATCGACGTGAAAAAATCCGCGGATACGGCGTTGCGTTCGCTGAAACTCGCAAACATTTCGGAACTGAATTTATGGACATCAATGGCGCGCGATTACTTTGTGTCGCGCGACGCGTTGACTCCCTATCCGAGCGAGTCACAACAAGTCACATGGTCTGTTGATGCGGCCGGAACGATTATTCCCAAGTTGGTGGCAACCGAAATTTATGGGGATGTGATGGCTCAGCGATGCGCCCAAGAAGCGATGCGAATTGATCCGGCTGCGGAAGAGGGACTTTCCATTTATATCGCCGCTGGATTGCGAAGCCAGGCATCCCTGTCCACGGATGGCGTGGATGTTTCCATCATGAGTATCGCTCTGGCCGCTGGTCCCGTTCAGGCTGAACGAGTGTTGCGACTGGCGCGCTCTGTGAATGATCCCGGGCTGACAAAAATCGCCATTTCCATTTTGGCAAAGACCGCCAGCGAATCGAGGTTGGT
>SYAD01000199.1 GCA_005789005.1 Planctomycetia bacterium | reverse complement strand
CGTGCATAAATGCTTCAATTCAAACGCTTCTCGCAAATGCTATCCGCGTTGGGTAGCCGTCCTTTTCAAGCTGGCCGCTTTCGATGTCGTGGAGTCACGACATGAGTAGCAGCAACACCGTCAGCAACGACACACCGAACAACGTTAGCAATATTAAAACCAAGACAGGATCGCGACACCCGTTGCGGCAACTTGGCGTGGTTGGCTTAGACGCGCTGGAGCCCGTGATACTTGCGGCGCTTGCAACGGAAACTCCGTTGCTGCTTGTGGGCGCGCATGGCACGGCGAAAAGTTTATTGCTGAGTAGGCTGTGCGAGGCGCTTGGTTTGCAGTGGCGCCACTACAACGCAAGCTTGGTGAACTACGACGACTTGATTGGCTATCCCCTGCCCAACGTCAATGGAACGTTGACATTTGTGCAAACTCCCGCGTCGGTGTGGAACGCGCAGGCCGTGTTCATTGATGAAATTTCACGCGCGCGTCCGGACATGCTGAACAGGCTTTTCCCCATTATTCACGAGAAAAAAGTGCAAGGAATGGAGTTGACCCAATTGCGTTTTCGTTGGGCGGCCATGAATCCGCCGGCGGACACAAATGAAATTTCCGCGGACAGTTACTTGGGCAGCGAGCCGCTTGATCCCGCGCTTGCGGATCGATTTGGATTTGTGATTGAGATTCCATCGTGGAACGCTCTCAGCGACGCCGATCAAAGCGCGGTGATTACCAGCGAGCCTAATGCGCTTGCGCATGAAACGGCGACGAGCATTTGTGACGCGGTTGAATTGATCAAGCAGGAAATTCCTTTGGTGAAAGAATCCGTGGGCACGGTGTTGGTGAATTACACACGGGAGATTTTGCAACACGCAAGCAGGCTTGGTATTTGGCTAAGCGGTCGGCGCGCGGCGATGCTGTTTCAAAATATGTTGGCCGTGCACGCGGCGCGATGCGTGCAGAAACCAAGCGCACAGTTGTGCGATTCGGCGTGGCTAGCGCTTATCAATTCGCTGCCGCAACGCGCGCAGAGTGTGAAGATTGACGGCGCGCGGTTGATGGTGGCGCACAATCAGATTTGGAAAACATTAATGCTGGACTCCGCCGACCCGCGGCGCATTTTGGCGTGCGAAAGGGATCCGGTGCGCCGAGTGTTGCGCGCTGTCGCCTTCACGCAACTTTCGCTTCAAGAACTCTCTTCGTACGCCGCAGACGCGTTGGCGCATCTTCCATCCGGGGGGCGCCACGCGCTTGCGGTGCACCTTATGGAAAGCGGCGCGTCAGCACGCATGATTGCCGCGGTGGCGGCGCAAACCGCGAGCTTGTTCACGTTGGTGTGCACCAAGCAAAATCTAAAACAATTTGTCACGGCTGGATCCGCCAACCACCGCGCATGGCAAGCGATTGTGAAGCACCTTGCCAACATTGCCGCGGACAATCCAGAAGAGCCGCTGATTTGTAATTTGCTTGCGGGACTTTTTTCAGCCAACGAAATTAAAACCGAGGACGATGTTATTGCAGTGCTGGATTCGTGGCGTGGCGTTCGAGCGTTGTGTGTGGGCGGCTTTGACAGTGGCTTGAATGTTGCAACTGTTCTTGCGGGGGCCGCTTGAAATGAACTTGAGCGCGCACTTTGATCAAAGCCCAGAAATTGAAACGACCGCCGCGGGCGCGTCGCTGCATTCACAACACGTGAAAGTTGAAGTGATGTTGGAGCGCGCACCCATCTCAACGGGCGCGTCATTGCTGCACAACATGAGTTGCCGGCCAAACACGGCGGTAACTCATACGGGAGTGGATCAATGCCATCGCATTTGCATTCTGACTGATTTGCCGCGCCCGCCAAATTCATTATTCACCGAATTCTGCGAAACATTTGGCGTGCCAATGCCAGAAGATGGCGACGGCTGGAAGGCGCTGACCGACGCCGCGAACTTGCCCTGCCCTGAACTTATGTTGCTGCCGGCGGTGGCTGCAGTATTGGTAAACGCCCCAGGCAATGTATTTCCCGGCATAAGCGATAACCCGCGCCTTGCGCTAGCTGTTCTTGCGCGCTGCTCTGGCGGAATATTTATTCGCGATCGACCACCAGTGATCACCAGCGATCACATTAAAAACACGATCACTCTTATTGCACCACTTTCATGGAGACCACCATCATGACTTTTCAAAATGCACAACAACAAGAAACAAACAGCCACACGCATGACTTGCAAACAACTTTGCACAGCGAAAGTCCGCACGCATTCAATATTGCCGCAAGCCCCGCGCAACAGGAGACGCCAGCGCCACATCAAGCGCCGCCCGTTGCGCCCACCACAAGCATTGCGGATCAATTGCTTGGCGCGTTTCCATCGGGAACATATTGCTTACCGGCGCTGTTAAGCCTGGCCGAAATTGTGGAGACCACCAGCGTTGCAACCGCGGCGGTTGAGTGCACATTGCGGCCGCGCTTTCTGATTAATCCTGAATGGGTTGCGCAACACGCGCAAACTCCTGAAAAACTTGTGATGCTCACCATGCATGAACTGCACCACGTTGTGCTTGGCCACACGCGCTTGTTCGCGCGCGCCACGCCGCTGGACAATTTGGTGTTTGACGCGGTGATTAATTCCATGCTGTGCCAGTTGTTTCCTGAGCGACCATATCAAGCGCTTCTGACCGACATTTACAGCGAGAACAAATTTCCAGAATGTTTTTTGCGGCCAACGAATGTGTGGACCAATGGAGTTAAAATAACTGTTCCGCCAGTGCTGCTGCAACCAGAGCACAAACATTTGGCGCCGCTGTATGAAAGGTTGTACACGCCGCAAGGCGCAACCTATGAAGAATTGCGTGAGGCGTTTCGTGGAGCAATCAGCGAAGAGCAATTTGTGCAAGTGCAATTATTGGGCGAT
>SYAD01000198.1 GCA_005789005.1 Planctomycetia bacterium | reverse complement strand
GGAAATGATGGCTCGCGCAATACGGTCGCACTGCATGATGCCACCAAAGATATTCACCAAGATTCCCTTCACGCGTGAATCGGAAATGATGATTCGGAAAGCCTCCGTCACGGCCTCCTCGGAGGCGCTGCCGCCAACATCTAAAAAGTTCGCGGGTTCGCCGCCGTGCAACTTGATGATGTCCATTGTGCTCATAGCCAACCCCGCGCCATTCACTAGGCATCCAATCGAACCATCAAGCGCCACATAGCTCAAGCCAAATTCATTGGCTTTGATCTCGGCTGGGTTTTCCTCTTGCGCGTCAAACAGAGCGGCGACAGTGGGGTGGCGAAAGAGCGCGTTGTCATCAAAGGTAAATTTGGCGTCAATCGCCATCACGCGTCCGTCGGTATTTTTTGCGTCGGGCATGGTCAGCACCAGTGGATTGATTTCCGCCATGGTGGCGTCTTTTTCCACGAATACTTTTGCCAATTTCAACAGCGCGTCTGTGGCTTGCGCGATGGCTTTGCCTTTGAAACCCAGCTCAAACGCCATCTTTCGCGCCATGTATGGGTGCAATCCCAATTGCGAATCAAGCGGCTGTTTCAAAATTGCTTCGGGGCGGGTTTCCGCCACATGTTCAATTTCCACACCCCCCTCGGCGCTGGCGATCAACATGTTGCGGCGAGTGGCGCGGTCGGTGAGCACCGCCACATAAAATTCTTTTTGAATATCAACTCCCGCGGCCACAAGCAGGCGGCGCACTTCCAGGCCTTCTGGCGGAGTCTGCGGGCTTGTCATGCGATTGCTCAACATGAACGTGGCCGCGGTTCTGACCTCCTCAATGTTCTTGCAGACTTTCACAAAGCCAGCCGTGCCACGGCCGCCAGCGTGCACTTGCGCCTTCACCACCGCGATGGAATTGCCTGCTGAAAAGATTTGCGTGGCCGCCGCAACGGCCTCATTGACCGTGACCGCAACGCCGCCGCTTGGAACTTGAACGCCCGCATTGGCCAGCATTTCTCTGGCTTGAAATTCATGAACTCGCATTGGGCGAGTGTAACCAACTGCGCTGGGAACAATTGGGAACTAGTGGGAATCAACGGGCGTGGTTTTTGGGGGGCGCGGAAACAGCAAACTGCCAAACATTCCCGATGAAATCACCACAAACACAATAATCAAACTCCAGTGGATTGGAAGCAGTGGCGCGGCAAACCACCATCCATAGACCATTTTTACACCCACAAATGCAAGCACGATTCCCAGCGCGGGCTTGAGCAAATAGAAGCGGTCAATCACATTGGCCAGCAGAAAATACATGGCCCGCAAACCAAGAATGGCCGCGATATTGGAAGTGATGGCCACGATTGGTTCCTTGGTGATGGCCAGCACCGCGGGCACGCTATCCACGGCAAAAATAACATCCGTCATTTCAACAACCACCAACGCCGCGAACATTGGCGTGGCCACCCAACGATGATCGATGCGGCTGAAAAAATGCGTGCCGTTGAATTGATTGGTGAGCGGCATGATTTTGCGCAAAATTTTATAGCCAATGCTATGCGAGGGATCGGTGTGGTCCTCTTGCGATGAATTCCAAATCAACTTACCGCCAGTGCTGATTAAGAATGCGCCCAAAATTCCAGCCAGCCATTCAAAGCGGTGGATCAATTCAATTCCAGCCGTGATGAAAGCAATGCGCAATATGACCGCGCCAATGATCCCCCAAAAAAGCACCCGGTATTGCAGCCCCGCGGGAATGGCGAAATGTTTGAAGATGATCACAAACACAAACAAGTTGTCAATGCTGAGGGAAAGTTCAATGATGTAACTGGCCAGCCATTGCAGACCGATTTGCGTGGCGGCGCTATTTGGCGTCACCGTGCCGTCTTTTTTTACAAACTCGCTTCCCGTCAATACGCTGGGATCCGCGTTGAGCCAATCTTTGCAAAGCCACCAGAAAAATAAATTGAACGCAAGCGCCAACGCGGTCCAGCCGATCACGCTCGCAAGGGCGGATCTCCAGTGAATCACCTTGGTTGAACGGTGAAACACACCCAAGTCAAGCGCCAGCAACGCCGCGACACCCACAAAGAACAGCGTCATGAAGCCTGAATAGCTGGACAGCGGAAAGACGTGTGGAAGGTTGGCGAGAATCATGTTGATGTGCGCTGTATGAAGCGCATTGCTTTTGCCTCAACTCTAACGTGGGTTTGCAGGACAGGGTATTTGAATGGCCATAAATCTGCGCGCATTTAGAACCAGAACTCGCCCTATAAAAGCGCGGACCCGGATTTGCGGGACGAATTCAGAGGCGCAACGGCGCAACCTCGCTACACTGCTTGTTCACTGATGTTGTGCCTTGGACAGATGGCCGAGTGGCTGAAGGCGCTGGTTTGCTAAACCGGTGTACAGGGTAATTCTTGTACCGCGGGTTCGAATCCCGCTCTGTCCTTTTTTTACTCTTTCTGATTCAATTTGGAAAGAGCACCAGAGTGCGCGCATGCGTTTGGCGCTGAAAGCGGATTTCAGCTCTCTTGCGCGCGCGCAAATATCTTCGCTCCGCATCCGCGTGGCGTCTGCTCAGGAAATTTCGGACTTGCTTGTGCTCAGCAGCGCGGAAATCATATTGATGCTTGAGCCACCCATCAATAAGAAACGCTCCGACACTCCGTCGAATTTCACGATGAAGTCCAACATGGCTTGAAGGCGTTGGCGCTGCTCGACGGCCTCGGTGGACT
>SYAD01000197.1 GCA_005789005.1 Planctomycetia bacterium | reverse complement strand
TGACCCGATGTGTTCAATCCCCAAGCAACAACCAAGCCATCGCTTTGCAAAGCCAAGCTATTGCCAAAGCCCGCGGCGGTTTGCACGCAATTGACAATTGTTTGCGGAACATTGCATTGCCCATATGTGTTGGATCCCCAAGCGATCACTTTTCCGTCCGCGCGAAGCGCCAGAGCATGATCGCCGCCTGCAGAAATTTGCTTGCAATATCCCAAGCTTTTACGCACCCAATACATCCCAGATCCAGCAACACGCTCGTTGGTGGGACCGCATTGACCCGAACCGTTGAAGCCCCAAGCAGCTATTAAACCCGAGGTTCGCAGCGCCAGTGAAAAATTGGCTCCACCCGCGATTTGCGTGCAAGTTCCAAGCGCGCTTTTGGTCCAGATTCCAAAGTAGCCAGTGTTCTCCGCTGGAATTCCACATTGACCGTAAATGTTGTATCCCCATGCGGCCACGATTCCATTTTGCCTGATGGCCAAAGTGTGGTTCGCCCCCGCGGAAATTAATTTGCAAGGTCCAAGACTTTTTGTCTTCACCCACGCCGCGCCGTTGACGCTGTTGTAGTCGTTGGTTCTTCCGCCAACGCGCTCAAGATTGTTGCCGCATTGACCAAGAGAATTGTCTCCCCACGCGACCACGATTCCATTTTGTCGAATTGCCGCGGTGTGATTTGTGCCGGCCGTCACTTGAGTGCAAGGGCCAAGATTCAGCGGGACATTGCATTGACCTTGTTGATTGCTGCCCCATGCGATCACGGAGTTGTCGTTGCGAAGAGCAACCGTCTGATTGCCGCCGCCGTCGACTTGTTTACATGCGCCCAAATTTACGGGCACGTTGGTTTGTCCAAATCCGTTGTAACCCCAAGCCACCACCGTGTTCTCGCCGCGTGCGTTCACGGTGGATGCAGTACAAATGAAAACCATTGCGAAGGAAATTAGAACTTGTATTTGCCAATTTGCATTTCGCTTCATGGTGTCGCCCAAGTATGTCGCCGAGAGCGCATGAATGCAAGGAAATGAATTGATATTTAGGCAGTTGTGAGGGTGCAACGGGCGGTAACTTTCAACACAGACTTTAAAGTGGGACGAGAATGCCGCGCTGAAATTTTTCCGTGGCTCCATCAAATCCAAATGAAATCTAAATCAAAGCACTTCAATCCGCTGGGCAATGTCGCGGGTTTCAAGCGCCATGACTAATTCATCCATGTCACCCGCAAGCAACTTCTGCAAGTTGAACGATTGCTCCACGCGGTGGTCCACCGCGATGTTGTCCTTGTAGCGGTACGTTCGAATTTTCTCCGCACGCTCGCCGCCGCCAATCATGTCGCGTCGCAACTCGCCGCGCTTGGCCGCCGCGTCCGCAAGGCGACGCTCATGCACTCTCGCGCGCAGCAACCGCCAGGCCTTGTCGCGATTTTGCAATTGACTGCGCGTTTCCTGCATGCGCACTTCTATGCCAGTTGGTTCGTGGATCAAATGCACGGCCGTCGCAACCTTGTTCACATTTTGTCCGCCTGGACCTTGCGCGGTGGTCAGGATTTCGCGCACCTCGGCTGGATCAACTTGCGACTCAACTGTTTCGGGTTCGCTCAGCACCGCCACCGTCGCGGTTGATGTGTGGATGCGTCCCGCCGCCTCCGTGGCCGGCACGCGCTTCACTTGATGCACGCCGCTCTCGTAGCCAAGCGTGTTCCAACACCCTGTTCCTTCAATGCGAATAATGGCGTGCGTCACGCCGCCCGCATCGCCATGTTTGATTTCCATTTCGTCCCATTGCCATGCGTGAAGTTGCGCGGCAAGGCGATACATTTGCAGCAAATCGCCCGCCCAAATCGCGGCTTCAAGACCGCCCACGCCGCAGCGAACCTCCAGAATGAGGCTGCCAATGGCGCGATCATCGGCCATCACCAGGGTGCGGATAAGCGCCTCCATGCTTGCGTCGCGCGCCGTTTGCAGCCCGTGAATTTCGCCGCGCGCCATGGCCGCGATATCAACGTCCGTGTCCTTGGCAAGCAATTCGCACTCGCGCGCCTCGCGCTCCAAGCGCCGCCATTGGCGCAAATTTTCAATTAAAGGTTGCGCCGCCGCGCGCCGCTGAGACAGCACTTTCACCTTGCGGTGATCGGAAACTATTTCGGGATCGGAAAGTTGCCTTTCATCATTTTGAAAGTTGGCCTCGATCTCGTTTAGTTTTTCTAGAAGCCTGGGCGATGGTTGCATGCGATTTGATTTATGATCAGAATATTTTGCGCGTTGCGGTGGATGATCAACGAAATGATTGGTTGTGAATGAAACTTGGCTTAGAAACGCGTGTCAACAACGGATGAAGTGCGCGCGTAAAATCAGCGTGTGAAAAGAAACAGCCGCGCTGGTGAGAGCGCGGCTGTGACAAATTTCCAATTGAGTAACTACTTCTTCTCTGGCTTGGCGGCGGCAGGCTTGGTTGCAGGTGCTTTCGCAACTTTTGCATCCTTGTCGCCTTCCTTCTTGAAGTATTCGCCTGCGAACTTCTTTTGGAAGCGTTCAACGCGTCCCAAGGTGTCCACGAACGACTTTTGGCCGGTGTAGAACGGATGCGAACCCGACCATACTTCGACATTCATTTCAGGAACGGTCGCGCCGACGGTCAACACATGTTGACCACGAAAGTTCACTTTGCAATCTGCGTACCACTTTGGATGAGTTTCTTTTTTCATTGGTTGCTCCGAGGGACGAAGATCTTAGCGGTTTTGCCGCGCAAACTCAAGGGGTGCAAGCATGTCCAAGTTCAAACGCCAACATTGCTAGGAAAGTGGCGGTTTTTCACGAGTTGGGTATGCTTGCCTCTCCGATTCCCCTGTAGCTCAGTTGGTAGAGCGAGCGGCTGTTAACCGCTAGGTCACTGGTTCAAGTCCAGTCGGGGGAGTTTTGGAAGGAACCGCATCCAAGCCCAGCTTGTGGTGCGGTTTTCTTTTGGCGTGAATTTATTGATTGCGCCGCCGCGTTGGGGCGAACATTGTCAGGCGCGACACTGTGAATATTTCATTCGCCCATGCGGATTTGGGTTGGCAAAAAAGTATTGTTTCGTTTTTTTATTTTGCGTCTTTGGGTTTGCCAACACCCTTGCCGCCCTTGCCACCTCCGCGATTTTGCGGAGTTTCGCCCCGAGCAAGTGCGGCGCACGCTTCCTCGCCCAGGCCCGCTATCACATGCGCTTTTAATTCCGCCGTGAGTTGCTCCGTGAGTTCGGTTTTCTCCTTGGACAAATCCTTCTTCTCGCCCAAGTCATCAACAAGATTGAATAGCTGCGCATTTTTTGTATCCCATTCATAGACAACTTTGTAATCGCCTTTGCGGATGGCGGATTGTGGATGCGGCACCTCCACAGGTTGATGCCACACCATGCGATCAATGCTGCGCTTCACTTTTCCAACGCCGCTATTGTGCAGCACGGTTTTCCAACTGCCACCTTCGGCGCCCTTTGGCAGCACGGTGTTGGGTGCGGCGAAATCAAGCACTGTCGCAAGAATGTCATAACTGATCACTGGTTCGTTGCAATACGTCGCGCCGTGAATGCCAGGGCCGGCAACAATCAGCGGAACGCGCAGGCCGCCCTCGCCTAAATTGCCTTTGCCGCCACTGAGAATTTCCGTGCGACCGCCGTTGTCGCTCATATAAATGATGAAGGTGTTGTTTGCGATTCCAAGCGCGTCAAGTTTTTTCATCAGCGTTCCCACGCAAGTATCCAAGTCTTGCGTCATGGCCGCCATCGTGGCGCGATCATTTTTTGCATTTTCTTTTCCTGGCCCATTCCCCGGTCCTTTGCCCGCACCTTTACCCGAGTCTTTCGCCGCATCATTGCCAACACCAGTGCTTGTGCTTTTCAAGTTGTCATATTTTTTCAGCGTTTCGGGCAACGCTTGAGCCGGCGCATGAACCGCGTAAAAGGAAATTTGCAAGAAGAACGGATGATCCTCTTTCACTTGCGTGGCCATGAAATCACATGCGCGCCGAGTGAGGCTGAGTGAAAGTTTTGGATCAGCTGGATCTTTGGATTCCCCAGTTTGATTTTGCGTAATGCCATCGCTTTGGTCGTAGCCCAAGTCCGCGGGCTTCATGGGCCATTGCCATTTGCCAAGGTGGGCAGCGCGATACGTGGGGTTTGCGCGCTTGAGCGAGTTGGCAAGTGAATCCGTGAGTGGCATGGACCAATTGGTGGATGCTTTAGTTGGCGCGTTCAGCGTGGTGGTGGTACGGCCAGCAAGAATGGCGGCGCGGGAGCATTCGCATTTTGGATGCGCGGCGTACGCCTGCGAGAAAACCATGCCACGCTCCGCAAGTTTTTCCGTGTTGGGCGTGTTGAAATTTTTACCCTTGCTGAAATCTTTTCCAGCGATCATTTCCACGGACAAGCCAGCCCAACTTTGGTCATCCGCCAAGATAAAAAGAAAGTTTGGCGGCGCTTGCGCGGGTGTTGTGGTGGCCGAGGTTTGCGCAACGGCGCCCCAAGCCAACAGCAATGTCAGCAGCGAAACCAATAAAAAAGTGGGCGCGAAATTTGGCGTAGCGCACGAAGCTAGGCAAGTGATCACGCGCGTGGGTTGTTGTAACTTCATGTCAATCGTTCGGGTTTGATCGATTAAAGGGACTTGCAACATGGAAAAATTCTGCACATGGGACGGCGACGTCTGTGTGTTGAATGTGCTTGGAAAGCCATGCTATTTACGCGCGATGATTTCAAGCACCGTTGGCGTGAGCATGATGGACTGCGGATCTTGTTCGGCGCGGGCAAGTTCGTCAAGAACATTCGCGGCGAATGCGTTGTCTATGTGGCCTAATTCAACAAGTCTCGGCAAGTATGTGCGTATAAATCCCGCTGGCCACTGCCACAGTGGTTCATGTGGGCGCGCCGAGCGCGCGATGGGCTTGATTGAAACGATTTCAAAACCTTGCTGACGCAATTCTTTCAGCAGTGTTCCTGCGATGTTGGCGTTGCCGCCGCGGGCGCGGAAGCTCTCCATTGCCGCTTGGGTGAAAGAGTCAATGCCAGGCGTGGGCGGTTGTAATCCGTATGTTTCGTAATGCACGTATTCATGGAACACCGCAACGCCTCCCGCGCGCAGCGAGCCGTGAATGCGGCGAACCAACGCGCCAACGTCCGCCACAAACATGCAAACCCATCGGCACCACGCGGCGTCAAACCCTGCGCCGGCGCTCACAAGTGGAATATCCTCGTGCATCAAGTCAACAATATGAACATTCACATTGTTGAAGCCACGAGCGTTGGCTTGGTCTTTCACCTCTTGCACAAATTTGCTGGAAATTTCAACCGCGGTCACATGGCCAGTGGCGCCAACAATTTCCGCAAGATCCATGGTTGCAAATCCAGGACCCGCGCCCACATCCACAACGCTGCTGCCAGAGCCAATCTCCGCACGTTTCCATGCGTCAAGAACAAATTCACGCCACAAGGAATGTTGCATCCCTAAGCGCGCGTGTTCCTGGTTGTGGGTGCCCAGAACATAGTCGGGCTTGCCCTGAATTTTGTTTGAATCGTTCACTTGTGACATAAAGCCAATCCTAAGGCAAATCAATACAAGTCTAAGAGAGTGATTCGGCAATCCAATTTTTAAAATTCCACGGCCTCAAGTCCAAGACAAATCAATGAGGTATCGTGCTGCGCATGAACAGAATTCAACATGCCGCGGTGGTGATGAAGAATGGATTTCTTTCGTGCGCCTTCGCCTGCATGTTGAGCGCGTGCGCCGCAAGTGGGGGCGCAAAAACCAGCGGGGGTAAGATCACATCGGAGCATGTGCAACATTTAGTTTTTGTCACGCTGGCGAATCCTGGCGATGCCGCCGCTATGAAAGCTGATTCCGACGCGGTTCTTCCACATATTCCTGGCGTTCTGAATTACGCGTGCGGTCCACACATTGATGTGGGACGTAAAAATATCCGACAAGATTACACTCTTGGCATCCTGGTGGAATTTTCCAACGTTGACGCGTATCGCGCCTATCAGATCAACCCTGAGCATGTTGCGTTGATCAAGAAATGGAAACCAAAGTGGGCCAAATCGGAGATGTTTGATTTTGGCGCGCCGTAATCGCCAACCACTTCCAAAGTCGCTCTGGATTCTTGGAGCGATCAGTCTCTTCGCCGACCTTGCCGGCGAGATGACTTATCCGTTGCTGCCACTCTTTGTGACGGGCGTACTTGGCGCCAGTCCTGTTGCGCTTGGTTTGATCGAGGGCTTCGCCGAAGCAATTGTGAGCGTTATGCGCGGTCTTACAGGGTACTACAGCGATGCCACGGGCCACCGAGTGCGCTGGGTTCGCCGTGGATACGCCATCACATTCATCGGAAAAATTTTCGTCATGGCCGCAACGCACTGGAGCTTTGTCTTGTGCGGTCGCACACTTGATCGTATTGGCAAGGGTGTTCGCGGCGCGCCACGCGACGCGTTGATTGCGGAAAGCGTCACGTTTCAGGATCGCGGCCGCGCGTTTGGATTTCATCGCGGCGTTGATTCGCTTGGCGGAGTTGGTGGCGCGCTTATCGCGGCGGCAATTCTTGCGTGGATGATCGGATCGCGCGGGGCCACCCCGCAGGACGCGCCGCAATTTCGCGTCATCTTCGCCATCGCTGCGATCTCCTCAAGCATTGCATTCTTCATGACATGGCTCATACCAAACACGCCGTCGATTCAAGTGGAGCAGCGCAAAAAAGATTTCGCTCAGTCCACGGGTGTTCCATATGGAAAATCATTTTGGGTGGCCATGAGCGCGATGGTGTTGTTCATGCTGGGCAACTCAAGCGACACATTCCTTTTATTGCGCGCGCTTGATCTAGGCGAGTCGCCGGTGAAATGCGTGTTGCTGTACGCATTGTTTAACGCCACATACACGGCCGCGAGTTACCCAATGGGTTTGCTCAGCGATCGCTACGGCCGCTGGCCAGTGTTGGCAACGGGATGGGCGATTTATGCCTTAAGTTACGCCGGTTTTGCGATGCTTGACCGCGACACAACGTGGATTTTTTGGGGGCTCTTTGGCTTGTATGGCATAAGCGTTGCATGCACGGAAGGCACGGCGCGCGCCATGATCGTGGACTACGCGCCAAAAGACCGGGTGGCTTCCGCGCTTGGATTGTTTGGTTTTTTTCAAGGCGCCGCGGTATTGATCGCCAGCGTGGTGGCTGGAATTTTGTGGAGTTACGGACTTCCATCAATCGCCTTTTGGATGGGAAGCGGTTTCGCGCTAGCAGCGCTAGCTATTTTGCCGTGGGTGCCTGGGCGAGTCACGCCGCCGCCTGTGGACGCTGTGTTACAGGGAAGCGAGAGATTGACCTCCGACTCTTGAACGCAGGGCGAATTGAATGATCTACAGATGAATAAATTTAAGGGCAAGTACCAAAGTTGGCCAACAGACCGCCAAGATCGTCGCTGTTCACAAAGTTGTCACCGTTCAAATCTGAGACGCATGGGAAGACAACGCAATCACCAAATTCCCCAAGCATTTTGCCCAAATCCGCGCTGTTTACTTCGTTATCTCCATCCAAGTCGCCTAGGCAAGGAACAATTTCGCTCAGGCGCAACGTGCCCGCGCCGCCCACATTGGCGGTACTGCCAATACGGATGTACCAAGTGCTTCCCGCAGTTACGGCCCAGGTCACGCTACTAGTGGTCGCGGAGCACGCATCATTGTTGCAAGCTATTGAATCGGCCGAACTTGTTGGACACGACGCGCCGGGATACACGACAAGGCGAGTGTCGAAACTCGCTAGCCCGCATGTTGTAGCCGTTGCATTGCCCGTGATTGGCGCGGTGTACTTGAACCATGCATCCTTGTTTATGCTTGTTCCGCCATCACAACCCGCTGCAACGGCAAGCGAACTATTGGTGGCATAAGTTGTGTTAAACGCGGCGTCGCCGTTTCCAATCAAAAATGCGCCGAAGCATTCGTTATTCGCTGGAGCGGGCATAGTCACGGAATAAGTAAACGAGTAATCATTGCGCGTGTCGCTGTACAAGAACACGCGCATAAGAATGGTGCTGCTTGAAGTGGTGTTGGTGTAAGCAAATGAATCATTGCTCACTCGGCCACTGCGTGAAGTGAGCGCTGTCCCGCCGCAAGTGGAGAAAAGTTGCGTGTCAATGTCCCCATTCGAATGCGTAAAAGTCTCGGTAATAATCACTGTTCCTGTAGGTGGAACCGTAAGCGCGTACCAATCCTCATCAAGACGTTTCACCACAAGCCCAGAGTAAGTGCCAGCGGCAACTGCCTTGGCGGTGGCGCAACTGTCATTGGGTTCTTGCACGTCGTCGGTTCCGGCTGCCAGCGAAGTGGAGAACCCGCCCGCGTTGACCGCGTTGTCCCATCGACCGTATCCATCCTTGCCTGTTAACAAAGTGCAACTACTGGATCCACATGTCAACACGCCATACATTTTCTTGTCGCTATTTTGATAGAGAGCGCTACCTGAAGATCCACCTTCGGTCACGCCGCTAGACCACGACACGGTTGACCATTGCGTGCTCGTTCCGCAAATGCTAGAGGCCGCGGCTTTGTTGCAGAATGAAATTGTCATTTCGCGGCCGCCTGGGTGATGGATTCCAGTCGATGCGGTACCCGTTGCTGGATTGGTGGACATCCATCCGCCCCAATACGCGGTGGTGGGCAAAGTGGCGCGGATTTGCAGGAGGGTGCAATCGCTTGTCAGATATGTCTTCACCAAGTCCGAGCCCACAACGTTGGTGGAAGTTCCAGTTGTGCCGTTGCAAGTTGATGCGCGGTAATTGAACAAGAACTGGCAACTATTGGCTTCGCTCTGAATGGAAATACAGTGATTTGCCGTGGAAAAGTAGGGGGTTTCATCAGCTGCATTGGTGGCCATAAGTTGACCAGAGCACAAGTAACTGGAGCCACCGCTTGTGAAAGTCATGCGCGCGGCGGCGTTGGATTCATTGGCCCAAGTTGGAAAGCAGACAGGGTCTTGATCGCAGGTAGCCTCTTGCGCTTCTATTGCAAAAATTTCTCGGTAGCCGTGCGTGTAGTCCACGCTTTCAAATGGAAGTTCTTGCGAGTTGCTGCTGTCGGGAACAAACCATTCGATACGACTTGTTTCGCCAGGAGCAAACATGCCCCACGCTTCGCCATTTTCAAATTCGCCGCGGGCTTCGATGGGGCCGATCACGCCTTCGCCATTTCCGGAAATGAGATACAGCTTTTCGCCAGGCGCCAACATTACTCCTGAAAGATGTAGGCGATTGAAAGTTGCCCCCATGCCAGTGATTTCAAGCCGCCATACACGACCGCCATCCACATTCACCCATTGGCCGTCACCCGCGCTCACAAATACTTCTTCGGAAACACCAATTCGCATTGGTGCAGGTTGCGCGGTGCGCTCATCCTCTTGAAGCACAGTGAAGAGATCAATATCAGCAAGCACCATAGTTGGCGCGGGCATAAATCCAAGTCCGAGTTGTTGAGTTGGGTAGCCCTCGATTGGCTTTGGTTCATTCAGCGGAGTGATCGGTCCGTGACCTGAGGCATCTGCGAACAACGATGCAGTGATGCAGGAGCAAAGAATTGTCACCAATGACGCTGATACGCGGATGTGGCTTTTCAAGAGGGATCTTTCTAGGTGTGGATAATTGCGCAGATCAGGACTACGTTTAACTTAGGGGCAATAAGAGGCGTTGCAAGTGAAATTTGCAATAAATGACAAAGTACAAGCGGGTTTGCGGACTTTGGGTGTGTTTCGCAATCTCACGTTAGTTCGGCGGCGGCCGCGACGAAACATTTCTCCATCTCAGCGCGGATTTCGGCTTCGGTGGCATGCACTCCGCGCGCCTTCAAGTCGGCGTGGATTTTGTGTTGCACGTCCATGTCGCCAGGAGTCTTCAAGTCCGCGCGCACTAATTCGCTTGTGTACTGGGCGATTTCCTCCGCGGTCATATTGCACTTCGCGCCAAACCAAGCGGCCAACATTTTGTTACGGCGCGCCTCCACCTTGAAGCGGAGCTCTGCGTCATGCGCGAATTTTTTCTCAAAACTATCTTCTCGTTTGTTGAATCCTGATCCAGACATGGTGTGATCTCCTTTGTGGTTTGGCAGTCTAGCCAAATTTGAATATGTGTCGTGAATTATTTGGCGTCGTTCAACGCCTTGCGCAACACTGCGGCGTCGGCTTCTGGCTTGGGCCATTTCAAGTCGAGAGATTGAAGGGTCTTTAACAGAATTTCGCTGACAAGCAGGTTGCGGAACCACTTTTTATCGCTGGGAATAACAAACCACGGCGCGTTTTTTTCACTTGTGGCCGCAAGCGCGTCGTGAAACGCATCCATGTATTCGTTCCAGAATTTGCGCTCGGCCAAATCCGCCAAGTTAAATTTCCAGTTGCGCTGAGGTTCATCAATACGGCTTTGCAGGCGTTCAAATTGCTCATCCTTTGAGATCAGCAGGAACAATTTCACAATTGTTGTGCCCTCATTTGTAAGCAACTTCTCAAAATTGTTGATGTCCTCATAACGGCGCTGGCAGGTTTTGGCGTCGATCCATTTGTGCACTCGCGTAATCAGCACGTCCTCATAGTGACTGCGGTTGAACACGCCAATCATTCCTTTGCCAGGGCAAGCTTGGTGCACGCGCCATAAATAGTCATGGGCCAGTTCAGTTTTCTCGGGCTTCTTGAAAGACTTCACGTACACGCCTTGCGGATTCATGCAACTCAAGACATCGCGAATCACGCCGTCCTTGCCCGCGGTGTCAATGCCCTGAATCACAATCAGCAATCCGTGCGAACTATCGGCGAACAATTTGTATTGCAGTTCTGAAATGGCCTTCAGATTTTCCTGAAAGATTGGCGCCATCGCTTCGCGCGCCAGGCCTTCGTCATCATTGGTCTTCCAATCCTTCAAATGACGTTTGGATTTTGGATCAACTTGAAATTTTGAAAGATCAATGGACATGGCTTTGTTTCCCGTGTTTTTACAAGCGGTTTTGCTTGCGTTCATGCAAGGATAATCAACTTGCGCCTTGGTGGGGGAAGTAGCATTGCCATGTGTCGCAAGCGGATGCAAATCAATCTTTGATCAATGAATGCAGGTGCCGCGTGTGTTTGCGAAATTCACTTGCGCCGTTTTTGCAGAAGGATGGGTTGAACTATCTGCGCTGTTGCCAATGCCAAGCCACGCTGGTGTCCGCGGCGCAATTGCCAAGTCACCATACGCAGTTGCAGAAATACCAACAGCATCAGAATGATCCGCTTGACGCGCGCTACCGCGAGTTTTTAAATCGCTTGGCGGCGCCGTTGCTTGCCGTGTTGCCCGTCAATCAAGTTGGACTTGATTTTGGGTGCGGGCCCGGACCCGCGTTGGCGGACATGCTTACTCAAGCAGGGCACTCGATGCGCCTATATGACCCGTTCTTTTTTCCAGACGCCACCGTGCTTGATCAACAATTTGACTTTGTCACTTGCACGGAAGTGGCGGAACATTTTCACCAGCCGCACGCGGAGTTCAATCGCATGGTTGCATTGTTAAAGCCTGGGGGTCTATTGGCGCTCATGACAAACTTCCAAAATGACGACAGCCGCTTTGCCGACTGGCACTATCGCCGCGATCCCACGCATGTCACTTTCTACAAGCAGGAGACATTTGATTTCATCGCGGCGGAGTTTGGTTTGACTTGTGAAATACCCTGTAAAAACGTGGCGTTTCTAAGAACAAAACGAGTGGATTGATGGGCACGCCTTGGGAATCGCAACAGAAACAATAACGCTATTGCGCTACCTTGCACTTACATGAATCAAAACTCACACATCCAAGAAATGAGGCGCCATGTACCGCTCCAATGATCGAATTATTGCCGGCGTGTGTGGCGGTATCGCCGAGCAACTTGGGTGGTCCGCCAACCGCGTGCGACTTGCGTATGTGATTCTCTCAATTCTGAGCGCCGCATTTCCTGGAACGCTGGTGTATCTCGTGTTGTGGTTTCTCATGCCAGAGCGTTCACGGTAGTGATCGCGCGAATCACATGACGCTATGAAGCCATCGCCACGGCGACTTTGTCTTGATTGCATTTGAAACACAGGCGCGAAGTGGTTACGCTTACAAATTGATGGCCACGTCGATTCCGTTGGCGCGCTCTGTCGCGCATGCAGAATTAACACAATCTGAATTTTTCAGAAGTGTTTGCTATCGCTCTTGCCCCAAAATTTCTAATGGAGATCGTTCACATGCTGAATGAAATATTGATTGATATGCGCCCGGAAATTTTGCTTCGCATTGGGCTTACGCTTGTGGCTGGATTTATTCTGGGTATTGAGCGCGAGCGCCATGGCCGCGCCGCGGGTTTGCGCACCACGCTGCTTGTAAGCCTTTCAGCCTGCGCTGTCATGATTATTTCCGACTCTTTCTATGTGAAAAGTTTAGCCTTGGTGGGCACCGATCCAGCGTGGCATCCAGATCCCGCGCGACTTGCCGCGGGCGCGCTTTCTGGAATGGGCTTTCTTGGCGCGGGCGTGATCATTCGACAAACCAGCCACATTGTTCGCGGCGTCACCACCGCGGCCACGTTGTGGTCGGCCACCGTGATCGGGCTTGCGTTTGGTTCGGGCGCGATTGGTATTGGCTTGCTCGCTTCGGTCGCGTCAATTGTGATTTTGTATGTGCTTCCAATTATTGAATCCAAAATTCAAGATGATTGGTACGCGGACTTTTCAGTCAACCTCAAAGATGGCGGAGTGGAGGTGGATGACATCTTGAAGGAGCTCAAATCATTTTCAATTAAGATCAAGAGCCTTGATATCCAAACTTCACAGGAGCAACCGCGACAGCGCATGACCTTTCACTTAAAGTTTAAGAAGTTCGACCTGGTTCGATTTCCTGTTCAAGTGAGCGATCGCATCGGTCAAATGGCTGGCGTGCAAGACACGCATTGGCACGCGTGAGTCCAGATGTCAGCGATCTTTTTTCCGCCATGCCGCCACGTGGGCGTTAGAATCTTTCAAATGAAGTGGCTTGTTTCTTTATTGTTCTTGGCAATCGCAAGTGTTGATCGCTTTGGTTTTTGCGCCAGCGCGCCAAGTTCCATATTTTCAAATCAAGAGCTACGTGTGGCTGTTATCTACAGTCCTCCATTTTCAATGGAAAAAAGTCCTGGGGTTTACACGGGTTTCTCGGTTGAATTGTGGGAAAAACTAGCCATAACGCTGAAGTTGAATTACGTGTACGTCCCTTGCGCAACGATGCCGGAATTAATGCAGAAGCTTGAATCTGGTCAAGTGGATGTCGCGGTGACGAACATGGTTGTGACGAGTTCAAAGCTGAAGCTGATCGATTTCACGCAGCCCTATTTCAACGGCGGACTTCGCATCATGGTCAACGCGGATCGTCGATTTACTTTCGCAAAATTCTATGAGGCCTTGGATAAATACGGATACATCGAAATTTTCCTGGTGTTTGCGGGCATCTTGCTGGCGTTGACCTATGTTGTGACGTTGTTTCAACGACGATTGACCAAGGACTTTCCCCAGCGTTGGCACGAGGGGCTCGCCGATTCTTTTTATCATGTCATGTCCGTTGCGATGAACGGCAAGACCAACATCGCGCCAAAGACTGGCGCGTTGGGCAAAGTGCTTGCGGGAATATGGTTGATGTGCGGAGTCGCGGTGGTCGCCTACATCACATCAAGCGTTACCAGCATCATGACATTGAACAAATTGAAGAATGAAATCAATGGCGCGCAAGATTTAAACGGCAAGCTTGTCGGAGTGATGAAGGGCACGGCGGCCGAGGAATTCTGCCAAGTGCACCAGATGTATGTGAAGGCATACACCGACCCCAAGGTTGCTGTTTCTGATTTGATCAATCATCAAATCCAAGCCATTGTTGGCGAGGCGGCAAGTTTGCAGTACTACGACAAAATGCATCCCGAACTTCCGATCACTGAGGTTGGCTCCGTTTTTAGCGATGAAAAGTACGCGTTTGGGCTGCCAAAAAAGAGTGATTTACGCACTGAATTGAACATCGGTTTGTTGATGTTGCAGGAGGATGGGTTCCTTCACGATTTGCAACTCCGATACTTCGGTGATCCTTGATCGCAACGATGCGGCGCGCTCGCGGGCATCACCGCGCGGGATTCATGCTGGAGTGAAGAAGTCGAATCTCATCAATGCTGAACACGCCACCGCGCCGGCATGAGGCATGCAAGTGAGGCGACACGGACATGAACTGCGCCGCGTTTGATGCGCGCACGCCTCCGCCAGGAACAATCTCAACTGGGTCGCACGTACCGACATTTTTTATGTCCGCGCCAGATTTTATCCGCGTTGAAGAATTCACATTTGCGGCGGCCTGGGCGTTCAAGGAATCGTTGCGCAGAACGGCGAGTCGTTGCTCAATAGTTGCGGCCGCGGCGTCCCAACCCAACACGCCAGCGGTAACAACGCGTTTCATTCCCAGCGCGGTGATGTCGCGCATGCCACGCGCGCGGTCGCTGAGCAAATCAAATGTCCGCAGGAACGCAACTTCAAGTTTCAAGGTGCGCGCCAACTCGGCAAGTTCACCGCACGCGTTCATGTCAATATTTCCATCCGCTTGAAGCAAGCCAATCGCCACGGAATTCGCGCCCGCGGCGGCGGCCGCCCTAATTTCTTGTGTGGACGCGTCCATCACGCGCTTGGTGGCCATGAATGATTCAACCGTGAGCGTGAGCGGGGAATCCGCAAATCGTGGGCGAATCATGGCCACAAGATGCGTGTCCACAACGGATCGAATGCGCTCAACCATGCGCATGTTCGCAGTCCATCCTTCGCTTGGCAAGTCATCGCACAGTTCTAGACGCGTGGAAAACGGCGCCGCAAGAACCGCGGATTCCAGCGAGTCAACAGGAACTTCTAGCGTGGGGCGAGTCATTTCAAGAAGCCTAACGCAATGGATATTTTATGCGCGCTTCGCAAAAAATTAAATGTGAACGTGTATGAAATATTTCAGCGCGACGAATGAGTGGGATTAAACACTTGCCAACGCTTGATCAAGCACGCCAATAATAAAATCAGCGTCTGCGCTGTTGATGCACATGGGCGGTTTAATGCGAAGCGTGTTGCCAAATAAGCCGCCCTTGCCGATGAGAAGTCCAAGGTCCTTGCACTTCTCAAATACGGCGGCGCATTCTTCCTTGGCGGGCTCCTTGGTGGTTCTGTCTTTCACCATTTCAATTCCAAGCATCAAGCCCATGCCGCGCACTTCGCCAATAAGCGAATGTTTTTCCGCCAACTTGGCGAAGCCCGCTTTCAATTGCGCCCCAATTTTCAGGCAATTTGCCTGCAAACCTTCGCGTTCAATCACGCGCAACACGGCGCGGCCCTGCGCGCATGAAACAGGATTGCCACCGAATGTGTTGAAGTGAATTCGGTTGGCGATGCTCTTCGCAATAGCGGGAGTGGTCACCACCGCGGCAAGCGGGCAACCGTTTCCAATGCCTTTGGCCATGGTGACAATGTCGGGCGTTACGCCTTGTGTTTCAAATCCCCAGAAGTGCGTGCCCGTTCTTCCAAAGCCAGCTTGCACCTCATCCGCGATGCACAAACCACCAGCGGCGCGCACGTGCTCGTAGGCATTTTTTAAATAGCCATTGGGTAACACAACGGTGCCGCCCACGCCTTGAATGCTTTCGGCGATGAACGCGCCCACTTGACCAGACGTTCCAAATTGAATCAGACTTTTCACATCAAGCGCGTACTTGCGGCCAGCGTCGGCGTCGTTGGGACCAAATTGTCCACGGTATGTGTCTGGCATCACGGTGTGTTGCACACCAAATCCGTGGGGCACATTGAACTTCCATGTGTGATGCGAAGTGAGCGCCATGGCGCCAGGACTTCCGCCGTGATAGGCGTTTCGCAGGGCAATCACGTCATAATTGCCTGTTGCTGCGCGCGCCATGGTGATGGCTAAATCATTGGCTTCGGAACCGGAGTTCACGAAGTAGCACACCTTTAAATCGCCTGGCATCTTTGCGGCGAGTTCCTTGGCAAACAGCGCCACTTGTGGATTTAAATAAATCGTGGTTGTGTGCACGATGGTTTCTTGTTGTTCAATCGCCGCCTTGGTCACTTCGGGATGGCAATGACCAACACTCACCGTGACAATTCCGCCAATGCAATCCAAGTAGCGGCGGCCGTTGTTGTCAAACAAGTATTGCGCCTTGCCCTCGACGATCATGATTGGGTTTTTGTAGTAGTGAAAAATCGCCGGCGACAGAAATTGTTTGCGCATGGCAAGAACTTCTTCAGGCGATGGACCAGTGTATGGCTTGGGTGTGTAGGCGAATGGTGGAAGTTGCATTTGGTGATGTGTATTGGTGTTTGAAAGTGTGGTCACGGTTTAAGCATAGTTACTCAAAGCGCGTTGAGGAAATCACGTCAGCGAGTCATAGGCTTGTTGGCATTGTGCAGTGGTTTGATGGCGCGCAGAACGCCGTACACCGCAAACGCAACGCCAAAGCCCACGAACCAGGAATAGTTGTACAAGTTCATCCAAAATGGACCAACGGTTGCCGCGTCGATCACCTTGATCGTGCCCAGGAATCCAGGAATATTCGGAGCAATTCCCGCTGTCAGCGCCAGAATTGCCGTCACGCTGAAGCCGCCGTGGTAGCGGTACTCGCCCTGGTGGTGGTACAGGTCTTGCAAGTTCAACTTTGTGCGTCGGATCACAAAGTAATCGCAAATCAGAATGCCGCCGATGGGGCCAAGCAGGGCGCTGTATCCAACCAGCCACACAAAGATGTAGCCCGATGGATCGGCGATAAGTTTCCAAGGCATCATCAAAATGCCAATCACGCCGGTGATCAATCCGCCGGTACGAAACGAAATGGAGCGCGGCGCCAAGTTTGCAAAATCATTCGCGGGGCTGACCACATTCGCCGCCAAGTTGGTAGCCAGCGTTGCAATGCACAGCGCGATCATGGCCACAATCAACACTACTGGGTTTTTAAATTGCATCAACACATTGACGGGATCCCAAATGGCCTTGCCGTAAATAATCGTGGTGGCGCTGGTCACGGCCACTCCAATGAACGCGTATAGCGCCATGGTGAAGGGCAAGCCCGCGAATTGTCCCACTACTTGATCACGTTGCGTGTGCGCGTAGCGCGAGAAGTCTGGAATGTTCAGCGACAGCGTGGCCCAGAATCCAATCATGCCGGTGAGCGCTGGAAAGAAGAAGGAATAAAATTGTCCGTCTTTGGGTTGCCCTGGTGCGAACGCGGAAGGTTGCGCCAAGATTGGACCAAAGCCTCCAGCCGCGTCGTACGCCCACCACAGCAGCGCAATTCCAAGAATGATCAACAACGGCGCCTTGATTTGCAGCAAAATGCGAATGGAGTCAATTCCGCGGTAAACAACATACATATTGATGCACCAGAAAAATATGAAGCACGCGAATTGCGGCAAAGTAATGCCCAAAGCGGTCGCCCAGGTTGGATCAACCAGCGCGGGGAAAAATGTGGAGCCAATCTTAAATATCGCCTCGCCACCAATCCAAGTTTGAATGCCAAACCAACCGCACGCAACAACAGCGCGCATGAGAGCGGGAATGTTGGCGCCAAGAATTCCAAATGACGCGCGGCAAAAAACTGGAAATGGAATTCCATATTTTGTTCCCGCGTGCGCGTTCAGCACCATGGGAATCACAACGATCAAATTTCCAAGGAACACTGTGAATATGGCTTGCGACCAATTCATGCCGCCTTCAATCAGCGACGATGCCAACATGTAGGTTGGCACGCACGCCGCCATGGAAATCCACAGAGCGGCAATGCTCCATGTTCCCCATTTGCGCTGCGACAGTGACACAGGCGCAAGGTCGTCGTTGTATAGGCGAGAGTCTTCAATGCCATTCATTGCGAAGGCAGAATCTGTATTTTTGTAGTTCATAAAGTTCTTATGTATCGGCAATAACTTCGCCGCTCATTGAGGCAATTTATTGTGTTTGACGCCAGAAAAAACGAACCAACCCAAATCCAAGTGATGGCGGCTTCTGTGATGCGGGCTATTTAAAAGTGGCTGGGCTTGCGCTGTAAAAATTGCCCGCGGGTGGTTGAACCCACAAACTTTCCGTCGCGCACGGCGATCTCGCCGCGCACCGTGACCACGCTTGCTCGACCCTGAATCTTCCAGCCTTCAAATGCGCTGTAATCCACGTTCATTGCCTGTGTTTTGGCGCTGATCACGCCACGGTAGTCGGGGTCAAACACCACCAAATCAGCATCGCTGCCAACGGCAATCGCACCTTTGCGTGGATACAAATCAAAGGTCTTCGCCACATTGGTGCTGGCGGTCTTCACCATTTGTTCCAAGGTAATTTTTCCTGGCACCACGCCGTAGCTGTAGAGCAAATTCACGCGCTCCTCGAGCGACGGAATGCCGTTAGGGATTTTGGTGAAGTCATGCGCGCCCATTGATTTCTGTTTTGCAAAATCAAATGGCGCGTGGTCGGTTGCCACCGTGTCAATGTCGCCACTGGCAAGGCCGCCCCAAAGCACGGATTGATTTTTCACGTCACGCAGCGGGGGGGACATGACAAACTTGGCGCCCTCAAAGTTTGGAAGTTCGGCGTAACTTTTGTCCAGCACAAGATATTGAATAAGTGTTTCAATGCTCACGCGCACTCCGCGCGCGCGGGCGCACAGAGCCTCATGCAAAGACTCGGCGCAACTTAAGTGCACAATGTACGTCGCGGCGCCAGTCAACTCGGCGAAGGTCATCAAGTGGTGAACGCCTTCGGCCTCCACAAGCGGGGGACGGCTTTCATGATGTTGCGCCGGATCGGTCTTGCCAGCGGCCAACAATTCTTTGCAGCGCTCCGACACAAGCGTTTCGTTTTCACAGTGCGCCGTAACAATTAGACCGTGGCTCTTGGCAAATTTAAGCGTGTTGTACAGCTCGGCATCGTCAATCCCAAACGCACCTTTATAAGCCAAAAAAACCTTCAAACTGCTTATGCCACGCGCCACAATTTCTTCCAGCTTCGCCGCCGTGGTGGCATCGAATTTGGTCACGCCCATGTGAAATGAAAAGTCGCACGCGGATTTCCCCGCGGCGTTTGACATCCACAAATCAAACGCCTCAAGTGGATCATCGGCGCGCGATGGGCAACACATTTCAATCAGCGTGGTGGTTGCGCCAACCAGCGCGGCGCGACTTGCGGTTTCATACGTGTCCTTGGCGAACGCGCCCATGAACGGCAAATAAATGTGGACATGTGGATCAATGAAGCCAGGAAAAATATATTTACCTTTGGCTTCGATCACGGTGGCGCCTTCGGGCGCGGTCAAGTTTGGACCAATGGCGGTGATGGTTTCGCCCTTGCAAAAAATATCCGCAACAAAGCGTTTCCTATCCGTCACAATTTCGCCGCCGCGAATAAGAATGCTCATGTTGATTTCCTTGTGTCAGTTGGCCAACAATTTAAAAAATCACAGATCAAACATTGCGCGTGCGCAAAGCGGCTTGGTGGCGAATTACTTGCGCCACACATCGCCCACATTACCGCCGAACCAACGCGTTGAAACAACTTTCTGTTGCGTGAAAAACTGCACGCCCTCGCGGCCCTGAATGTGCAGGTCGCCGTAGAAAGATTCATCCCAACCGGTGAACGGAAACATGGCCATGGTGGCGGGCACGCCCACGTTAATGCCAACCATTCCAGCCTTCACGCGTTGCTTGAACTCGCGGGCGGCGTTTCCATTTTGGGTGAAAATTGCCGCGCCGTTGCCGTAATTTGAGCGGTTGGCCAATTCAATCGCCATGTTCAAATCGTCCATGCGCATCACGTTCAGCACTGGGCCAAAAACTTCCTCCTTGGCAATGTGCATTCCATCCACAACATGATCCACAATTGTCGCGCCCACATAAAATCCCTTCGGCGCGTCGGCAATCTTCACGCCTCGTCCGTCGCAAATAACTTTGGCGCCTTCCTTCTCGCCGCTGGACACCAGGCTTGTGACTTTGTCGCGGTGCGCTGCGGTGATCACCGGACCCATGTCTGGTTGAGCCACGCGATCAGTTGGACCCACGCGAATGTTGCGCGCCGCTTCAACAAGCGACGGCAATAATTTGTCGGCGGCCGCGCCAACAGTAAGAGCGGTGGAGCCAGCCATGCAACGCTCGCCTGCGCAACCGAAAGCCGCCGTTGAAAGCGCCTCCACAGTCTTGGGCATGTCGGCGTCGGGCATGATCACAATATAATTTTTGGCGCCGCCGTTAGCTTGCACGCGCTTGCCATGTTGCGTTCCAGTTTCGTAAATATATTTCGCAATCGGCGTTGAACCCACAAACGAAATCGCCTTCACCTTTGGATGGCGCAATAATGTGTCAACGCATTCGCGGCCACCGTGCACCAAATTCAACACGCCCTTTGGCAAGCCAGCTTCGTGCAGCAACTCAACCAGAACGTTGGCGGTTAAAGGAACCTTCTCGCTGGGCTTCAAAACAAAGGTGTTTCCACAG
>SYAD01000196.1 GCA_005789005.1 Planctomycetia bacterium | reverse complement strand
CATGTCGGACCGCAGCGGGAACCTGCACCAGACAAGCCAACCAGATTTGGGACGATATGTTTGAACGCGGTCGGGAACACTGCCTCAAACAAGTCAACTCAATTACGAGTCGCCCTTAAACAGGCGACTCGTTTTTTTTGCACATGGGTTTGTGCGCGCATGGATTTGTGCACACTTCAACAGCACCTTCAAGAACAACCGTTCCTGCTGGCCGCGGCGGCTTTGATCGGTCTTGCTGGTCTTGTGGCCACTCGCCGTCGACGCAACTAACTTGTAAATCTCCTTCGGCTTTCGCCGCGTGCCTTACCCGCACGCGGCGGAGCCACATGAGATAAGTCAGTTTCACTGACACTTTCACTCGGTCACTTCATTTCAAATAAAAATCGCTTATATCGCCGTGTACAACGCACGCGGCGGTGAAATTCCCAGCCCCTAAGCTTCAAACCTTGGGGGCTTTTTATTTGGCAATGTGACAAGCAAGGTCACAGGTAAATTTTGTGAATGGTTTCAATGCGGCGTCAGATTGTGCGGGTGTCAACAGTTGAGCCCTCAAAATATGGCTCGAAACATGGCGCGCGAACTTTCTGTCCTTAGCGGCTCATGGCGCCGTGACGCAAGATGGCGTCAAGTTGCTCCGCAAGAATTGGCCGTGAATACAAATAGCCCTGCACAAAATTGCAACCAGCTTTTTCAAGCATTTCCGATTGGAGTTGCTCTTCCACGCACTCTGCAATTACTTGTAGTCCAAGTTTATGCGCCATCATAATAATGCCTTCGCACAGCGCCGTGTTTGAACGCACATGAATGAACGACTTGTCAATCTTCAGATACTTAATAATTGGAAACTTGGCGAAGGAGCCATATGCGGAATAGCCCGTTCCAAAATCGTCAATCGCAACTTTGATATCCGCGTTGTGGAAGTTCTGCAGTATTTCAAGCGCGTCCGTATCGGCGTCAAACAGCACGCCTTCGGTAATTTCAATCACAATGCACTTGCCTGGTATTGCATTGTCCTTCAAGTACTCAATCCATGTTTTTTGGAACGCCACGCCTTCAGCCCGAAACTGCACGGGCGAAGCGTTTATGCACACTTGAAATCCGCCTGGAACCAAGTCATTCCAGCGACCGGCCCACTTTGCGGCTTCGCGAAAAACCCAATCGGCAATGGGCATAATCAGCCCAGTTTCTTCGGCTAAAGGAATGAACTCACCGGGCATCACAATTCCGCGCGTGGGGTGATCCCATCGCAGCAACGCCTCCGCCATTTGAATGTGGCCCGTGTCCAGGTCAAGAATTGGTTGATAGTTCAGATAAAATTGATTTTCAAGAATTGCTGCGCGCAAATCACTGCTCAGGCGTGATTTTTCTTGCGCGGCGGTTTGCAAGCCTTGCGTGAAATAGCTGAACCGATTGCGTCCTTGGCGCTTGGCCACATACATGGCCTGGTCAGCGCTCTTGAGAAGTTCCTCCGCCTCGAGCGCGTCCTGCGGGTACACGGTTATGCCAACACTGGCAGACACATACACCACCGAGTCGCCAAGTTGGAAAGGTTCAGCCAAGCGCGCGATTATTTTTTGCGCGACAACTTCAACATGTTTTGGATCCGTCATTCGTGACAGAATCACCGTGAATTCGTCGCCTCCCAAGCGCGCCACCGTGTCCGATTTACGCGTGCACTCACTGATGCGCAGCGCGGCTTCCTTTAAAAGCACATCGCCCACCAAGTGGCCAAGCGTGTCGTTGATTTCCTTAAAGTGATCCAAGTCAATCAGCAGCAGCGCAACCGAGGACCGCGCGCGTTCGGCTTGGAAAATTTCATGCTTCAGTCGTTCTCGGAAATTGCTCCGATTTGGCAGGTCTGTAAGCGAGTCATAGTTCGCTTGGCGCGAAATCATGTCGTTGGCTTGTTTCTTTTCGGTGATGTCGGAGAACAGCATCACAAAGCCGTTCACTGTTCCGTCATCGCCCAAGATGCTGTTGACCACCATGCTCTTCGCAAATATTGCGCGGGTCTTTCGGCAAGCCCATACTTCACCGCTCCAGGAGCCGGTTTGCAAAACAGTTTCACGCATCAGTTCATAGAACTCGGAGTTTTGGCGCCCAGAATTGAACATTTCCTCCGGGCTTTTTCCGCGCACCTCCGCAAGCTCATATCCAGTCATGCGCGCGCACGCGGGATTAATGTCGATGATTTGATATGACGGGTCCGTCACCAACATACCTTCCGCCGTGTGTTGGTACACCAACGCAGACAGGCGAATTTGCTCCTCTAATTTGCGCCGATCCGTGATGTCGCGGCCAATGCCGATCAACCCAAGCGGCTTGCCATCCACGCCGTAGTAGGGCGCGCGCAACATTTCAAGACAATGCTTGCTGCCATCGGAATGCGTGATCCATTCTTCCACGACGATTTGTTGGTTTGTCCCCAGTACTCTTTTCTCAATGGAGCTGGCCGATAGAATTCTGTCCGCGTTGAGCAACTGCGCGTCGGTCTTGCCAATAATTTCTTTTTCAGTCACGCCCATGGTGCGCTCGAACATTTGGTTGCACGCCATATAGACGCCATCCATGGACTTGGCGAAGAACAAATCTGGAATTGAGTTCATAAAACTTTGAAGCAGCGCCTTCTCGTGCTCCGCCTTGGCGCGCAACTGCGCGTTGGCGGAAGTGAGTTCCTCTGAGTTCACTTCAAGAGCATTTTCGAGCAAGCCGCGCTCGAGATCAACTTCGTAGTAGTAGTTGCTGATCAACTGCAAAAAAGAATTCCAGCGTTCGTCAGGAAGGAAATCATTTCCCATCAGTCGTTGCAACTGACGAGCGAGAAGACGGTGATACATGGGTATGGCTTATTCCTGAATGGTTGTCAGGGACATTGTTTGATTATGCAAATGGCATTGCAACACATCGCGAACTGGAGCCAATTCACCATAGGAATAGAAGCCCGTCAGTTTCATGCCCACGCCGGCGTGTCGTTCGACGGCTTCCAATTCCTCCTCGGTCAATTGACCAAGAACAATGCGCCTGCCAACGCAACTGACAACCACGCATAGGCCTTGGGCGGAAGTTTTTGGCCGCGCCATTTGTGCGGCAATGTCGGCGCTTTCAATCAAGTGGTCCAAATTGGTGCGCATGAGTTTGCAGCGGCTGCCTTGTGGAACATCGCCTGCAAAAGTAAGACTTTGCGCGGCTTCATTCACGCCCAGCAACGTGCGAGTAAGGGAGAAGTCGCCGTCTTGCGAGAGAATGTTCAGTGGAAAGCGCATGCCGCTACCGGGCAAACTGCTTGCAAGGTCGCCAAGATATTTTTTGTACAAGGCAAGCGCGGGTTGACCGTCGATTTCAGAAACCACATTGCCAACAGACTTGGTCACAATTCTCTCGGCGCCAAAGTCCGTCCAGCCCGAGCAGTAACTATTATTCACGATCACTTCTCCGTACAAGCCAACAAGCACAACGCGTTTACTTTTGGCTTGCTCGTTGGCCATGACCCATGTTGTGCCAAAGCGTTCAGCGTCGCCGGCCAAACCGCCAGTGACAGTCACGCCGCAACTTTTCAAACCCAATGCAAGTTTGGTGCCGTTCACGGACAGGCCATCTGAAAACACCAACACGTGGCGAAGATCAGCGGCCTTGAGTTGTGTGCCCGTGGCGCGAGAAAGTTCCTCAATGTCTGCGCCGGGCGTCACATCAAATGAAGTCATTCGCACACGGCCATGTTCAAAGCGCACGGCGGTTGCAATAATGTCCTTGTCCGTGATCTTGCTTGCTTGAACATTTCCAGATGATGAACAGCCCGCGATGCAGGCCTTGGGAAATCGTTTGCGCAACTCAGCAAAGCATTCGGCGCTGTGAAAGTAATTGTGGTCTCCAAATGCCAGCACCAAGTCGGCGTCTGGCAAGTCATCACCGCCCGTCCAACTTTTTTCAGCGGTCCATTGAAGTTGGGAAATCTTCATGCATCGTTAGTTTATCAACTATCCACGTGCAAGCGATTTTTTGGTTGCCGTACGTGAGGCATGAATAATGGCGTTTGCGGACTTTGAATTGGCCTTGCATTCAAGCAACGCCGACAACATCAACGGCACAACAATGGTGGCGTCGGATTCAATCACAAACATTGGCGTGTTCTGCGTCAATTTGTCCCAGGTAATTTTCTCATTGGGAGTGGCGCCGGAATACGAACCGTATGAAGTGGTCGAGTCTGAAATTTGGCAAAAGTACGCCCACGGTTTCACGGGTTGTTGCAAGTCGTACTTAATGGATGGCACCACGCAAATTGGAAAGTCGCCTGAAATGCCGCCGCCAATTTGGAAAAATCCAACACCTTTCCGCTTGGAAAGTCCCTTGTAGTCGTCATAGAGCTGTCCCATGTATTCAATGCCGCTCTTGACAATGCTGGCGCTGCATTCATTGAACTTCACATGCGACGCGAAAATATTTCCAAAGGTTGAATCCTCGTGGCCTGGCACCACCATTGGCAACTTCGCCTTCGCGGCGGCAAGCAGCCAGCAATCTTCTGGGTTGCCTTGATACTTGCTTCGCGGAATGGCAAGCACCAATTCATAAAAGTATTCGTGCCAGAAACGCCGATCGCCATTCTTGGTGGCCTTCTTCCACATGGGAACCAAAATCTTTTCCACGGCGCGAAACGCCTCGTCCTCTGGAATACTGGTGTCGGTCACGCGGCGCATGCGCTGCTTCAGAATTTTGGTGTCGTCCTGCTTTGTGAAATAGCGGTACTCGGGAAAATCTTTGTAGCCGTGATGCGCCACCAAACGAAACAGCGACTCCTCTAGGTTTGCGCCCGTTACGGAAAGTCCATGCACAAGACCAGCGCGAATGGCCGGCGCAAGCGTGATGCCAAGTTGCGCCGAACTCATGGCGCCCGCCATGGCCCAATACATTTTTCCGCCGCCACCAACGTGGTCCCAATAGGCGTACAACGCGTCGCGCGTGGCGCGCGAATTAAAGTTCATGTAGTTGCGCGAAACAAAGTCAAGAATGGGCAGGGAGGATTTGGTCATGGGTTTGGTCATTGGCTTGGTCGTCTTGGGCATAGAAGGTGATTTATAGCAGGTGCGGTTGCGGCCATGTGGCGCGGAATAATTGTTATGCACATTGAAACTTCAAGCGCAAACTTCGCAGATTGAAACTTGAAGCGCGAACTACGCACTTCCACTCATTTCCACGCGGCGGCGCCGATTAATTTCTCAAACTCAATCTCGTCTCGCACTTGAATGTCGTCAAGGCCGCGCAATGGAATATGTGGGAACAACGCGCGTGCGCGGTCAATCACACCCTTGTGCAGCGCCGCAAAGCGCCAGCCTTGGCGCTGGTAGAAACGAATCGCACGCGAATTGTCATTGGTGGTTGTCAAGTAAATGCGTCCGCAACAGTTTGTCAGCGCGTGCATTTCAGCCGCGGCAAGCAACGCGGCGCCGGTGCCTGGAGAAAGCGTGCGGCTGCTCAGCGTAATCACTTCGCATTGCCAACCGCCGGCGTCCATATTCAGCGTGACAAGCCCCGCGAACTCGCCATTCACTTCGGCCACAAATCCTGGCAGCGCGTCCGCTTGGTGGCGTTTGCCCAGCGACCAAATTTCATGGGAGTGCCAATGTTTTTCTAGTTCCGCGCGCACGTCAGCAAGGTCGTGCGGTTCAATTGGGCGGATCATCGGCGTGGTTTGAAGCATAGATCTTAGCGTATCAATCATGCGCAGTTTGCTTCTTTGCATAGGCGATGTGTCAGAGGCACTTTTGATCGCGCAATCGAAATAGCGATCAAATACGCATGTATTCATTCGCCGCATACGATTCACTATCTCGCACGCAGCGACCCAACCATGAATTCACGTCGCATTATTTTGTTCGATGGCCAGTGCAATGTGTGCAACACATTCGTGCAGTTTGTCATTCGCCGCGATCCCGCGGGCAAGTTTCAATTTGCGCCGCTGCAAAGCGAGCAGGCCGCACGCGCGCTGCAAGCCGCCGCGTTCAAGGCCACGTTCAGCGATCAGCCCGTGCGCGTGTGCGTGCCAACTTCAAGCACGCCACCAACTTCACCACCAACTTCAAGCACTCCACTAACTCCGCTACAAACTTCACAACAAACTGCACCACAAACTTCATCACCAACTCCGCCGCAAACTTCACCAACTCCGCCACCACTTGATTCAATCATGCTCATTTGCCAAGACAAAGTGCTACTACGCTCCGACGCCGTACTTGCCATTGCGAGCGGATTGCGCTTTCCGTGGCCATTGCTCACTATATTTCGTATTGTGCCGCGCCCCATCCGCGACGGCGCATACCGCATCTTCGCGCGCAATCGCTACCGATGGTTTGGTCAGTGTAAAATTGGCACGCACACTACGACATCAACTTCAAATATCAAATCGCGATTTCTGTAAACACCAACATTGCTGTAAGCAAAAGTCCCCGCTTGCGCACATTCAAACATTTCAGCGTGATATTTGTGAATACCCCTTCGCTGCAACGCGCATGCTGAGCGACCAAGCAATGCCATTTGAAAAATTATAAATTCGCTTTATCAGCGCGCGACTTGGGCAAACTTTCAGCGTTCACATGTGATGCCAGTGCCGCGGCGACCTGCGCCATTTCCTCCATCCTTTTCACTTTCTCACGGAACGAAAGTTTTCCAAACGCCTCATGCTGCGATTGTCGAAGCCCTTGAAATGTTCCAAGCCGCCAATCTGGCGATTCGTGTTCAGTCATTTCATGCCTCCATGAATCTGGCGCAATTCAGCAATATCAGCCAAGTCCTGCGGTCGACCCGCGTCAGTTTTCATACGCATTAAAGTTTCAAGCCGCACAATGCGTAGCGGCACGCCTGGGGCAACTTCAGTCACCATGGCAGCGCCGTACTCGGCATTGAAGTCAATCGGTTCAGTCACAAAGATATCTATCGGTGTCTCGGCGTGCTGTTCGCTATGAAAGGGCAACACCACCATTGCTCGCTCGGAAATCCAACGTGATCTCTGCGAAGGGTCAGCCATTTGCTGCGAGGTCACAGGAATACGTGGGTGATAGCCAAGCCCAGCCAGCGCGGTAAACGCGGCGTTGATGCAAGGCGCGTCAAGGCGAATGACAAGATCCAAATCTTGTGTCTGACGACCGTATCCATGAGCCACTACGGCTAGTCCGCCCACCACCAAATAAGAAACTTCAGCGTTATTGAGCGCGCGGGCTATGGATTCAATGCTGCTCAGTTTCACTTAAGACCCTGCAATTCTTCGTGATTGCGAAGTTGAATTGACATGGTGTTCAGCATACGAGATCCAATCTGTACAGAGGCATCTTTTTATGGGCGCATGACTGCAACCGTGCTATCCTTTGACCTCATTTCAACCACAGGAGAAATCATCATGACCACAGCTACCAAATGTCCATTCGCGGGCGCACCATCAATCAATCCTCCAGCGCCACAAACCATTCAAGTGTGGTGGCCCAATCAACTGAACCTGCAACCACTGCAACAGAACTCGCCCACGATCGATCCAATGGGCGGCGACTTTGACTACGCCAAGGAAGTCAACTCGCTTGATCTAGAAGCGGTGCGCACAGATCTGCGCACGCTGATGACAACTTCGCAATCGTGGTGGCCCGCCGACTACGGCCACTCTGGTCCGTTCTTTATTCGCATGGCGTGGCACAGCGCCGGCACATACCGCGTGAGTGATGGCCGCGGCGGTGGCGGCGCCGGCATGCAGCGCTTCGCACCATTAAATAGTTGGCCCGACAATGTAAATCTTGACAAGGCGCGGCGTCTGGTGTGGCCCATCAAACAGAAGTACGGCAAAAAGATTTCGTGGGCCGACTTGATCATTCTCACTGGCAATGTGGCGCTTGAATCCATGGGCTTCAAGACATTTGGTTTTGGCGGCGGCCGCGTTGATATGTGGGAGCCCGATCAAACATACTGGGGCGGCGAAAAGAAATGGCTTGCCTCTGAGCGCTATACCGGCGATCGAATCCTTGAAAACCCGCTGGCCGCAGTGCAAATGGGCTTGATTTACGTCAATCCCGAAGGTCCCGACGGCATGCCCGATCCGATGGCTTCGGCGCGCGACATTCGTGAAACATTCGCGCGCAAGGCCATGAACGATGAGGAAACAGTGGCGCTAATCGCGGGTGGCCACACCTTTGGCAAGACCCACGGCGCCGCGGACCCAAGCAAGTTTGTTGGTCCAGCGCCAGAAGGTGCGCCAATGCAAGACATGGGTCTGGGTTGGAAAAATAGTTTCGGCACTGGCAGTGGCGCCAGCACAATTTCCAGCGGACTTGAAGGCGCGTGGAATTCCACGCCAACAAAATGGGACAATAGTTATTTTGAAACTTTATTTCACTATGAATGGAAGCTGACCAAAAGTCCCGCCGGCGCGCATCAGTGGATTCCAACCGATGACTCCGCAAAGAACTCCGTGCCCGATGCGCATGATGCAACCAAGCGCCACGCGCCCGTGATGCTCACCACCGATATCGCGTTGCGCATGGATCGACTTTACGAGCCAATTTCACGACGTTTTCTGAAAGATCCAGCGCGCCTAGCCGACGTGTTCGCGCGCGCGTGGTTCAAACTTACGCACCGCGACATGGGCCCAATCGCCCGTTACTTGGGGCCGCTTGTTCCCAAAGAAACATTGATTTGGCAAGACCCCGTTCCAGCAGTCACGCACGAATTGGTCAATGCGCAAGATATTGCCGCGCTGAAGAAAAATATAATTGCGAGTGGTCTTACCGTATCGCAATTGGTTTCCACAGCATGGGCATCTGCCTCAACATTCCGCGGCACCGATAAACGCGGCGGCGCCAATGGAGCGCGCATTCAACTTTCGCCGCAGAAAGATTGGGCGGTGAACAATCCAGCGCAGATACAAAAAGTGCTTCATGCTCTTGAAGCAATCCGCAATGAATGCAATGGCGCGCAGGCGGGCGGTAAGAAACAAATCTCGCTCGCCGACTTGATCGTGCTTGCAGGATGCGCGGCGGTTGAACACGCGGCAAAGGCCGCGGGCGTTGACGTTGCGGTTGCATTCACGCCAGGTCGCACCGACGCCACGCAAGAGCAAACCGATGTGCATTCATTTGAGGTGCTTCAACCAACGGCTGATGGATTCCGCAACTATGGCAGCTCGGGCCACTCGTTGCCCGCTGATTATTTACTCGTGGACCGCGCCAACTTGCTCACGCTAACCGCGCCGCAAATGACAGTGCTTGTTGGCGGCTTGCGCGTGCTGGGCGCCAACTTTGACCACTCAAATTTGGGCGTGTTCACCACCCGACCAGGAACGTTGACAAATGATTTCTTTGTCAACGTTCTCGACATGGCAACCACATGGGCGCCAACATCGCCAGCGGAAGAACTCTTTGAAGGTCACGACCGCAACACTGGACAAATCAAGTGGACAGCTAGCCGCGCGGATTTGGTCTTTGGTTCCAACTCGCAACTGCGCGCATTGTCAGAGGTCTACGCAAGCCACGACGCCAAGGAAAAATTCGCGCACGACTTCGTTGCCGCGTGGGTAAAGGTCATGAACTTGGATCGCTTCGATATGGCTTGAGCGCGCGCTGAAGTTGCATTGCATTTGTAACTAGGGCAACTGTCTGCCCGCACTTTTACCCATAGACCAGTGTCACTAGCGCTCCGCGCAAAAAGAAACACGCCCCAACCGTATGGCCAGGGCGTGTTTCAATGACGTGCGGACCGACCAGTTTCCTGATCGACCCTAAAAGTAGCGGGGACTGGATTTGAACCAGTGACCTCCGGGTT
>SYAD01000195.1 GCA_005789005.1 Planctomycetia bacterium | reverse complement strand
CTCCACCAACGCCAAAAGTTCCTTCAACTTCACTGGCTTGCTGATGTATTCCGTGGCGCCCGCCGCCATACAACGCTCACGATCACCCGGCATGGCCAAGGCAGTCAGAGCGATGATTGGAATGTCCTTCAAGGCGATGTCCGCGCTAATTTCCTTGATGGCCGTCAACCCATCCTTCACCGGCATTTGAATGTCCATCAAAATTAAAGCTGGCTTTAATTGGCGGGCCAACGTCACGGCCACTTGCCCGTTGTATGCGTAATGCATGTTGTAACCCTTGGCCTCCAAGTATCCACCAATAGTTTGAATGTTCGCCAAATTGTCCTCGGCCATGAGAATCATCGCACTGTCTTTCGCGTGAGCAAAATTTCGCGTGAGTGATCCCGCCAACAACTTGCCTGAGTCGGCAATAGCCGCGCCGGTCTCATTTGATGGCTGCAAAAATGACGCCAACTGTTCACGAGAAACTGGCTTGGTGAAATGCGCCGCCGCGCCGAGCGAACGTGACTTCTCTGGCGAATCAATCACGGACACAACAACCACAGGAATGTCGCGCGTGAGAGGATTTTCCTTCAGCCGCGTCAACACCACCCATCCGCTGTCGTTGGGCAATTGAATGTCGAGCAGAATCACATCAGGCTGCTCACGCAAAACCTCATCCACGGATTGCTCGCCACGCGGATGCACCACGCTGGTCAAACCAAGCGAGCACAAATGTCGCACCAATAAATCTGCCGCGATGGAATCATCCTCTATCAGCAACGCGCGCCGGTACACACGCTCCGGCGCCGCGTCTTTTACTTTAAAATTTACCTGCTTCGCGCTCAATATTGGGCGGACCCGATTTTTATCACCCGCCATCGCAGGGATAAATCCGTCGCTCCCCTTGGACGCGTCCGTGTTCGCCAAAGGCAGCGCCACAATAAAGCGGCTGCCCTTGCCAATTTCACTTTCAAGCGCCACGCTGCCGCCGTGCAATTCAACCAACTTGGCAACCAAGGCCAGGCCAAGACCCGTGCCTTCTTGAGGCCGCGTTAAACCAGATTCAATTTGGGTGAAGGCCCGAAACAATTTCGCTGCGTCATCCATTGCAATACCAATACCCGTGTCCCAAACGGTAAATCGAACCATTTCTTCGCCCTTGGGCGCGGTCACACTTAACCCAATGTGCCCGCCATTGGGCGTGAACTTCACCGCGTTGGTGAGCAAGTTCACAAGGATTTGTTTCAGGCGCCTCGGATCCACCAAAAGCTGCGCAACATGTTCATCATGCTCAAAGGTCACGCCAATTTTCTTTTGCATGGCTTGAGTGCGGATAAATACCAAGCAACTTTCGCAGAACTCGCTCACGTCCACCAAGTCCAAGTTTAAATCCAATTTGCCAGCCTCAATTTTTGACAAGTCAAGAATGTCGTTGATCAAAGCAAGCAAATGCTCACCACTGCTATGAATGGTGCTCAAGGATTGGCTTTGACGCGATGTCAGTGGTCCGTATGTTTGCTCGCGCAACGCCTCGCTTAAACCAAGAATTGCGTTCAGTGGCGTGCGCAACTCGTGGCTCATGTTGGCCAGAAAATCAGTCTTCAATCGAGTGGCCTCCAACTCCGCGTTTGCCACGCTCAAAGCATCAAGCGTTCGCCGCAAATCATCCTCGGCCAACTTGCGCTCGGTAATGTCGGCGCGAATGGCAATGAATTGCTCTGGTTTTCCATCTTTGCCAAGAAACGGAATAATAGTTGTGTCCACCCAATACATCGAACCATCCTTGGCGCGGTTCTTCAGATCGCCCTTCCAAATACTTCCAGCGCCGATGGTCTGCCAAATTTCACGGATGAAACTTTTGGAATGGTGCCCGGAATTAATAATGCGATGGTCTTTTCCAATCAACTCCTCGCGCGAGTATTTGGAGATCGCGCAGAACTTTTCGTTGACATAGGTGATGCGCCCGTGCGCGTCGGTGGTGGCCACAATAGCATGGGCGTCAAGCGCGGCTTTAAAATCAACAAGCGCCTTGCGAGTCTCCGAAATCTGCGCCTCATGCAACGTAGCTTCGGAGTTCTTGCGCGCAATATCTTGCGCGTTGAAGATTCCATCATGACCACCGTGATTGCTTGATTGAGTCATTGAATTTCCGTTTTTTAAAACGCCGCATTGAGCTGTGGCGTGGGTTGATGCGGCAAAAATAGTTCTCAAAATCTAAAACCCAGAAAGCGGCAATTTATGGACTACCGATACACCTTTACTGTAACGCAAATCCGCATGCAGAATGAATAAAATAGAATCAAAGTGTCGGCGGTTATGATCCCCTCGGGTTTGCCTGCCCCGCTCAAATTGACGACACAATACAAATCCATGCCCAAACAACCCAACATTCTCCATGTCACACAAAGCGCGGGCGCTGCAGGTGGCGGTGTTGCAAAATACATTTGGGACCTTCACGACTGGCTTAACCAACAAGGAATTGCCGCGGGCATTACTTCGCGCGTGGTGGCGTGCGACACAAGTGGCCACGCCGACAACACCAACGCCACTGTTCTTGCACGCAAGTGGCCCGCGTTTCTGGGCCGCACTGATATTGCGCAGTGGCTGCAACAACTTGAACACAAACCAAACCTCATCCACATTCACGGGCTTCGCTGCTATCACAACGCGCAAGCCACGGCGTGGGCCGCGCGCAACAAAATTCCCGTAGTCGTTACTCCGCACGCGCAACTCATGCCATTCACAATGGCTCGCAATACGCTGCAAAAAAATATCTACGACACACTCATTGAGCGCCCCATGCTTGCGCGCGCCAACGCCGTGCATTTTGTAAGCCAAGTGGAACGCAACGACAGCACCTACGCGAATATCTTCGCCAATAAATCCGTGGTTGTTCCTATTGGCATGAACCGCGCGCAGTGGAATGATTTAGCGCCGCAAATCATTGACTCGCTCAACAATGAATTGCCGCTGATCGCGTTCTTTGGCTACCTGTCGTATCGCAAGGGCCTGGATCTTTTAATTGATGCGCTTCCCGCCATTCTGGCGCGCCAGCCAAACGCGTGCTTGGTGATCGCGGGCGGCGACCCCGAGAACATTCTGCGTGAATTGCAACAGCGCGCCAACGCGCTGGACTTTTCAAAAAACATCACATGGTTGACTGACATCACGCGCGAGCAAGCCCGTTGGTTGCTGCAACGCGCGGATTGTTTCGCGCTGCCTTCGCGGGCGGAAAGTTTTTCAATCGCCATTTTGGAGGCTCTGTCACTTGGAACTCCCGTTATTGCTTCGCGCGAATCAACTTGGGACGCATTGCAACAACAAGGCTTTGGTTTCAACTGCGCGCTCACGGCGCACTCCGTTGCGCAAGGCGTTTTACAAGTGCTTGATACAAACCGCGGCGCCCGCCAACAACAACGCGTGTTCATTGCATCGCGCGTTCAAAGCGAGTTCACGTGGGACATTTGCGGCGCAAAGATGCTGAATCTGTATCAGCAACTGATCAACGATTCAAAAATTTAATTGCAACTGCACAAAGTAATTCGCCGCGCTCCGCCCTTATGCGTATGCAACATATTTGGCCGCGCCAATCGCGCTACGCTTAGCCCCCCATGACAGACACCACCATCTACCACGCCATGCTTGTTGGCGCATCCATGGGCATCGCTATTTGTGCAAGTCCAGAAATTCTGATTTTGGGTTTGCTTATGGCCGCCAATCGCGCGGCGCCGCGGCGCAATACCGCGCTCTTTTTTATTGGCGGGTTCATTGGCCTCAGCGCCCTTGTGATCTTGGGCGCGTCGCTCACTCCATCCGATCCAACGGGACCGATCCAGCCTTCCATGCACCGCTTCATTGTGAAAGCCACCTTCGGCACCGCGCTTATTGCGCTGGGAATCTTCCGCGCGTGGCAATATTTTTTTGGCGCCGCGCCCGAGCCAAAAAAGCCCAATGAAAAACAATCGCATATTAAAAATCTGCTTGATGTTCTTTTTCCAACGCTTTCAGAACGGCCAGTCGCAAGCCACCAAATGGGCCTGCATTATTTTCTAAGCTCATTGGTGATTGGATTTATCAGCACGGCCCTAAACCCAAAAATAATTCCCTTCGCAATGCTGGTCGGTCATGAATTTGCTTTGGAGCGCGCCTATACAACACGAACACTGTGCTTGCTGACATTCGCCTCGCTGGCGATATTGCCTTGGATATT
>SYAD01000194.1 GCA_005789005.1 Planctomycetia bacterium | reverse complement strand
TGCCACGCGCTCCCGAGGGAGCCGTTCGGCGGTTTCTTCTCTGTGGCACTATCCCTAATCATCAGCTTGATCGATGGCCGTTCGCCATCACCGTGTTCTTCCGTGTCCGGACTTTCCTCGCCTGAAGGCATACACACAACAAGGGCGATCACCTATCCAAAATCATGAGACGCTTGAAGTGCGCGGCGCGCCGATGAAGACGAGCCACAAGCACATTCAAGCGTCAATTACGGGAAATTAAGCGGAAATACCGGTCACGCGAACAAGCAGCAAACCTTGGCGATGGCCAAGTGTGCGGCGGTAGCCCTTGCGACGTGAATACTTTCCAATGACAAGTTTCTCGCCTAGGAATTTCTCAATGAGCTCGGCTTCAACCTTTGCTGAGGCGAGGTATGGCACGCCAATCTTGGCGGGCTGACCATCGGTTCCACCAAGAGCAAGAACCTTGTCAAAGGTGATTGTCTTTTGGCCTTCAACAAGCGGACGAAGATCGATTTCGATTTCATCACCTTGGCGAACAAGAATTTGGGTTCCACTATCTTCAAAAATTGCGTACATGAGAATCTCCTAAAGGTAAAAGCGACGAGCCGAATACTGTAGCACAAATCTCGGTGTGTTGTAGGTCTGTTTCGATGAAATCAGAGGCTTGATTTGGTTCGAATTCACATGATGTCATCGGCAAATCGGCCATCCATGCAGTATTTCAATTTCATCGGGCAAGAACAATCACCTGCCCATTTTGAATACCCAAGTTTCCTGCTGAGTTGCCCGCAAGGTGGCTTTCATGCGCCGCCCCGCTTCCTGAATTGTTTCCAAGTCCTTGCAAAAAGCGAAGCGAATCATGCTTGTGCTTTCCTTCACATCGCGCGTTGAAGCGGGATCATAAAACGCGTTGCACGGAATGGCCGCGACGCCAACAGTCTTGACCAAGTGTTCGCAGAAGGCCTCGTCGGGGGCAAGCGCGCCGGGCTCCAGATAGAAAGGTTCGTGCTTGGCCAGCACGAAGTAGGAACCCTCTGGAATGAAAGGATCAAAGCCCGCATCACGCAGCATGGCCAACATGGCGTCGCGCCGCGCCGAGTAGTCGACGCGCAATTGCGTGAAATAATTTTCCGGCGCGTTCAGCGCATCCACCGCCGCACGTTGCAGCGGCGTGGCCGTGCTGAATGTGAGAAATTGATGCGCGCCGCGGATGGCCTGGGTGAATTGCGGCGGCGCGATGGCCCATCCAACTTTCCAGCCAGTGAGTGAAAATGTTTTTCCCAAACTTGAAAGCACAATTGTGCGTTGGCGCATTCCAGGCAATGTGGAAATGGATTTATGTTTGCGCTCAAAATAAATATGCTCGTACACCTCGTCGCTCACCACCAAGCAATCATTGGCGATCGCGATCTGCGCGATGTGCGAAAGTTCTTCATCGCTCAACACGCGGCCAGTTGGATTGTGTGGCGAGTTGATCAAGATCAAACGCGTCTTGGAGTTCACGGCGGCGCGCAACTGCTCCACGGGAAATGCGAAGTCCGGCGACTGCATCCGGATGCAACGCATGACCGCGCCAGCCATGGACACCGCCGCGATGTAACTGTCGTAGAACGGCTCGACCAAAATCACTTCTTCGCCCGGCTCCACAAGACCAAGCATCACCGCGGCAAGGGCCTCCGTGGCGCCACTGGTGACGGTGATTTCCGTTTCGGGATTCACTTCCATCGCGGAATCTTTGTGAAAGCGCGCGGCGATGGCTTGGTTCAATTCAGGCAGGCCAAAGGAACGCGCGTACTGTCCAAAACCAGCGTCAATGGCGGCTTTACCAGCGGTTTTTACAAAGTCGGGGCCGTCAAAGTTGGGAAACCCCTGCCCCAAATTCACGGCCTTGTGCGCCGCCGCCAAACGACTCATGCGCGTGAACACGCTCTCGCCAAAGTGCGCCAAACGACTTGCGGTGGGTGAATTCTCTCGCAGCATGTGGAGATAGTATCGACGCTTGACCAAAGAGGAATGTTTGCCAAGAGATCCATGTCAAGCAACCACCACAAACCAAAGCAGCCGCAGCCCGCGAGGCCCGAGCGACTTTTGCCCAAGGCGAACGCAAAAATACGCGTGAACATTTTGTATGACGACGGCCATGTATTGGCGCTGGACAAACCAATTGGCTTGCCCACGCAACCAGGACGTGGCCACATTGATGACACGCTTGTGAACGCCGCATTCGCCACCCACGGCGAGGCGCTGTGCAATCTTGGTGCCGATCGCGATTGGGGATTGCTGCATCGACTTGACATGGATGTTGGCGGCGTGGTGTTGATGGGCTTGACCGACATTGGCTACGACAATGTGCGCGCGCAGTTTGAGGATCGCACCATCGCAAAAAAATATCTGGCCATTGCGCACAACGCGCCGCCCGCTGACACGGGCCGCTGCACGCGCGCGCTGACAGAGGTGATTCGCGGCGACATGAAAGTGAGCGTGCATTTGCCGCGTGGCGGCGAGGACGCTCAAACGCGCTGGAAAGTGTTGAGCAAATCAAAGACCCATTGCCTGCTGGAAGTGGAGCCGCTGACGGGGCGGCTTCACCAAATCCGCGCGCATTTGGCCATGGTGGGTTGTCCGATTGTTGGCGAACGCGTGTATCGACCAGACCTGCCTCCCAACACATCGCGCGCACCGGCGGGACGCGCCATGGAACCACTGCTGCTGCAAGCATGGGAAATTGAATTTCGTTGCGTGGCCGGCACGATGCAGCGCGTGCGCAGCAAGTTGGGAATTGACATGCTGCAATTCGCAACTCAACAACGCTGGCAGATTCCTGTTTGAAAAAAATTCCAATGCCACGCTACTCTTTCAAGCGCATGCGCAAACTATTGATGGTGACCATGATTTGCCTGGGCTCAAGTTGCAGCAACATTGAGAAGGCCACGCCACAACCAAAATCATCTTTCGCGCAACGTCCTCCAGTGGAAATGGATGTTGATCCAATCATGCGCGGCACAATCGCTGGCGAGGCCGTTCTGCTTGGATTCAACGACACGGTTGTGCGCGGCTACGGATTGGTGGTTGGACTCAAGGGCACGGGCAGCCGCGCAATGCCAGTTGAAATCCGCGCTTTGCTGCTGCGTGAAATGGGCCGGCGAAAGATGTCGGATCCACTTCAAAATCTTGGCGGCTCACCTTCGCGACTGCTTGATACGGACGATGTTGCGGCCGTGATTGTGGAGGGAATAATTCCGCCTGGCGCCGTGGGCGGATCCAAATTTGACGTGCGCGTGTATTCAGCGCCGGGCACATCAACCACAAGTTTGGAAGGTGGAAGGCTTTGGACAACTGAATTGCGCTCAGGAGTGTTGATGAGTGGATCGCAGCAATCTTTCGCAATCGCGGACGCTGGCGGACCTGTGTTTATCAATCCATTTTCAACCGCGGTCGCGGTTGGAGCCGACGCGGTGGATCGTTTAAGTGGACGAATACTTGACGGAGGAACCGTGCTCAAGGATCGCTCCTTGAAGTTGCGCTTGGCCACGCCAAGCCACAACCGAACCCGCACTATTCAGGCCGCGATCAATGGATTATTTCCACGCGAAGTTGGCCAACGCAATGACACCGCCATGGGAAAAAGTGACGAGATGATTGATCTCACGGTGCCGCCAAGTTTCAAGGATCGAACTGGCGACTTTGCGCAGTTGATTCGGCATTCGCCTGTGGACATTGGCGCCGCGGAACAAACAGCGAACAATATTCGAAGAAGTTTGTTGGCCAATCCCGGAGCCGCGGAGGCTGCCGCGTGGCGTTGGCAGGCGCTGGGAAAAAAATGCATTCCAGTGATTCAAGAGTTGTACACAAATCCGGAGGAGCAACCGCGAATGGCCGCGCTTGAGGCGGGCGCCAAACTGAATGATCCGCTTGTGGTTCCGGCGCTTTTGGAAATGGCGAAGTCGGGACCAAATGAAAATCGTCAAGCAGCCATCCGTCTTCTATCAAAGATGGCTTCAAATCCAAATATTGATTTGGGCGTTCGAAATTTTCTTGATGATCGCGACATGGATATTCGATTCACCGCGTACGAATGCTTGCGGCGCAGACGCGACTCCTCCGTGCGTGTATTTCCACTGAACGGCCGCTTTAAATTGGAGCTTGTGGACGCCAAGAAGCCGCTGATTTATCTCACGCAAACAGGCGATCCGCGCATTGTGATTTTTGGCGACAGCTCCGAGTTGCTTCTGCCCCTGACGGCCAACATGTGGAACGGGCGCTTGCTGATGCGCGGCGAATCCGCCGACGCCAACGTGCAAATTTTCTATCGCTCCGATCCAAACCTAAGTCCGACCATTGACAATGTTCCGGCGAAACTATCTGCCATCGTTGGGTTTATGGCGCGGCCCGCCGGCCCCCGCGGTGTGGATGCTGGCATTGGTTTGAGCTACAGCGAAACCATCAACGCGCTGCATACATTGTGGAATTCTGGATACATCGCCGGCGACTTCAAGGGCGAGCAAGATCGGTTGCTCGCGGCGATCTTGAAAGAGGAGAAGCGCGCCACTCCGGTGGATCGACCGGAGTTTCCATCCGAGGAGGAAATCATCAATCCTTTGACCAATCGTGCACCGGATTCCCCCACAAAAGAACTTGAAAATAAACCAAAAGTAATCGATACTGTGCCGCGCTAAGTGAATGTGTTTCACTTGTGTTTTGTACGTGTTTGTATAGGCGTCCAGGAGGGACGCGCCGCAACTGACAGGAGGTCCCATGCGTCTTGCTCGACTTGTATTGAGTGGCTTTAAAAGTTTCGCCGACACAACTGAATTCCGTTTTGATTCCCCGCTCACTGGAGTTGTGGGACCAAATGGTTGCGGCAAGAGCAATGTTGTTGACGCGGTGAAATGGGTTCTTGGCGAACGCAGCGCCAAAAGTTTGCGCGGCGGCGCCATGATGGACGTGATCTTCGCGGGCAGCGCCTCGCGCAAGCCGGCGGGAATGGCCAGCGTTATTTTGGTATTTGAAAATCCGAAGATGGCGGAATTTTTGCAGCGATCAGAAGCATCGCCTGAACTTGTTGAAGCCGAGGAATTTGGCGATGAGCCCGCCGACGGCGAGGTGATTCGCCGCGAGGCGGTGCGCGACCGCGTGTTACCCGTGGACAGCGATGAGGTGCAAGTGGAGCGCCGGCTTTGGGCCGATGGCCGCAGCGAATATCTAGTGAACTCCAAGAAGGTTCGATTGCGCGACATCCGTGAATTGTTTCTTGACACCGGCATTGGCAACGATGCGTATTGCATTATTGAACAAGGCAAAGTTGACGCCATGTTGCGCGCCCAGCCAGTTGAACGGCGAACTATTTTGGAGGAAGCCGCGGGCGTGGCGCGATTTCGTTCGCGCAAGCATGAGGCCGCGCGCAAGTTGGATTTGGCGGAGCGTCATCTTGTGGCCGTGCGCGAGCAATTGATTGGCGTTGAAAGACGATTGCGCATTGTGCGAGGCCAAGCCGAGAAGGCGAAAAAATATCAACTGCTTGAGGAGCGCAGGCGAAGTTTGCGCCGCTCGGTTGCCTTTGAGCAATACCACGAATTGCGCGAGCAACTTGTTGGCTTAACCAATCAAGTGACATCCCTCGAGGAACGCCGCCGACAAGTCACGGCGCAATTGGAAAGCACCGAGCAAAAGCGCATGGACGCCGATGGCGACCGCGCCCAGAAACTGGATCGACGCCACGCGCTTGAGCAAACCCAGCTTGAGGCCGTTGGCGTGGAGCGTCAATGCCAACAACGTTTGGAATTTCTAGAACGCGCGCGCTCGGAAAATCTGGCGGCCGCGGAATCAGAGGCCCAGCGAATTGCGGTGATCAAGATCAAATTAGCTGAGCTGTCCGCGAGCCTAGAGGACGCGCAAGCTTTAACCGCAGCGGCCGAGGCGCAAGTGACCGAGTCGGAGCAAGCCGCCGCAAGCGCCTCGCGCGAACGCGCCGTGGCCTCGGAGCGCCTGAGCGAATCCGAGCAAGAAATTCGTCGCCGCAGCGACACCGCGTCCGGCGTGGAGCGTGAACGCGCCCGCGCCGCTGGTCGATTGGCGGCCATGGATGAGCGTGTTCCATTGCTCAACGATGAAGTCATTCGTCTTACGGCGCGCGTGGAAAGTTTGCGTCAAGAATTGTTGACGCTTGAAACACAGCGCGAGCAAGAATTGGAATCGCGCAAAGTTGCGGAGCTTGAAATCGAGCGGCTGCACACGCAATTGCAAACGGAGGCCAGCGCGGTTGAAGCCGTGGGCGATCGCCAAGCCGAAGCCATCGCGCGCCTTTCGTCGCGGCGCGAGGAGCGTTCAAGCCTTGAAAGTAGATTGCGCCTACTTGATGAAATGGCCTCCATGGGCGAGGGCTTGGACGAGGCCGTGAAACGCATTCTTGCCCAGCGCCAGAATTACACATGGTTCGCGGGCATGCTTGGCGACTTGATTGAAACCGACAGCGAGCACGCGCCATTTATTGAGTCCGCGCTTGGCGAAGATTTGCAAATGCTTTTGGTGGCAACGCACACGGATCTTGAGACGGCTGTGGATTCAATCCGCGGTCAAGAAGGCCGCGTGCGCATTGGCGCCATTGACTTGGTGAATTCCCCCACCCATTCCCGCCCACAGTTGCCGGGCGTGGAACCTTTGGTGAACGCCGTTCGCTGCGGAAGTGAATTGCAACCATTGGTGCATTCATTGTTGGGCGACGCGTTTGTTGTGGATTCACTTGCAATGGCTTTAAGATTGGCCGCCGGCGATTTCTGCGGCGCGACTTTAGTGAGCCGATGCGGAGCCATGCTGGATCATCGCGGTCAAATTCACATGACCGGCGCGCGCGCGTTGCGCTCTGGCGTGTTGGCCCGCCGCGTGGAGCGTGGCGAACTTGAGGCCGCGATCGGCGCTATCTCGGTGGAAATTTCCATGGCCGAGGGCGACCTTTCTGGTCTCACCGAGGAATCCAAAATCGCCGCCGCGCGCCATCGCGAAGCCGACGAGAGCATGAAGTTGTCCATGCGCAAACGACTTGACGCCCAGTATCAAGCCGATCGCTTGGAGCAACTCGCCTCGCGCGTGCGTCACGATCGTGATCGCACCGAATTGGAACGACACGAAGCGGATCGTCGCCTGCGCGAAATTGACACCGAGCGCAGCGATGGCGCCGCCAAGGTTGCAAGCTTGGATCGACTGTTGTCGGATGAGCGAACCGCGATCGCCGTTGCAACCGAATCCGCGTCTGGCATTCGCCACTCGCTTGAGACGGCCAACGAGGCGTTCTCCAGCGCGCGCACGCGCGTGGGCGAATCGGGCGCCCTGCTTCAAGGTCGACAACGTGAACGCCGTCTGCTTGAGAATTCATTTGACGAGGCGAAATTGCAGGACGCCGATCTTCAATCAGAGTCAGAGCGTCGCGCCGAAAGATCCGAGGATCTGGCCCGTCAGCAAGCCGAGGCCGAGGCCGAGAAATCCGCCGCGGCCAATCGTCAACAAACTGCGGCGGCGCAAGTGGGCGTTGTGGTTGAGCAACTTGAGCAAGCCGTGCAACTGGCGGAGCAACTTTCAGAGGCGCTACGCATTGTCAGGGACGAAGCCAACCGCGTGGAGCGCGATCATTCCGAAGTTGAAATGAGCCGCCGCGAAGCCGAGGTGCGCCGCGAATCTATCGAGGAAAATTCACTCACCGAACTTACGATTGATTTGTCCACGGGTTACATCGATTACATGGCCGAGCGCGCGACGCCGGAATTCATGACGCCCGACCGTGAAGCCGCCAGCCGCGAGGCCGAGCAACTGCGCGTGGAAATCAAGGCGCTTGGCAATGTCAACATGGAGGCCATCGACGAGCTCTCGCAACTTGAGGGCAAGAACGAGGAGCTGGCCAAGCAAGTTGGCGACATCGATCAAGCGCGCGCCGGCTTGAACGAGTTGGTGGTGAAATTGGACGATGTCAGTCGCCGCAAGTTCAAGGAAACGTTCGAGGCCGTTCGCGAACGCTTCGCCGGCAATGACGGAATGTTCCGTCGACTCTTTGGCGGCGGCAGCGCGGACTTGTATTTGATTCCAATGGAGAACGGCGAAATTGATTGGCTTGAAAGCGGCGTGGAAATTCGCGCCAAGCCACCGGGCAAGGAGCCCCGCGTGATCAGTCAACTTTCTGGTGGAGAAAAAACCATGACCGCCGTGGCGTTGCTCATGGCTATTTTCCGCAGTCGTCCAAGTCCGTTTTGTATTCTGGACGAAGTTGACGCCGCCCTTGACGAGGCCAATGTGGAGCGCTTCACCAAGGCGCTACCACCATTCTTGGACCGAAGCCACTTCATCATTATCACCCACCATAAACGCACAATGCAGGCTTGCCATGAGCTGCACGGCGTGACCATGGCGGAGCGCGGCGTGAGCCGGCGCGTGACCGTGAAGGTGGATCAGGTGGGCGAGGATGGCAAAATTGCCGCTTCCGCCACGGAAACTCCAGTGGCTTAAAATTTGTAGGCAAATGTAAAATAATTTCACTTTGGATTTGAAGTGGACAAAGCACAAAGTATGGTTGCAGTGCCGCCTGATAGGCGGAGCGCTCGGTGGGTCTCCGAGTTGCGCACTGAGCCCTTGTGGGGGTTGCAGTGTGATTCGCTCCGAATGTCAGGCGGCGTTTTTTTATACAGCCAACATCAATTTCGCGCTTGGGATTTCTTACGCGGGCAGACGCTTGTGAAGTGGTGTGGCAACGAGACCCGCGACTGCGCCGATCGCCGCGAGGTTTTGTGGCGCGCCGGCCCGTGCGCCGTCAAAGTCCACAAGGTGAATCAGCGTTGCGCCGTGATCTACAAAGTGACGTGCGATCCGTGCGGGCTGGTCCGTTGGCGCACCAACGCCAGTGGAGGCACCGGGCCAAAAGACAATT
>SYAD01000193.1 GCA_005789005.1 Planctomycetia bacterium | reverse complement strand
GACCATCTACAAACTTATTCTGATTGCCGACCCAGAAAACGGCGTGGCATTGGTGTACACGGGCCTGATACGACACGAGGAGAAAAAATTTGACGAGGCTTTAAGTTTGATGCATCGCGGAATTGCCAAACGCCCGGACTTGGCGTTGTTCCGTTACATGGCTGGGCGCGTTTATGAAACGCTTGAGCGATATGAAGAAGCGATCGCGTTATATCAACATGCGATCGCGCTGGATCCAAAGTACATGTCGGCTCACAACAGTCTTGGTCTTGTCTACTTTGAGTTGGGAAATACAAAGCAGGCAATCCAGCACTTGCAAGACGCGGTGAATTTGCAATCGCCTTATTGGCTTGTGAAAAACCTTATCTCCACGCTCAACTATTCGCCAGACTTGGATCCGCACGCTGTATTTGAAATGCATAAAAAATATGCGCAACAATTTGAGCGCACTATCGCGCGCTTTGCACCTGCACCAATGCGAAATTGGCAGGTTGATTCACAGACTGGTTCGCATCGGCCCATTCGCATTGGATATGTGTCGCCGGATTTCAGACAGCACGCGGTGGCTAATTTTATTGAGCCCGTGCTTGCGCACCATGACAAATCCAAATTTGAATTGTATTGCTACTCAAATCAGCCGACGGGTGATGAAGTCACGGCGCGCATTCAAACATTGGTGCCCAACTGGCGCGTGATTGCGAACATGTCCGAGCACGACGCGGCGCGGAAAATTCAAGAGGATCAAATTGACATTCTGGTTGACTTGGCCGGCCACACCAATCAAAATAGTTTGATGGTGTTCGCGCGTAAGCCCGCACCAGTGCAGGCCACGTGGCTTGGATATGTAAACACCACTGGCTTAAGCAGTATTGATTACCGCATCAGCGACGTGCTGAGCGAGCCGCCCGAAATCGCCGATGAAATCTACTCCGAGAAATTGGTTCGATTGTCAGATTGTTTCACGTGCTTTCTTCCGCATACAAAATCGCCGGACGTGGGGCCTTTGCCCGCTCAGCAAAGCGGCGAGATTATGTTTGGTTCCTTCAATTATTTTGTGAAGATGAACCACGAGGTGTTGGATACGTGGGCGCGCATTCTGAGCCGCGTTACAAATTCCCGACTTACGCTGAAATATAGAAGCATGGACTCGCCATCAATTCAAGCGGTGGTGTTCAAGGCGCTTGAAATGCATGGCGTGGCGCGGGATCGGGTTGTGTTTCTTACGTATGACGAATACCAAACACACTTGGCGCACTACAACAAGATCGATATTGCGCTGGACACGTTCCCCCACAACGGCGACACCACTTCGTGCGACGCGCTTTGGATGGGGGTGCCAGTGATCACATTGGCTGGGCGAAGTCACGCGGGATTGATGGGCGTGAGCAGGCTGACAAACGTTGGATTGCCGCAACTGATCGCTAAAAGCAAGGATGACTATGTGGACATTGCTGTTGCGCTAGCCAATGATTTGCCCCAACTTGCGCAACTGCGAAGTGGTTTGCGCGAACGTGTTCGCAACTCTCCGTTCATGGACGCGCCGCGCTTCACGCGCAACTTGGAGGCGGCGTATGAAAAAATGTGGGCCACGCATTTGGAGCGTGTGGATTTGTGATGTCGGACAATCGCAACGAACCGTGCGTGTGTGGAAGCGGTCGCAAAGCCAAAAATTGTTGCATGCGCCCCGTTGTCGCGCTTGGCAAAAATAATTTGCTGACCCTGCCGCCCATGGATGGCGCGCCCGCGCGGCAAGTTTCCGTGGCGGACGCGATGCAGTTGGCCGGGATGTTTATCCAGCGCTCCATGCATCAAAGAGCGCGGGACATCTTTCAAATTATTTTAAGCGCTGACCCGGAGAATGGCGAGGCCATGTTCTTCATTGGCCTTGTGTTTCACATGGAAAAACAATCGGAAGTTGGATTGCCTTGGATGCTTCGGGGAGTGGCCAAACTTCCGGGAGCGTCTCAGTTGCATTACAACTTGGGAAAAGTGTATTCCGATCTGCAACGCTATCCCGAGGCCATCGCCGCATATCGGCGCGCGCTGCAAATCAATCCCAAAAACATCGAGGCGCAATGCAATGTGGGCGGCATGCTTGAACACAGCGGTGAATATTCGCAAGCTATTGCCGCGTATCGCAAGGCGATTGGAATCAATCCATCACATCCCGAGGCGCACAATAATCTTGGCCTGATTTTAAGGCAGCTTGGACAATTTGAAGAGGCCATGGAAAGTTTCAAGCGCGCGATTCAAGCGCAACCCGCGGGCTTGTCATTCATGCAGAATTTAATTTCGACCATGAATTACATGCCCCACATGGAATGCGGCGAGATTTTTAATGCGCACCAAAAGTTTGGCCAGCAACTTGAGCTTGCAAGCAAGCCCTTTGCCGCGCGACCGATTAGGATTTCTGAAACAGAAAATGCGCGACGCCTGCGTATTGGCTATGTCTCGCCAGACTTTAAACAACACGCTGTCGCGCATTTTATTGAACCCGTCCTGGCCAACCACCAGAAGGATGGCTTTGAAATTTTTTGTTATTCAAATAACCCGATCGTGGACGCCACCACGCGACATCTGCAAAGCCTTGTTCCACACTGGCGCGACATTACTGGCATGACTGATGATGACGCCGCAAAAAAAATTCGTGATGATGGCATTGACATTCTGGTTGATTTGGCTGGATACACAAATCTAAATCGCCTGATGATTTTTACGTTGAAGCCCGCGCCTGTGCAGGCGACTTGGATTGGATATCCCAACACCACGGGCCTTTCGCGCATGGACTATCGCATCACCGACGCGTTGAGCGATCCGATTGGGCAGACCGATTCGTTACACACCGAAAAGTTGGCGCGATTACCGGATTGCTTTTCGTGCTTCGCTCCCCCAAAGGAATCACCCGAAGTTGGTCCCCTTCCAGCGCGCAATAGTGGCGAGATTATGTTTGGCTCGTTCAACAATCTCACCAAGATCAATGATCATGTGATCGCGACATGGGCGCGCATTCTTGTGTACATGCCCAAGTCACGCCTGACTTTGAAATATAAAAGTTTAAAAACAGAGTCCATACAGGACATGGTCTACGCCGAATTTGCTAAACATGGAGTGACGCGCGATCGATTGGTTCTTTTAAGCCAAACTGATTCCAAGATGGAGCACATGTCGCAATACAACTGCATCGACATTGGCTTGGATCCATTTCCATACAACGGAACCACCACAACGTGTGACGCTCTGTGGATGGGCGTGCCCGTGATCACGCTGGCCGGGCGCTCACATGTGAGTCGTGTTGGCGTGAGTCAATTGACCAACATCGGCTTGCCAGAATTGATTGGACACAATGAAGATGATTACGTGGATATTGCCGTGGCGTTGGCGAATGATTTGCCGCGACTTGCCGCGCTTCGAAGTGGTTTGCGAGAGCGATTGAGAGCCTCGCCATTGATGGACGCGCCGCGCCTTACGCGCAACCTAGAGGCGGCGTATCGCGAGATGTTCAAGCGCCTGCTTGGAGACCTTAAGCGGGGCCACTCCAAACTTTGATGTTCTTCCAATTAGATTGCATCAGTGCGCTGGAATTGTCCTGCTGATACACGCCGCACTTGAAGTAGTAGTTTGCCGGCCCGCGGTCTGGTGCTGACCGAACGAATGTCCCGTTGAGATAGACCGAAACAGTATGCGCATTCGCATCATGGATCACATTCACGTGAATCCAAGTATCGAGAATGTTGTTCATGATGGGCGTGGTGTAGTAGCACAGCGAGCCGTTGTAGACACGCAATTGGCAAGAGGTAGACGAGGTGCTTCCCCCGAACACTTGCATCACCGCTACGCCAGTAGTGCCAGTGGGCACAAAGAGATCGCCTTCAAATTGCCAGACTCCGCTGGTGTAATTATTGTTAATGCGCATCTCGGTGCGCGGCGTCGTGGTGCTACCCGATTGGAATGGTTTATCCGTGTTGTACACCTTGAAATCATGGATGCCATTGGTCAGTGAATAGCGATCGCTTAACTGTAAATCCCACGGGAACTGGATGTAGTGAGTGAACGGCACTTGGGCGAAACCATCCGTTGGTGCGGGTGTTTCGCATGGACCCCACACTCCAAGTAGCACTCCAATATCGGCGCTGTCAGTCACGCCGTCGCTATTTAAATCATTGGTAGAAACTAGGCCAATCGAACCCAACAAATCACCCATATCAGAACTGTCCACCGTGCCGTCTCCGTTCAAGTCGCCAAGGCATTGCGATGACTGCGTAACCGTGAGCGCAAGAACAGCCGTGGCCGTGCCTGCGGAATTTGTGGCGGTTATAGAAATGTTCGACACTGCGGCGGTGGTTGGCGTTCCATAAATCAAGCCCGTGGATGTGTTCACAGCAAGTCCCGCGGGCAAACTTGTTGCGCCAAACGAAGTTGGCGTTCCACTTGCATTGATTTGATAAGAAAATAAATTACCCACGCTGGCATTGGCGCTGGTTGCGCTTGTAATCACGGGCGCGGAAATTGTTCCGCCGCCGCCACCGCCACCGCCGCCACCAATACCAACACAGCCAAGGTCGGTTGGCAACAAGCCGGGCGTGCTGAAATTAGCCACGCAACCCACGTCAATAAATGCGCCAGGGAGAATGCGAGCGTTGTAATCCGCATTGGTCACAACATAATGCGTTCCAACCTTGCTCTTG
>SYAD01000192.1 GCA_005789005.1 Planctomycetia bacterium | reverse complement strand
CATGCAATGTTGACTCCGGATTGTTGAAACAAGCCATTCTCAATTTAATCATCAACGCGGTTCAAGCCATGAGCCCCGACGGTCAAGTTGCCGTGGGCGAAAGCCGTGGCGAATTATTGCTGCGCATTGAGGCCGTTCCAGCCAACAAATTGCACGAAAGCGGTTACCGAATTGATGTGATTGACTCTGGTCCAGGCATTGATGCGTCGCGCCTTGCGACTATTTTTCGCCCCTATGCCAGCACCAAGCCTGGCGGAAGCGGCCTTGGACTTGCCACCACGCGCCGCATTGTTGAGGAACACGGCGGCCGCATAGAAGTCTTCAGCGACGCGTCAAAGGGCACATGCTTTTCGCTGTTCTTGCCCGCAAAATCACTCTAGCCAATCTTTGTCCTTCAAGCGCTGGGGAACATATTCCTCAGTGACGTAGGAAATATCCTTGGTGATCAAGGACTCCACTTCCATTTTGAAACCGTTGGTCAGCAGACCTTCAATTTCTTTTTGCCACGGCTTGTGGCCTTGGAACCATGGATACGCGGCGATTTCCTTGGCGCGCTTGATGTCGTTGTCGTTGAGCGCAATTTGCACATCGTCACTCAGGCCGCACGCCTTGTAATCCTTGGCGCGAATGCCAAGAAACTTGGCCTCGGGAATTGCAAGCCGCTGACTTTCAAACGCCAACGAAATGGAACCCTGCTTGATCACGCTGTAGATGTAATGCCCCCACGGATCGCAATCAAGCAAGCAATACACGGGCAACTTTAATTCCTCATGCATGCGACGAAGCAATCGACGCACGCCGCGCGGAGGTTGACCGCCACCTTCGGTGAGAATGCAATTGTGCTTCTCCCAAAATCGGTCTTCGTTAAAACGGCTCCACACGGTATTTTTTTCAACATGCAAAATAAACTTGGCTTCGCACTTCTTGAACTGAATCACATCGGGTTCGACAATGCTGGGAATGGCGTAGCCGCCCGAACCCATGCGGCGGCAATCAATTTCGTCGCCTGAATCAATCAGCGTTATATTGCCCACAATACTGCCGGCTTTCTTGGCGAAAATATGAAGTTCCTCGCGCAACGCGGTCAGTGAAACTTCCAGGTCCTCCAGAATTCCGTCGGACTCCGTTTGATCAACGAATGTTTTTTCCTTGGTGCCCGCCACCGTGTGCAGGCCTTTATAAAACATACCGCGCAAGCTCAGCGTCTTGTCAGCCTCGATTAAATCTTTGATGGAACCAGAATGCAGAAGCGTCTGCATGAAAATTTTCGCTTGATTGAGATTGAACAACTGCCGATCTTGCGTTGCGTTTCCCATTTCAAGAATGCCGCGCTTCTTGTTCCAAATCGTGTTGGAACGCGAACGCGTGGGCACGCTGACGATGGGTTCCTTGCCGCTCAACGCGGCCTTGGTCACGGTCTCCGCGAGCACATAAATCTTTTTCTGCGTGTTGACATCGCGGGCTTTGGTGGAAACTTGTTTGGTTATTTTCTTGGCCATTGGAACTCCATTCAATCCGCTTCAAAGAGCGTTGGGGAATCATCATCACGCTTGGATTTTTTAATCTTCGCACTTTCGTTGGCGGACACTTTTCCGCGCTTTGTCTTGGCATTCACATTTGCACTTTGAAAGGGTTTTTTGGCTTCCAAATGCGAATCCTTCACTTCACTGCGGTCGCTTTGCGCCAGCGCTGGAATGGCGTCGGCCACAACCAACACGCCCTCTTGATCGGACGGATCCTCCGCCTTGACCACTTTTCCATCTTCGTTCAACACTTGATCCGCTTGACGCGTACGTTTTTTAGCTTGCGCCAACAATGCGTCATACACCTCGCGCGTGTCGGCGCCGTGAATGTGATGCAGTGACTTGGAAACTTCACCAATGTAGCGCTCAAACACGTCGCGGCGCTCGCCTTCGCGGCGCATCTTTAAACGCTTGCGTAAATAACTTCCAAGTTTGCGCCCGCACTCCATCAGCGCCAATTTCATCTCCTTGCGAATTTCGTCGTAGTCGGCGATGGCTTCTTTGGACTCACTGGTGAACGGAACCCACACGCTTGCCATGTGAATTAAAATCACAAGCGGTCCCGTTGGCGTGCTGCCACGCGGCTGGGTTAAACCATAGTTTTTCCAGCCTGTTTCAGCCACGGCTTTGAAACTGGAGCACGCGCTTTGTTGAAACAAAAGCGGCACGCGATTGGCGAAACGAATCACGCGGCTTGATTCTTCTGTCGGCAACTCGCCACCAAAGGCAATGGCCGCCTCAATTTGAAAGGGACGCCCGCGATAAATTTCCGGCTCGCGACTGCTAGCCGCATAAAATTCCGCGCGCACACCCTTGAGCATGCCCGCCAATAATTGCCGCACACCAATGGGCGCCAAACAATCAACTGGTGGCGGACCCAACTTGGCCTCTTGAAACGCGGCGAACAATTTTTCCGCTTGCTGCGGCTCAACATCACCAGCGCGCGTGCGGCTAGTGGCGCCCGCGGCCTCGCACAACGCTCCCGCGGTGCTGGCGGACACTCGGCAAAATTGATCTTGCAGAAATTTGTACAACGAGCCCTTCTCCGCGGCCTCGTACTCCTTCAACATTTGCAGCAGCGTTCCCAACTCCACGCCCTTGGGATGTGGCTGGATTTCCCGTGTTTCTGGCGGTAATTCATTCACGGCGCGCGGAAACATAATCACGCCATGGTGCTCGGAAGTGACTTCAACTTTCACCTCGCCAGCGTCCACGGCCGTGGCCACGGAATCAGCGGGAAGTAGTTCCTCATCATCCGCGCCGCTCTCACGCGATGGCGGAACATAGGTGATGCGCGCGTGCGGATTTGCAATACCGGTGAGTTCTAGAAACTCATCAACAGAACCGCGGCCCTTTTGATAGCGACCTTCAAGCTCAATGGAAACACTTGTTCCAGTTGGAAATATTTTTGGACTCAAGAAACCATCCGTGGCCGCGAGCGAGCGCGAGCCCGCCGTCACGTCGCGCAACTTGGCTGGCGGAAAATCTTTCGTCTCAGCGTCGGCCGTCACCTCGGCGCGATTTGTTTTTGTGTTCATGGCCAACTCAATGCGGTGCGCCGCGTCGCTTGAGCGAATCTTGGTGACGATCTGCATGGGCTTGCCGGTGGTGATCAATCCATACATGCCCGCCGCGCTGATACCGATGCCCTGCTGCCCACGGCTCATCTTCAAGCGGTGAAACTTGGAGCCGTACAAAAGCCGCCCGAAAATATTCTCGACTTGCTTGCGCACAATTCCTGGACCGTTGTCCACCACCGTGATCCGATAGCGCGAACTTTTGGAGGTCGCGGGCCGGTCAGGTTGCAGATCCTCGATGATCACCGCGAGTTCTGGAAGAATTCCACCTTCTTCACATGCGTCCAAACTATTGTCGACAGCCTCTTTGACCGTGGTCAACAAAGCCTTGCGCGGATTATCAAAGCCCAATAAATGTCGGTTCTTGGCAAAAAATTCACTCACGGAAATATCGCGCTGGCGCGAGCCCATTTCCTCCGCCGTTGCGCCGCGGTTCTTGCCTTTGCGTGGCGCCGCGCCATCACTTGATTCCTCAACGCTCTTATTTGCGCGAGATTTTCCTGACTTGGGTTGTTTCTTACTCATCAATGCGGCGTCCTTGCCAACCATGCTGACTCCTATTCAATGTCTCTACGAAAGGGCGAAAGTACTGTTTCTTCGGCTCGCTTGGGCAATCCACAACGCATTTTCTTGGAAATCATTCGCTTGAAACTCCTTCAAGGCGAATTTTTTCGCTACCATTTGCTCCCCAACAACCTCAACCACAAAGGAAATACCATGGAAACCACACTGATCATTTTGAAACCAGACGCCGTGCAACGCAATCTCATGGGCCGAATCTTGACCCGCTTTGAGGACAAGGGCCTGCAAATTGTGGGCTGCAAACTCATGCGTATTTCACCGGAACTCGCGGCGGAACACTACAAAGACCACGCTTCAAAACCTTTTTACCCCGGCCTTGTCCGCTTCATGACTGGCAATCCGGTCTTAACCATGGCGGTGCGTGGAATTGGCGCCATCACTATTTGTCGCGCAATGATGGGCGCAACATTCGGAAGCAAAGCCGCCGCCGGCACCAGTCGCGGCGACTTTGGGGTCTCAAATAGCTACAACCTGATCCATGGATCTGATAGCCCAGAAGCCGCGACCCGTGAATTGGGTCTGTTCTTCAAGGCTGGCGACATTCTTGAGTACTCGCGAGTCGGTGACAGTTATGTCTATGACTCGACTGGCAGCAAGCCTGAGTAATTAGGTCTTATAACTATAAATAAGCCCATTTTAATGCCTTAGTGAAGGCAAGGGCTATCCATTTCAATATAACTACATAATTTCATTTATTTTTGAAACCATATGTCCACAATTGTTGAACAGTCACATAGTTCATTCATATGCGTTTTGCTTGATGGTGAGGAATTGAAACACAAGCACTTCTAATTTTCGCCGACCCGAGGAAATAATCTTGCTCAACTCAATGATTGGGAAAAATTCTCCGCTTGACCGAATGCGCCAACGTAATCGCCCCGCGGTTCGTGGTCGCTCCGGCATGCCCGTGGTTGCCGCCGTGGCCTTGACAAGTGTTGAGGAAAATTTGATGCGAGAAATCATGATCGAGCCAATGGACTACATGGACTCTCCAGAATTTCGCAAGCGAGACGCCGAGAAAAATATTTACGAAACACCCGTCGCAATTCGCTTCGCCGACGTGAGTTGGTATCGACCGCTCTTGGCCAACAGCACTGGCGGGAAACAAGTTGAGCGCAAAGCCAAGAAGGCCGATTCGGTTCTTCTTAGCGCCGCGCAAGAGCGAGTGATATTTCTGCAATACAACTACGCGCGCTTCCGTGTGCGACAATTGCAAGATGCGCTGAACAATCAGACGCCTTCCTCCGAGCAAGCGCGAGAGATTTTACGTTGGCACCGAATGGCCAAGGGATTTCGCGCGCAGATCGCGGAAATTAATTTGGCACTGGTTCTTGCCATGGCCAAGCGCGTGCCGCTTGGTGAAAGTGATTTCGGTGATTTGATTGGCGAAGGAAACATGGCTCTCATGCGAGCCGTGGATAAATTCGACTGCGGTCGTGGATTTAAGTTCAGCACCTATGGCTGCCGCGCAATTCTGAAGGCTTTCAGCCGATTTGGCATCAAATTGCAGAAGTATCGACAACGCTTTCCAAGCGAGTTTGATCCGCAGTTTGAGAAATCAAACCATCTGGAAGTTGTGCGCGCGGAGCATGAAAAAGATTCCGCCGCGGAAGTGCGCTACATGATCACCCGCAACAGCGCGTACCTGAGCGACATTGAGCAAAAAGTTATTTTGCATCGATTTGGACTTGACGGCGTTGCTCCACAAGTCCAACTCACACTGGAGCAAGTTGGTCAAATGATTGGCGTGACCAAGGAGCGTGTGCGTCAAATCCAAAATAAAGCTTTGGAAAAACTCAAGGATGCGCTTATTACTCTGCGCGGCGAAATGCCCACGCCGACCTCGAACTAATTCACAAACCGAAGCATTTTTGCAATCACTGTTTGTTGTTTTTCATTGCGCGGAAGTAAATGTGAAAGCAGGATTTCTTTTGCGTTGACCAAGCAGGTTAATGTTCCGCGTGTTCACGCAAAGCCAACCACGATGCACTTGTGGCAACGAGATGCAGCAGCGCGAAGCCGCAAACCAATCCAGTTTGAACGTTGTATTGCCCCGCATCAATCATTGCACTTGTGGCAATGGTCACAACAATTCCCGTGAAATATCCAATATCGCCCGCCGCGCGAAACGCGGCTAAGCCGGACATGCCCCGATTTGTAACCAGCACCAACGCGAGTGACGCGGGAAGTAGCGGCGCGGCCGCAACGCCAAGAATCAACAACGCTAATGCAAGCATGAGCGTATTTGCGCCTAGAAACGGCACAATTCCAAGCGCGATTGCATACACGATCGCCGCAAGCGTGCGGGTGCGCAACGCGCCAAATCGGTCGGCGAACCAACCCGCTGGGGCCGCCCCAACGGCCATCAACAACAACGGCAAGCCCACCAACATTCCTCGTTGTTCAGGCGTGTAACCCAAGCCACTCAAAAGAAAACTTGCGAACACCGCGGTCAGAATTGCGCCCGTGGCCCGATCAGTGGCGGCCATGAATAAAATCGGCCAGATTTTTCCAGGCTGAATCGCAGGCTGAATTGCAGACTTCACTTGTAACTCCTGCGCGTCCATGATCACATTCACAGTGGCACTCTTTGCAAGTTGAACCATGCGCTCCAATGTTGAGCGAAACACGATCGCCAAAATTCCAGTGCTCACGCACGAGACCGAACCCACGATCAATGTGACCGCCGCGCTGCCAGCAAGTTTGGTTAGAAATCCCCCAAAGACTGCGCCAATACCCAAGCCCGCGACCAAAACCGTCGCGCCCAAACCAAGTTTCCACGCGCGATGTTGTTGGTCACTTCGTCCAAGCATTTGAAACAACGCGGCAAATGTTGCGACATCAACCGCGCCTTCGATTGTTCGCAGCGCCAATGTTCCAGCGAATCCAATTGGAAGCCACATGATCGCCAATAAAATGCCGTCCACAATCGCCGTGGAACTCACCACGGCCCACCCCGACATGCGTTGACGCATGTATTTCACCAATGGAATCGCAAGCAACGCGCCCAATAAATTCACGGCCAAAAACAATTGCGCCTGCGCCGTGGACACGCCATAGCGGTCCGCGAAAAGATCCTTTAAAACAGGCACAACAAGCGCGTCCGGCAATGCTGAAAGAAAGATGAGAAGGATGACAATGCGCACGGTTAATTTTGGGTCCCTCAAGCCTAGCAACCCTTGATGGGTCACTACACTCTCGCCATGAATAAAGTTTTTGAGACGCCGGCGCTGGCTCTCGCGGGCCTGACACGCGACGGAATGAAAATTGCGGTTGGAGGCTTTGGCCTTTGCGGCATTCCCGAGCAACTCATTCTTGCTTTGCGTGACAGCGGCGCCAAAGAGTTGACGTGCGTCAGCAACAATGCGGGCATCGATGATTGGGGTCTTGGCGTGCTCTTGCAAACGCGCCAAGTGCGGCGCATGGTGTCAAGTTATGTGGGAGAGAACGCTGAGTTTGAGCGTCAATACATGAGCGGCGAACTTGAACTGGAATTTTGTCCGCAAGGAACTTTGGCCGAGCGCATGCGCGCGGGCGGTGCCGGCAT
>SYAD01000191.1 GCA_005789005.1 Planctomycetia bacterium | reverse complement strand
GTGATGAATCGCGCCCGCTAAAAAAGAAATCAGCGCCAATCTTGCCGCTCTCTGGAGTTGGCAAATCCCGCTGATTCCAACCCCATGGCCTCAAATCTGGAAGCGTTCGTTCGCTCAATCGGTTTATCGGCTGGAAGATTTCTTCGCGGACTTCTTCGTTGACTTTGCAGGCGCGCTCTTCTTGGTCGCGGTCTTCTTGCCTGAAACTTTCTTCGCAGTTGGTTTCTTACCGGCAACTTTTTTGACCGCTGTCTTCTTGGTAGTTGGTTTCTTGCTTGCAGCTTTCTTGGCCGCCGCCTTCGTCGCAGTTGGTTTCTTGCTGGAAACTTTAACGCCAGAAATTTTCTTGCTCGAAGCCTTCTGACCCTTGGCCTTCTTCGGCGCCGCATCCACAACGGCGATCATTTCAAGCGGAGATTTTTGCTCAGCAGTCTTAGCGCTCAAAACCGTTTCATTCGTGGCCTTTGCGGGGGCATTGCGCCTCCATTCCACTCGCGGCGCGTCGGCCCACATTCCTTCAAGGTCATACCAAGCGCGTTGGCCTGGCTCGAACAAATGAACCACAACATCCACAAAGTCAGCGGCGATCCATGTTCCATTGGTGTCGCGGTCGCGCTTCCAACGCGGCGATCCGTGCTGCGCTCCAAAAGCCTTCAATTGATCAGACACCGCCTTCATTTGTCGATCGCTTGTTCCACTGACAATCACCAAATACTCGCACAGTTGATTGCGCCCACGCACATCAATCAACACCACTTGCTCGCACTTCAACTCAGAGGACAAGCGTGCCAACTCAATCGCAAAAGCACGAATGGCTTTCGGATCGCCTTGACTTTGCGACCGTGAAAGACTCACGGGCTGCTCAACATTCTTCGCGCCCTGCGTCAGGCTTGCGGAAGAAACTTCAGTTGTCACTCGCTACGACCTCGTGACATGCCACGACCGCCAGCGGTCTTGGATGACTTGCCCTTGGCTCCGGCCTTCACGCCCGCGCTGCCTTCACGGCCAGTCGCTGCGCCAGGTCGACCCAATTCCAACGGCGGAGGACGACGCACTTCACGTCGCTTGCGCTCGGAAGGCTTCTCGTAATATTGGCGCTTCTTGACCTCTTTGGTCAGGCCTTCCTTCTCGCAGATTTTTTTGAAACGTCGCAGAAGTTGTTCCGCGGATTCACCAGCTCTAGCCTTGATACGAATCGCCATAGTTTCAGTAGTCCTTTGTGGGTTAAAGTTAAAGAGCCGCACATCATGACCGTTTTATGCATTTGCCGCAAGCGGTCATGCTTATGATTTTTCAGCCATAATGACCCCATGCCCCTGCTGGTCGACACCTTAAATGTGCTGCATGTAACAGGTGTTTTACCGCCGGAATTGGCCGGTCCAGAGCCCGCGGACCTTGCGGCTTGGATCGAGCGCAGCCGCTACCGCCGGCAAAAGGTTGCCTTGGTATGCGACGGACAAAAACCATCGCGGCAAAGTTTTTCGCGCGACAGTTTGGTGACATTGATTTGGACAGGTTCGCAAAAAGCCGACGATCGAATCGCAGCCATGCTGGAAAGTTCAAGCCATCCGCGTCAACACATTGTGGTTTCATCGGATCGCGCCGTGCAACGCGCCGCCGTGCGCCAGGGTGCTAAAGTAATTTCAAGCGCCACATTCTTGGAACATCTTGTCAGCGATTTACGGCGAACTCCAATTGCTCAAGCGCCCAATCGCAATGTGAAGTTGGACGATGAGAGTGTTCAGAAATGGCTGGAAACATTTGGACTGACCGGCTCGAAAAAACCAAAAGGAAAAAAATGAACGATACAAACAACATATTTGATTTTGATCATCCCCCCGCAGATCCCGTGGCGGCATGCGCGCAATGGTTTGAGCAGGCAAAAAAACTTCCGCTGGCAAATCCAAACGCAATGACTCTTTCCACCGTGGGCGCCGATGGCTATCCTTCGTCGCGCATCGTGTTGCTGCGCGGCTTTGACGATCGCGGCGCAGTGTTCTACACCAACCGCGAAAGCCGCAAGGCACTCGCGCTTGAGGCGCACCCACGCGCGGCGCTTCTTTTTCATTGGGATGAACATCCAATTGGTCGGCAAATCAATATTGAAGGCGCTGTCACCCACACACGCGAAGCGCAAAGCGACGCCTACTGGCTCACACGTCGGCGCGAAAATCAGATCAGCGCTTGGGCCAGCGCGCAAAGTCAACCGATTGCAAATCGCGCCGCCATGCAACAGGCGCAAGACGCAATTGAAGCCAAATTCGCTGGACAAAACGTTCCTCGACCGCCACATTGGGGCGGCTATCGAGTGGCGCTGGAACGCGTTGAATTGTGGCAGGGAAATGAATTTCGCTCCCATGATCGCGTGGTGTACACGCGCGCCGGTTCGAACTGGAATGTGCAGCGACTTTGCCCGTGAGATATTCAACGTAGACGCCACGCCAGAAAATAAATTGCGCGTGGGTTACGCCATTGCTTCGGAGTTGCGTGGTGAAGACTTCCAAGCGCGAGGTTTTTTGCCCGGCGGAATCCAACCGCCGTGCACTGTGGCGTCGCCCAATTCGGCGAGCATGGTACGAATTCTCGAAAGCAAATTCTGATCAGGCACCACGCGCAAGCCGCGGGCCATCATCACCACCTCGCGCCCATCTTCAAGTTGTAAACGCAACCATGTGTCCACCGGTCGGCCATCAAGCGCTTGCATTCCACCCGCGGCTTGGCGCAACACGCCGGCCACCATGTTCCACACGCCACGCAATTGCGATTCTGATTGTCCGCTTACGCAACGTAGTCGAATCTCTAGTTTGGTTGCCAAATATTCTTGGGCTCGCTCAATTGGAATCACCCGATCCATGATCACGCTGGGCTCGGCGCGCGATCGATCCAAATGGCCAATCACAATCACAAGGCGATCCACCTGCAAAAACTCGCCATATTTGGCGAAGGCCTCCGGAAAAATAACGCCGTCGGATTGACCAGATCGATCGGACAATGTGAGCATGGCCATGTGCCGTCCAGGATCGCGCCCCTTCTGACTCACCGTGGCGCGAAGTCTGCTGACCACTCCCGCCAACACCACCGGCGCGTCGCCCGGCATCTGCGCAATGGCGCGACTGTCCGCCGTGCAAAAAGTCGAAACAACTTCCTTGAAATCATCCAGCGGATGGCCGCTCACATGAAATCCAATCGCCTCCTTCTCCATCGCCAACATCGTGGCGCGGTCCCATGCCGGAATATTTTGAGGCAGCGCCGACACTCCATCTTTTTTACCGTTGGGCGTGGATTCTTCAAACGCTCCAAACATGCTGAGCTGTCCATTTTGCCGATCCTTGGCGCGCTCTTGTCCCGAACGGATCGCCTCTGGAATTGCGGCAACCAATGCGGCGCGTGATTGCACTCCATGCAACGAGTCGAACGCTCCGCCTTTCACCATCGCATCCAAGGTGGATTTGGAAATAGCGCGTCCATCGGCGCGATCACAAAAGTCGAAAAAGTCCTTGTAAGGCCCGCCTTTCTTGCGTTGCGCAACGGCCGCCAGCGCCGCGGCCTCGCCCGCGCCCGCAATGGCTTGCAAACCAAATCGAACATGTCCATGCAACGCGTCGACGGGATCTCCATCGGCAAAGACAACGGCGAAATCCGTCTCGCTCAAATTGATATCTGGCGGTCGAACCTCAACGCCAATGTGTGGATGGGCCTTTGTGCAATCGCTCCACACACAGCGCTTGCAATCCTCCAAATACACCGCCCAGTCCTCAAGCTTGCGCGCTTGGCTTTCCAAACTCAACACCGACGCCATATAAAATGCGGGAAAGAAAGTTTTGAGATACGCCGTTTGATACGCCACGATGGCGTACCCAGTGGAATGACTCTTGTTGAATCCATATCCGGCGAATCGCAAAATCAGATTGAACAAATTCGCCGCGTCTTGTTGATCCACTCCACGCGTGATTGAACCCGCGACAAAATCCGCGCGCGCCGATTCAATCACATCCGTTTTCTTTTTACTAATGGCCTTGATGATGGTGTACGCCGCGCGAAGCGGTATGCCGCCAAGTTGATGCAACACCTGCATAACTTGCTCTTGATACACCATGATTCCATAGGTCTCGGCCGTCAATCGATCCACCATCTCGTGCAACTTGGGCACGGGTTGGCGTTTATTTTTGCGCGAGTTGAAGTCCGAAATCAATTCCATCGGACCCGGCCGAAACAAGGCGTTTGCCGCGATTAAATCCTCTAAACGATCGGGTTGCATGTCCACCAACAACTTGCGCATGCCGCCAGATTCAAACTGAAAAATACCCATGGTGTCGCCGCGGCGAAACAACGCCAACACCCGTTGATCCTCCGTGGAGATCCGATCCAGATCAAGTGGATGTGGTCCGCCATCGCCTTGAGTTCGCCCCACCGCGCTCCAGATCGCGGCCTCATCAAGTCCGCCACGAATCATTTGTCGGCAACGTTCAATCGTGGTCAGCGTGCGCAGACCAAGAAAATCCATTTTCAACAAGCCAGCTTGTTCGCAAGTTGGTCCGTCCCACTGCGTCACCACTTCCTCACCCTTGCCCGTCGCTAGACACAATGGAACAATTTCATCCAACGGCCGCGTCGCAATCACCACGCCCGCGGCGTGAATGCTGGCGTTGCGCGCGTGTCCTTCAAGCGCTTGCGCGTGCTCCAACACTTTGGCGATCAACGGATCCGCTTTCATCGCATTTTGCAATTCAGGCTCGCGGTCAATCGCCTGCGCCAATGTGATGTTCAATTCATCGGGCACCATGTTGGACAGGCGTTGTCCATCCGTGGGCGTCAGACCCATGACGCGCGCGACATCCTTCACCGCGGCCTTGGCTTTCAATCTTCCAAAGGTGATGATCTGGGCCACATGTCCATATTTTTGGCGCACATATTCCAACACGCGGGCGCGCCCATCTTGGCAAAGGTCAACGTCGATATCTGGATACTCGTTGCGATCTGGATCCGTAAACCGCTCAAAAAGCAGCCCAAATCGCTCGGGACACGCGTTGGAAAGTCCCAGCACATAACCCACCATGGTGCCCACGCCACTGCCTCTGGCGATGGCGGGAATTCCCTGTTGCCTAGCCCAATTCACGAAATCCCAAACAATTAAAAAGTAGGCCGAGATACTTTTGTCCGCCAAGATTTTCAACTCGCGCTCCAGGCGCGCTTTGATGACCGGAGTAATTCCCGCCGCGCCATAACGCCACACAAGCCCCGCCGCCGCCAACTCGGCCAACGCCTCGTCGCATTCCAATTTGGCCGTGGCACGATCCTTCGCCGACGCGTTGGTTGCGTCGAATGGTTTCAATTCATAGGCGCAACAAAATTGTTTAAAGACCTCGGTGCCATCCAACGTATCGTCGATTTTTTTCTGCTTTGTCTTTTGCACGCGCACAATGGGCGCGTGGTTTTCGCCATGCGGCAATTCCACGTTGCAGCGCGCGGCGATGGCGCACGCGTTCTCTATCGACTCGGGAACATCCGCGAACAGCGTGGACATCTCCTCTGGACTCTTCACATACAACTGCTCTGGATACTTGATGCGATCGGGCGTGTCCTTGTTCTTGGCCATGCTGATGCAGCACAACGTGTCGTGCGTGTCATGATCTTCCTGGCGTAAAAAATGCGCATCGTTGTCGCACACCATCGGCAATTTCAATTCCTTGGCCAACTTTTGCAGCAACGGATCAATGCGCCATTGATCCTGGTTATGCCGCTGTAATTCAATATAAAAACGCGGCTCTCCGCGCTCATTTGTGCCGAATGTCTTGGCGTGCCACAGGGCCTCGGCGCGCGCGTCGGACCAATGTTTCTCGTCCTGGGTTTGCGCGAACAGACTCAAGTGATGCGCGATGCTTGAACCAAGATGGCCGTTGATGGCGATGATTCCATCGCCCCACTTTTCAAGCGTGCTCTTGTCCATGCGCGGCTTGTAATAAAATCCCTTCAAGTACGCGTCGGTGCTCAACTTCATCAAGTTGCGCCAGCCCGCAAGATTCTCAGCGAGCAACACCAGATGGAACCCTCCATCTTTAAATCCAGTGTGGGTTCGATCCGCGCGATCACCCAAAGCCACATAGGCCTCGATTCCTAAAATAGGTTTCACGCCCACGTCGCGGGCCGCGTTGTAAAATTCCACGGCTCCATGCAAGTTTCCGTGATCGGTCAACGCCACCGCGTCCATGCCCAATTCCTTCACGCGCTCAACCAAGCGCTCCATGCGATTGCCACCATCGAGCAAGCTGTACTCGCTGTGCAGGTGAAGGTGAACAAACTGCGGCCTTTCCTTGGCGTGAATATCGTCGGGCACTGAAGCTCCTCTTCAAGTATTGGTCAGAGAACAAACCAATAGTAATCACCCGGCGCCCCGCCACCACCATGCGTCAGGTTGTCCACAATGGTTCAATTATGCGGCAGGCGCCGCGCATTCCCGCGCCACCCGAAGCAGCCACTTTTCACGCATCTGTCGAGTTACATCACCTGGTTTTGCGCCGCCAATAGTGGCTTTTTCCACCCGCACCACGGGCAAAACGCCCCATGCGGCATTGGTTAAAAAACATTCATCCGCCGCCAACACATCGTCAATTGTCAACGATTTGCGCCGCACTTGCACGCCTTGCTCTTGGGCAATTTCAATCACAGTTCGACGCGAAATTCCCGGCAGCACTGGGCTGGTGTTGTCCTCATCTCCTGACGGTGGCGTAAGTAATTCGCCTGCCTTCACAAGAAACACATTGCTGGTGCAACCGCACGCCAAATGTCCGCGCGTGTCAAACCAAATCGACTCGCTGGCGCCATTTCGAGCCGCTTGCCGCAAGGCGAACAACCGCGGCCAATACGCCAAAGTTTTGTGCGCCGCGAATCGATCGGAATGTGAAACCCGTTGATCTGAAACCATCACGCCCACGCCGCGCTCAAACAACTCCGCGGGAAATGGCGTGGCGGCCGTGGCCACGATTAACAATGTTGGGTCTGTTTGCACAGGCGCGGGCTCCGGTTTTCCATCGGTGGAGGCTTCTTTTGCGGCGCGCAACATATTCACAACGCCGCCAGTGAGGGTGATGCGAATTCGCGCGTCACTATTACCCCACTTTGCAACCACTTCGCCCACTGCTTGCGCTAACGGTTCAATATGCAACGAACTCATCAACTCCAACTCCGTGGCGCTACGACGCAAGCGCTCCAAATGATCCAACAAGCGAAACACTTTGCCATTTTTGGCTTGCAGGGTTTCGAACAATCCCACTCCATGTTGCAAACCCGCGTCAAGCGGCGATAGCGCCGCATTGTCGGATGCAATAAACGAACCGTTGAACCAGATCACCATGCCTACAAGGTAACGCATGGCAAAAAGAAAGCCGAGGCCAAAAGAAAACCGAGCCTTCAACATATTGAAGGCTCGGCTTTAAGATTGTGAATGTAATCCGCAAACTCATGCGCAAACTTTGGCGCAAACCCTGGGTTGATCCAGGACACATCCAACATCACACGTTTCGAACACCTCGCATCACAACTTGCTTGTTGGCATCAACCAACTGCAGCTCCAGCGCCCCTTGGAAATTCTTAGATTCAAAGCGCGCTCCAGTAATCTTGCCGCCACCCGTGAGCTTGCCCAATATTGTCACGCCATCACCTGACTTCACTTGCAATGTGTATTCACCATTCGTAGGCAAACCATAGGCTTGAAAGAACGACTCGCCAGTCTTCATCACCATCAATGTTCCAGTGCAATTCAACTCGGCGCGCGTGGACGTGAAACCCCAAAGATCACACGAAGCCGTTAAGAATGTTTCCAGGCTCGGACCAAGCAACGTGTTTAATTCTTTATGCGCGCTGTCGCCCTGCGCCAGTTGCGTGATCTTCATCGCCTGATTCGCGATCAAGCTCAGCCAAAAGAATGTTGCAAGAAGCGAAGCCGCCAAGCCAACCGAGGCCGCGCGCCAAGCCATCAGCGAACGATTCATTGAGCGAACACGAATCGCGCGACGTTCAACCTGCAAATGCTTTTCAACGTCGTCAAAATCCTCAACGCTTCGCATTGAATTGGATTCAACCGGTGATTTTTCCACACGCGCCTTGCGCAATGCGCCAATAGTTGCGATGGGTGCAAGCCCTTGGCTTGCGTCGTCAATTTCAGCCAATACCGCGCCAATCACTTTGTTGCGCAGGAACGCAGGTGGTTCCTCATCAGAGACCAAATGAAGATCTGCGGCAATACTGGCTTGCAACGCGCGAATTTCTTCTTGCACCATGCGAGGGGCTTCTAGAAAACTTCGACTAAAATAAGCGGCTTCATCTGCCTCGAGCATGCCCAAAGCATCCAAAGAGGCCATTTCAAGCATTTCATCTCGTCGCATTGGTTCAGGAGTAGTCATGATTCAATCTCCATCGGCTCAAGAGCCCTTGCTCTTTAACCTTGTTTGTTTGGCGCATTACATAAACGCACCAAACACCCTTTTGAAGAGTTCGTCCCTGCAGTCCAACTTAGACCACGAATGAGGAACAAACCCACTTACAAGAGCCTTTGAAAGCCCTTGTCACTCCCTCATTGTCAAACACTTATCCGCATCAGCCATTCAGTTGGCTTCATGCATTTCAGATTTTTTTCAAAGTGAAGTCAATTCCTGGCGCTTAATCCATCACGGACTAGTAAATAGCCGCGCGAGCCCCGATTTAAAGGGCCATAGCCCTGAATTTGACAAGGTCCCAAAAATAAAACCTGCGAAGGAAATCCTTCGCAGGTCAATGACATTTATGAATCAGCAAACTTTGAATCTGTGTCCAGCAAACAAATTATCAAGCCATATCTTCCGCGGCTCCACCCATTCGCTCGCGCAACCGAGTCAAGCCTCGACTTAGAGCGCTCTTAACAGTTCCAAGCGGAACATTCAATTGCTCGCTGACCTCGCGAAGTGTGAAACCCTTCAAGTAGGCGCGCTCGATCACTTCGCGTTGCAATTCTGGCAACTCGGCAATCTTGGCGTGAATGGCGCTGTTGCCTTCACCAACAACCATGGGCTTAGTGATCTCGCTGGATCGCTCATTGAGTTGCTTAAAACTTGAGTTTTCTGGCTCAAATCCCAGTGTTTCTGGGCGCGAACTCTTGCGACGCAATTTGTCAATTAAATGGCGGCGGGTAAGCAACATCACCCATGTCACCAATCGCGCTCTGCGGAAATCAAATCGATCCGCTGTCTTCCAAAGCTGCACAAAAATATCTTGAACGGCGTCTTCGGCTTCGGCGCGGCGGGTCAAAACTTGACGCGCAGACTTGAACACCAAAGCCCCAAATGCATCATATAACTCAGCGATTGCGGCTTCATCTCC
>SYAD01000190.1 GCA_005789005.1 Planctomycetia bacterium | reverse complement strand
CCCGCGAGGGGCAATGGATTTTGATTCCATCGCGTCTGCCAATTCCGCCACACCGGCGGCATTTTCACAAATACAAATCAACAATACAATCGAGCAAGATAGCGAATCAAGCGGCGCAGTCTAGTCAAGTCCGCCAAATGAGCCAGCGGAATAATTGGCCGAGTAATTGGGGCTTTCCTTTGTGATTTGAATGGAGTGCGGATGGCTCTCCATTAAACTCGCCGTTGAAATCTTGACAAAGCGCGCCTCTTTGCGCAACTCCTCAAGCGTTTGACAACCGCAATAGCCCATGGCGGCGCGCACGCCGCCAACAATTTGATAGGTAAATTCAGCCAGCGAACCGCGATAGGGAACGCGGCCTTCAACGCCTTCGGGAACAAACTTGCGGCTGTCCATCACTGAGCCTTGGCCATAGCGGTCGGCGCTGCCGGCGATCATGGCGCCTTCGCTGCCCATGCCGCGGTAACTCTTGAAGCGACGCCCTCTATATAAGACAAGTTCGCCGGGACTTTCATCCAGACCTGCGAAGAGTCCTCCAAGCATCACGGCCGACGCGCCAGCCGCGATGGCCTTGGCCACATCGCCCGATTGACGAATGCCGCCGTCGGCGATCACCGGCACCCCGCCCGCGCCGCTGACACTTTGCATGATGGCGCTGATTTGCGGAACGCCCACGCCCGTGACAATGCGCGTGGTGCAAATGGAGCCTGGACCAATTCCAACTTTGATGGCGTCGCAGCCCGCGTCAACAAGCGCTTGAGCGCCTTCGCGCGTTCCAACATTTCCCGCGACAACTTCAATCTTGAAGCGCTTCTTCAAGTCCTTCACCGTGTCGATGACATTTTTGCTGTGACCGTGCGCGGTGTCCACCACGATCAAATCAACGTCGGCCGCAAGCAACGCCTCCACGCGGTCAAATTGCCCCACGCCAATCGACGCGCAAACGCGCAAACGACCGCGCGAATCACGGCACGCCGCCGCGTGTTTGGAGAAATTTTCCAAGTCACGCATGGTGATCAAACCAGCGAGGCATCCCTTTGCGTCCACTAATAAAATTTTCTCAACGCGCCGCTGCACCATCAAACGCTCGGCCTCTTTGGGCTGAATATCTGGCGGCGCCGTCACTAAATTTTCGCGGGTCATCACTTCGCTCACCGTGAGACCATCGGGCGAATCCAAGAATTTCATGTCGCGGCGCGTGAGAATTCCCACCACTTTTCCACGGCGCACTCCGCCCTCTGTCACAGGAAATCCGCTCACGCCCTGCTCACTCATCAGCAACTTCGCCTTGGCCATGGAATCATTGGGCGACAACACAACCGGATCAGAAATCACGCCATTCTCGCTGCGCTTCACCTTGGCCACTTCGCGCGCCTGATGTTGCGCAGTCATGTTGCGATGGATCACTCCAAGACCACCCTCTTGCGCCAAGGCGATCGCCAACGCGGCCTCGGTCACGGTGTCCATGGGCGCGGAAATAATCGGCACACGCAGCTCAATATTTGTCGTGATACGCGTGCGCGTGTCCGCCAAATTTGGCGTGACTTCGCTGTAGCGCGGCACAAGAAGCACATCGTCGAAAGTAAGGCCTTCGAAAGAAATGCGGTCTGTCATTTGTAGACCTTCCCGCCGACGGCACTGATTGTCAATAGGCGCCGCGCCAAAATTATTCGGCATTGCAAAAGCCCCGCAAAATGTGTTGGCAATCCACACTATTCAATTCCCTTGTTACTCTTGTCCTTCCTCTTACCACAACTTGGAGATTCTCATGTCCGCTCCCGCATCCACTGGCGATCAAAGTTCAAATCCAGTCCACCACGACGAAGGCACAAGCCCCGGCGAAGGCAAAAAGATTTGGGATAGTTGGCTCAAGGCCATCATCGCCATCAATGGAAGCGATCTGATTATCAAGAGCGGCATGGCGCCTCGCATCCGCCACAAAGGTCAGTTGCAGGCTTTGAAGTGCCCCGCGGTGAAGCCCGAGGATTTATTTCAGATGGCCAAGGACGTGCTGGACAAGTCGCAGTACGACATGTTCTGCCGCAAGGGACAAATCGATTTTGCCTATAGCTACGATCCAAAGAATCGATTCCGCGTGAACTTGTTCATGGCGCGTGGAACGCCAAGCGTGGCGGCGCGGTTGATCTCCAGCAATATTCGGCGCTTTGAAGATTTGTATTTGCCGCCAATTCTTGGGGACATTTCAATGCTCGCCCAAGGAATGATTCTGCTTTCGGGCGTCACCGGCAGCGGCAAGAGCACCACGATCGCCGCCATGATGCAATATGTGAACGAGCGCAAGAAGGTGCACATTGTCACGCTTGAGGATCCGATTGAATATGTCTTCACCGACGACAAGGCCATGATCAACCAGCGCGAAGTTGGAATTGATTGCGCCACATTCAACGAGGCGCTGCGCGCGCTGGTGCGCGAAAATCCGGACGTGGTTCTGGTTGGTGAAATGCGCGATCACGAAACATTTGAAGCCGCCATTCGCGCCGCCGAAACCGGCCACTTGGTGTTTGGAACCATCCATGCGTCGAGCGCGTGGCAAACGTTTGGTCGTATTTATGACTTGTTTCCGCAATCCGAGCGCGATCAAATTTGCAAGCTTTTAGCCTTCAATTTGCGGGCGATCATCTATCAAAAGTTGCTGCCCACGCTGCACGAAAATATCGCGCGCTTGCCGGCGCTGGAAATTTTAATCAACACGCCCGTGGTGCAAAAATATATTTTGGAACGTCGTGAAGGCGAGTTGCTTGACATCATGCGTCAAAGCGCCTCTGAAGGAATGGTGGACTTCACATCAAGCCTGGTGAAATTGGTCGAGGGCGAATGGGTGCACACCAGGGTCGCCTTGGAAGCCACAGCCAAGCCAGAGGAATTGAAGATGCGCTTGAAGGGAATTTCTTAAATCACCATGAATCACATGTTTTTTTTACTGGCACAAAATGTCTCAAGCGAATTCCTGATTGACCCAATCAAGCCTTTCTTTATTTTTGTAACAACGCTGTTGGCCAGCGCGTTGGTCTCCAAACTTGTCGCCGATGTGCGCCAGTGCGGATTGCCCTCATTCAAATGGCACGGCATTTTAATTGGCGGATTGGCGGCAGGATTTTTCGCCGGCATTCTCATTCCAACATTCTGGGCCAGTTGGCCAACGCAAATTATTTTCACCGCGGCTCCAATCTTGTTGTATTGGAAAACGCGCAACGCCGCCGTGCCGGAAAAAATGAAGTTCATCATTGGTGGCGACAAGGTGCGCGCGTTCTTTAAGAAACGCGGAGCGAGCAAGTCCTTGGCTGGCGCTGAACTTGCATTCAAAGACACAAATAAAAAAGACCGCGCCAACCCAGGCAAAAACGACGCCATTCTTCCGGCATTCAAGGCCGCGGAGGCGTTGTTGGGCGCCGCGTTGCAAAAACGAGCATCGCGAGTTGATCTGGTTGTGAAGACTGATGGAGTGGCCGCGGCGATCACCGTGGATGGGGTTCGCAGCAAAATTGATTGCGCCACGCCGGAAATCACCATGGCCATGATCGATTTCCTCAAAGGCTTATGCGAGTTGGATGTGAAGGAACGTCGCAAGCGCCAAGCTGGTTCCTGTTGGATTGTGAAGGATGAAACTTTGATTTCGCTTTCACTTTCAATCGCGGGTTCATCAACTGGCCAGCAATTGCGGCTTGATTTTGACCGCGACAAACGCATGTCGCGAACCCTGGATCAAGTTGGATTTTTGCCCGCCCAAGAAAAAGCCATCAAGGCCATTCATGATCCAATGTCGCGCGGTGGAGTGGTGCTCGTCAGCGCGCCTCCGGGTCAAGGCCTGACATCCACTTGCTTGTCGTTGCTCACTGGACACGATCCATTCACCGCGGCGGTGAAGACACTGGAAAAAAATCTGGCGCATCGACTCGACGGAGTGGATCATCAAGTTTGGACTTCGGCGCAGGGCTCCGTGGATTACGCCACCCAATTGCAATCCATTATTCGCCGCAGTCCCGATGTGATTTATGTGGAGGACGTTTCCGATGTCGGCGCGGGAAAACTTATCGCCGCGCCCAACAACAGCGAAATACGTTTTTACGTGGCTCTTCCTGTGGATGGCATTGCTTCAACAATCACCGATTGGGTCCGCGCCGTGGGCGAAGTGAAATTGGCCGCCGCCCCTATTCGCATGGTGATCGCGCAAAAGTTGTGCCGCAAGTTGTGCATCGCATGCCGCGTTCCCTATCAACCGTCACCTGAACAAGCCAAAAAACTGGGTATTTCGGCTGGAAAACAAGTTGAACTTTTCAAATCCAGCGGCAAGGTTCAAACTAAAAATAAAATCATCGACTGCCCAATGTGCGGTGGAACAGGATTCAACGGTCAGACCGCAATCACGGAAGTTGTGGTTGTGGATGATGAAGCGCGCGAGTTTCTGGCCAAGGGCGATATGAAAAGCGCCTACAACTCCTCGCGATTGAAGCACAAGTTGCCTGGTCTACAAGAGGCCGCGCTGCTTCGTGTGCGTGATGGAACAACAAGTCTTGAAGAGGCGATTCGCGTGCTTTCCCCCGCGTCAAAGACCGCCGCGCCAACCGCAACAGCAACTGCAACGGCGAAGCCAACCACCGCAAGCGCAGCTGCGCCAGCAAAACCAACCACAACACCAAGCGAAGCCAAGCCCTCCGCTGCACCCAAAAAACCAAAGGCCTAAACATGATTCTTTCCGTTGTTGTTTCGCTGATTGTTCTGTTGATCGCCTATTGGTGGGCCAGCCAAGGTTTGTTTGACGCGTTCATCCATTTCGTTTGCGTGGTGATCGCGGGCGCGCTCGCGTTCGCATTCTGGGAGCCTGTCACGGTGGGATTTCTGCTCAAAGGCGGCGGCTTTGACGGCTTCGCGTGGGGAATGAGTTTGGGCGGAATTTTTCTTATCGCCTTATTCGCGCTGAGATTTGTCATGGACTTTGTAACGCCCAAGCGACCGCTCATGCCACGCTGGGCCAACTTATCTTTTGGCGGAGTGCTGGGATTGCTCAGCGCAATGTTGAGCATGGGAATCATTTTGATCGCCGTGGGACATCTCTCCACATCAACCGAACTCCTGGGCTACACAGGCTGGCACCGTTCAGCGGAATCACAAGGCCGACCCAACCAAGACGAACCAAATTCTCCACCAGCCATTCTGATGGGATTCACGCAAGGATTTTTCAACTCGCTTTCAGGCGGAAGCTTTGCGCCGCTTGTTGGCGACGCCACGCTTGCCTCGTACCGACCAGAAATTGCCCAAGACGGCGGAAGCCTTTATCGAGATTCAATGCAAGAAGGTCGCGGCAATTCGTCGCTCTCGCCAACGGGTTTCACCATCGCAGGATTTTATTACGACCCCAAATACTCGCTGCGCACTGCGGGCGTGGGCGCATATGCGGTGTTGCTTTCTTTCAAACCGGAATCATTTGATCAAGGCGGATCGTTCAGTTTGTCCGCCTCGCAAGCCAGGCTTATCGCTCCAGTTGATGGCGGAGCGATCACTGAATTTCCAATTGAGTTCAGCCAAGAAAAGATGACCGATGAGGGTCGCTCGATGGTTCGATATCAATTTAACACCGACTCCAGTTACGCCACGCTTGGAAATGCCACGGCCGAAGGTTCCGTTTGCTTGGTATTTGCATCCAAGGCATTTCAAGATGGCAAGAACTCCGCAAAGCCCACCATGATCACCATCAAAGGTTTGCGACTTGAATTGCCCAAGCCAGACGCTGATCCTCTTGCCTTGGGGCGAGCCGTTGAAAATGCGGGCACGAAAATTCAAATCGCTGCCGACGAAACAGCGCCGGTTATTCCAGCCAACGAACTTGAACTTGACTCGTCGCTCAGCGGAATGTTGCTGAGTAAAAATTCGCTTCCCGGAACTTTGAAAGAAGAGGGCGGAAGTATTTTCACCGGCGCCGCCACGCACATGAAGAAGAGCAAGGACGCCAAGACCGACATTCGCAACGTCTTTCAAGACTCCACCCAGCGAATTGCGAAACTTAAAATATCAAAGGACTCGGTCACGGATTTGTACAACGTTGACAAAACCAGAAAAATCGCCGAAAAAGTTGGCTACGCGGGCGTTCCCATGCTGGTGGACACCAAAGGAAATCTGTACGAACCCTTTGGATATATCTGGGTCAACCCCGACAACGAGGAATGGGAAATTTATTTGGAGCCACCCAAGGACGGATTTACCGTGAAGCAATTTTTGCGCGCCGAAAACTCCGGGTATATCGATTTGATGTATCGACTTCCCTTTGGCGTTGAAATTTCAATGGTGATCCTGCGCGATCCAAGCAAGCCTCTCACCAGCGCCAGTGTGCTGGGAACCGCTACGTTGAAAGTGGAAGGCCGAAGTTCTCCGTGATGCTTCAATCCAGAATTGCAGCTTAAAATACTTCGCGCATGCTGCGTTTCAATTGGCTTGATTTCACACCGCGGATGATTCAGCGGCGTTGGCCTTCAGCCATCGCTCAACCCAGTGAATGTCGAAGTCCGCGTTCTGAAATTCTTGGTTATCCATGATGCGCTTGTGCAGCGAGATGGTTGTGCGCAGCGGACCAATCTTGAATTCATTCAACGCCTGACGCATGCGCGAAATGGCGGCGGCGCGCGTTGGACCATGCACGATTAACTTGCCAATCATTGAATCGTAATTGGACGGAATGCGGTATCCAGCGCGCGCGTGGCTATCCAGGCGCACTCCGGGACCACCAGGCGCGGAAAATGTTTCAATAAGACCGGCTTGCGGCATGAAATTCTTATCCGGATCCTCCGCGTTGATTCGAACTTCGATTGCGTGTCCGTTCACCTTGATGTCCTGCTGTTTCATTGGCAGCGGCTCGCCGGCGGCCACGCGGATTTGAGTTTGCACAATATCCACGCCCGTGATCATCTCCGTCACGGGGTGCTCCACTTGCACGCGGGTGTTCACCTCGAGCATGTAGAAATCTTGTTTCTTGTCCATGAGAAATTCAACGGTGGCGGCGCCGCAATAATTGGCGGTGCGGATCAGAGCGGCGGCGCTTTCACACACCTTCATACGCTTGGCTGGATCAACGCCAGGACTAGGCGCCTCCTCGACTAATTTCTGGTGGCGCCGCTGACTGGAGCAATCGCGCTCGAACAAATGCACGGCGTTGCCATGATTGTCGCCAATTGTTTGCACTTCAAAGTGGCGCGCGTTCTCCAAATATTTTTCAACATAGACCGTGCCATTTCCAAACGCGGCGAGCGCTTCTTGGCGCGCCTTCTCAACATTTTCCCGCAACTCCGCCTCGCTTCGGGCCACGCGCATTCCGCGACCTCCACCACCGGCGCTGGCCTTGATGATGACTGGATAGCCAATCTCGTTGGCCACTTTCACGGCCTCCTCAAGATCCTCAATTCCGCCTTCTGTGCCCGGAAATACTGGTGTTCCTGATTGCCGCGCCAAGCGCTTGCAATTCACTTTGTCGCCAAGCAAATTCATGGCCTCTGGACTTGGCCCAATAAATGCGATGTTGCAATCACGGCAGACTTCCGCGAAGTGCGAGTTCTCCGAAAGGAAACCGTAGCCCGGATGAATGGCGTCGGCGCCCGTGACTTCGGCGGCGGCGATCACGCGTTCAATGCGCAAGTAACTGTCCTTGCTGGCCGCGGGACCAATGCACACGGCTTCATCGGCTTGCTCAATCCACGGACCATCGCGGTCCGCGACGCTGTACACACACACAGGGCTCACGCCCAACTCGCGACACGCGCGAATCACACGCAGCGCGATTTCTCCTCTATTGGCGATCAGAATTCTTTTAAACATGATGGATGAATATGAGTGGATGAAATTTCAAATGCGGAATGTGTTGCTTGGAAATTTGCCAAGGCGAGAACGAAATCATTGCGTGGGAAACTTAAGAAGGTCGAACCAGGAAAATCACTTGACCAAACTCCACTGGGTCCCCGCTCTTCACAAGAATTTTTTCAATGGTTCCTGTTGCTCCTGCGTTGATCTCGTTGAAGATCTTCATGGCCTCAATCAAGCAGACCACGGAATTCGCGCCAACACTTGCGCCGATGGTCACAAAGGGCGGCTTGTCGGGAGAGGCCGATGCGTAGAACGTTCCAACCATCGGACTTTCAATTTTGATCAAGCCTGCGGTGTCGTCGATCGCGGCTGGTGGCTTAGCGGCGCTTGAACCGACCGGCGCTAGCGCGACAGAAGGCGCCGCAACTGCCATGGGGGCAAGACCCGCTGGCGCGTGCATAATTTGGGGGGCGCTATGCGTGTTGGGTCGGCGAATGGTGACCTGCTCATCTTTGTCGCGAAGATCCAATTCCAACAGCTCGTTGGCGGTCATTAAACGAATCAGTTCTTTCAGTTTTCTCATATCAATCATGGCTTTGATCCTTCAGATTCCAAATGTGTTGAATTGAATAATTGTAGCGAAAACAATCGCAACATGCTGCGATCATGCCGCCTTCATGCAAGGTTTTGTAAATAAAGTGGTTAGATCACGCCCGCAAAGCCACTGGTGGCGAAAGTATTTCAGCCATCACCATGCCTTGGCGCATGCTCTTGGCATTCCAAATTCGCTTTGGTTGTGTGGTTTGGCCATGCGAATCCAAAGAAATT
>SYAD01000189.1 GCA_005789005.1 Planctomycetia bacterium | reverse complement strand
GTGTGGAGACGCTACTGTTACGCAGCGCCTCCTCACTCCGACAACCTAGCGTAACGCATGGGAGCCACACAATGGCTAAGAAGAAGAAGGCTGCTAAGAAGAAGGCTGCTAAGAAGACCTCAAAGAAGCGCTAATAGCGTTTTGGTCTGATTAGAACCTTACTGAACAGTTCCGAAAGAGTCGACTTTAAGTCGGCTCTTTTGGTTTTTATAAATAACATGCGGCTTTGCTTGTTGCGGATATAATAAATTCACTTGCGATGAACAATTTATTTTGGGTATCATCCCGCACCGCATGTTCGGAATGTGAAGAGTAGGAATGTTGAGAGATAAATTATGGCACACGTGATCGCTGAACCTTGTATCGCAACCAAAGACGCCTCCTGTGTGGAAGTCTGTCCCGTTGATTGCATCCATCCCGTGAAGGGCGCAACCACATTCACCGACGCCACTCAGCTTTATATCGATCCGGAAACTTGCATTGATTGCGGTCTCTGCGTTGATGAATGTCCAGTGCGGGCTATTTTCCCAAGCGAAGATTTGCCCGCCGAATGGCAGAAATACGTGCAAATCAACGCGGATTGGTTTAAGAAAAAAGAAGTTTGGGCAAGGTGAGTGGCGAACTTTGGTTCTGCAGAACCATGGCGCGTTTATAAAACAGCGACGCCACGAAAAAGTCCAACAACAATTTTATTTCACGAAGCCGTTGGCGCGCTCAATCCTTTTGATCGTGCGCCAACTTGTTCACGCCAATCGCCGCGTCCGCATGCTCGGTCCAATCCACGGCGCGCGAACCCAAGGCAATTTCACTTTTCAGCGTCTTGCGATAGCCAAGCTTTCGAATGATCTCAAGCACATCGGTCCATGTTGGAAATGATTTGTGATTCACGCGCTTGAATGTGTCAATGGCAAGCAGGAACAAAAATTGCTCCTTGTTCATTTCGCCTTCCTCGGCGGTCTTCACAAAGTCAGTGAGTCGTCGGCCAGGACCACGGCGGCGTTCCAAGTTGGAGGCCTTTGCAATTTCAATGTCACGGCGGTCAAGACCAAGTCGGCGGTCGGTGACATCTTGCGAGAATTTATTTTTGTTGGGTTCGGGCGTGGATGGAGGTGTTGTCATGGGATTCTCTTTACGTAAGTTGGACGCCGGATTCAGTGGGCAAATTGCTAGATACACTGTACCACTCAAGGTAATTTTTCCCATAGAGTGACTGCTTGGCGCAAGTTTGGCAAGTTCGTGAAGGAATGGCATGACTGACGATCTTCAAGATAGACCTTTCAACATTTCAGCCGCAATTCTGGGATGGTTGTTGCCAGGAGTGGGCCACATGAAAGTGGGAGAAATGGGGCGGGGAAGGCTGATTTTGCTGGGAGTTGGGGGTCTTTTTCTTCTTGGGGTTTTGGTGGGCGGCCTGGATTGCGTGGATCGCCGTGAAGATGCGATGTGGTTCGTAGCCCAAGGAGGCGCCGGCGCTTTCGCGTTTGCCACGGACTTTCTCAATACAAATTTGTTGAAAAGCGGAAGCTTTGGAGAATTGATGCCTCTTGCCGTTCAAAATGGAACCGTGATGGTGAGCAGTTTTAAAAGCGCGGGTCCCGCCAACGAAGTTGGAACTCTTATGTGCGGCCTCGCGGGCATGATGAATGTGATCGCCGTGCTTGATGTGTTGCATCGGCCTTACCGATCCTTCAAGAAAGACGCGACCGAATGATGTGCGCGCTCTCCTACATTCCATTTTTGCAACCAATGCCAACAGTTGCGCATTGGTGGTGGCTTTGTTTGATACCGGTGTGCGCCGCGATTAGCGTGACATGGAAAGCGGTTCGCTTGGAAACCCTCGAGCACTTTTGGCGCGAGTCGATCACCATGACGGTGCATTCTGTTTTGGCGATGGCCGCTCTTGCCGCGGCTCTTATGGTGTTCTTGCGTCTGGTGATTCCGCTGTTGCCAATATCTTAAGTCGCTGCTTGGGATGAGTGCTCGGCCTAAAGCTTGACCTTGAGTTGGGCCTTGAGTTCGGCCTTGCGATCGCCGCGGCGTCGATACAGGCGCAGGCCAACGAATAACAATGCGAACCACGGAATTGCATCAATTACCGCTGTAATTGGGGTAAATATAAATTTGAGCGGCTCCTCCCACAAGCGATCTTTTCCCATTTCAAGGCAGGCGCCACTCACGTCAAACTCCGCGCTAGGCGGAAAAATTTCGTCATTGCGGGTGGTCACCCACACACGAGCCACTTGCACCATTGGCCAACCCGCGCCAAGCACGGCCACGCGGGTGCTGCGTTCATATTGATCCATGGGCGCCATCGCGTTGACAGCCCACCATGGCGGCGCGCCTGCTTCATCAATTGGCGACACAAGTGGCGCGTACATTTTCGCCGCATTGACCCAGCCCACTCCAAGAGCTTCGTGGTGCGAAACAGTCCAAGGGTCGCGACCGTTGGCCACCCATGTGTCGATGTCGACAAGATGCACTCCAAATACCATGTACACGCACCACGCCGCGACGCACAACGACACCACGAACGCGCTGATCAACGCCAGCGCAGCATCAGCGATCAATCCGCGCGTCATCGCGCCCCCGGGTTCGACTTGATTCCCTTTCCAACGTTTACTTTCGCGCCAATTGGTTTGTTGGATTGTTTTCCGCGCAGGCGGCCTTTTTGCGCCGCCGCATTTTCGCGCGCGCTCTTGGCCACTTTCAAACGACCGCGCAACGCAAGAATTACTTTCGTGCTGCGGCGCAAAGGTCTATTCACGCCGGTGGGCGCGGGCTTTGGAGCGGGTGTGATTCCGCGTTTTTTAGGCGCTAAACGTGCGGCTTCTGGGTCGGGCGTCAAAGCCTCTGGGATTTCAAGCGCAAGCGCCACGCGACTCCATCGGGCGCGATCTTGTACATCCACAAAGACAAACGACTCGGCGAAATCACTGGCGTGGCCCGCGCGGCCAATGCGATGAATCACATCGTCGTCCATGGGTGGCAAATCATAATTCACCACGCAACGAATCGCCGGCACATGAAGCCCGCGCGCCGCGACATCGGTGGCGACAAGCACGCGGTTGGCGCCAGTGCGAAGTCCATCCAGCGCGGCCTCGCGTTGCTTTTGTGAGCGGTCGCCGTGCAGCAAGCCAGTGGTGATCTTGTGGCGTTTCAGCGCGCCCGCCACCCAACCCGCGCGACGGCGCGTGCGTGTGAACACCAACACGCCCGTGCGCGTGGGTTCTTTCAACAAGTGCAGCAGCAGGGGAGTTTTCGCCGCGTCGCGGCAGTCATACGCGGTTGGAATTGTGCGCGCCGCCGTTGAATTGCCGCCATATCGAAATGGCTCGCGCACCACTTCATTGGCCAGATCTTCCACGGCGCGTCGCAGCGTGGCGGTGAATAAAAATGTTTGTCGCTCCGCGGGCATGCGCTCCATCAGCGCGCGGACTTGCGGAGTGAAACCCATGTCAAGCATGCGGTC
>SYAD01000188.1 GCA_005789005.1 Planctomycetia bacterium | reverse complement strand
GGTTGCTGTGCATGGTGGGCGGCGGTTTCATGTTGGGCGCCATTCGATGGGCGGTGTACCGCATGGGACTTGAGCCGTTTGTTGGCCCCAAAGTATTCGTATATTTCTGCGTGTACCTCACATGCACGCTTGGACTGTGGCTGGGGTTCTTTCATCGATGACAAATGCGCCGACCAATCCGACGCCCGCCGCGACAGATGCGGCGCCGACCGCTGCGAGCGCGACGACGCCCGCCACCACGGCGCCAAAGTCGCAGCGTAAATCAGTGCCGATTACGCCGCCGCCGCCTAGTCACAAAAAAATTCTTGGCCGCATCTTTGGAATTTCCATGGTGGTGGCCGCGTTGCTGCTTTCGTTTCTCACATGGTGGGAACTGGACATTCGTCCGCGTACCGATGACGCGTATTTGCGCGCCAATATTGTTGGCATTGCCGCAAATGTGTCGGGCTACATCACCGAGTTGAACGTGGTTGACAATCAAAAAGTAAATGTGGGCGATTTACTTTTTCGCGTTGATGTTCGCCCCTATCAAGCCGAACTTGATCTTGCGATCGCCAACCTTGGCCTTGTGGATTTGGAAATCATCGCGCTGAAAGACGCCATTGTGCAACGCGACGCCGATATTGTGAGCGCGGAGGCCAAGGCCCTGTACGACGTGCAATTTCTAGCGCGCATGGAGCCACTGTTGCCACGTCAATTTGTAACGCCCGATCAAATTGACGCGGCCAAAAGAAATGTGCGCGCATCGGATGCGATGGTGCAACAAGCCAAGGCCGCGGCCGCGCAAGCGCGCGCAAATCTTGGTCAGTTGGGCGACATCAATGTGCGCCGCCAAAAAGCGCAGGCGAATGTTGTGGAAAAACAATTGAATGTTGGCTACTGCGAAGTGCGCTCATCTGTCGCGGGCTACGTGACCAACTTTAATACTTCGGTTGGACAGTTCGCACAGATAGGCGTACAAGTGTTCGCGCTGGTGGACACATCCAATTGGTATTTGCTTGCCAATTATCAAGAAACAGATTTGCGCGGCATTGAGCCAGGCATGGCGGTTGAAGTTTATTTAATGGCGTATCCAGGCGTGCGATTTCATGGCGTAGTGCAGGGCGTTGGATGGGCGCTGTATGACCCAAATCAGGGAAGCAACGGCGTGTTGCCAACGGTTTCACCAACGCTGGATTGGGTGCGATTGGCGCAGCGATTTCCCGTGCGCATTGTCATGGACGCTTCGCAAGACGCGCATCCATATCGCATGGGTGCAACTGCGACGGCCATTGTTGAAACGCGTCAGCGCCGTCAAGTGCCTGACATTCTCAAGCCCCTTGTTCCCGACGCTCTTGAAAGTTGGCTTGAAACGCTGGCTGTTCCCGCGCCAATTTCACCCGATTCACCTGGTCGCGGAAATGTGGAGCCGCCGAATGTTCCGACTAAAAATATTTCAGGACCAGTTGCGCCAGACAAAATAAATAGTTCCGTTGATAGCGCCGCCGCCACGCATTCAACTGCTCCACCAACTGCCGCGCCCGTTACGCCAAACCCATAAGCGTTGGCGCATTCATTGGCATGGCGTGCAGTTGCGTGAACACATCGCGCGCGTTCGCAATTTCGTCGCTTCTGCGTCGCATCCATTGCGCAATTTCAGAATCACCTTCCACGTGTGGCGGCAACGGGGCAAGCTCCACATTTTGTGCGCCGCGTAACGCGCTTGCGCAGCGGCGTAAATTGTCGGCAAAAACCAGCGCAACTGGAATAGCGTTGGCTGGCATTGGGTTCTCGCCCACTTCCGCCACAAGCGTAAGCAGAATTTCGTTGCACAGTTTTTCCGCCAACGTCAGCGCGCGCAACTGCAACTGACAGCACATGGCGCTGCAATGCATTTCTAATTGCAGATTGTTGTGAAACGACATGTATTTGGAAATGTCCTCGTCAAGATGAATGCGCGCGTCATCAAATTGTGAAATAGAGAGTGGCTTCACGGCGGCACCTTCAACAACACTCGCGATGGATTCAACCGTGGCGGCCAAACATGGAAGCAATTCGTCGCCAGCGCGCACGGGCCACAGCAATCGATACACAACAAACGTCACGAACACGCCCATCATGACGGCCAGTGAAAAATTCATGACTGGATACAAGCTAATACTTGGTCCATTCAGTTGGAGCAGCGAGAAATCAAACACAATCACAATTTGCAGCGCCGGCACACTGACGCGCGGCGCGCCGTGCATGACATACCCCATGACAAAAAGAACAATCATGAACATCAATAGAAAACCTGGAATAGTTGTAATGAGGGGCACAATAAAAATGACGGCGCAAACGGAAAGCACGGTGCCCATGACCACACCCGCCGCGCGCAGGCCGCCAATAAGCAACGTGCCACCGAATGTGGCTTGCACCACCAACATCACCGTCTCCACGCAACCAATGCCCTTGTCCCAATTCAGCGCGATGCAAAAAATGGCGCAGATCATGATGGCGCTGGCGCATTTGGTGGCGTGCTTCAGCGCGGGCATGTTGGGCTTCAGCACCGAAAGTCGGAAAATATTGGGCAAGCACTGTTTTAAATTGCGCAATGTTTCGGTTGCAAAATCTGGTTGATTCTTTAGCAAGGCGAATGTGTTTATGTTTGGCGCCACAACGCCAGCTTCATCCGCAACTCTTTGCATGGGCTCCAACCACTCGGGTGGCGGCGTGGCTACAAGTGGTGGCGCAGCAACAGCGCCATCAATGGATGGATTTTCAAGCTGCTCCAGCATGTATTCCAAGCGTTGGTCAAACGATTCGAAAAGTTCAAGCACCGCTGGGGTTGCGTCCGCGTGGCGCTCTCCAACTTGTTCGGCCGCAACAGAAAGACACGCCGCAACACGACTTTCGAAGGCCATCAGCGAAATCAAGTTGTGTCGGGTGGCGCCGTCAAACGAAAAATCTGTCTGCGCGTTGTCCAACATGATCAACATTTCGGGGGTTTGCATGCGGTAGTACTCGGGCACGAAAGAATTCACATCCAGCGCCGCTTCACCCAACAAATCTTTGCGAATGCGTCCCAGCAATTCACGTGAGCGTCGCACGCTTGCGATTAATTTTTCACGCAGCACATTCAGTGGAACCAACGGCCATAAAAAAATCATGACCAACGATGCGCACGCCAATCCCGTAATCACCGACCGATACACAATAGTTGCAACTTGCTCGGCGTTTTCTTTTTCAAATAAAACCATATAGGTGATGACAATGAATGGGTAGCCGCCCATAAATATGGTGCTGCGGTAACGACTTGAGACCAAAAAATACATAATGACAATGATGTAGCCCCACATGACCGGCAAATAGAACATGGGTTGCTGTAGAAACAGTGCGCTCAACACCACCGCAAGCCCGGTGCCAATTGTGGCGGCAAGAAAGTTCAACACAAAGCGCGTCACTGTGCTGAACCCCTTGAGTTCCGTGACCACCAACATGACGGTCATGGCCGGATACATGATTTCAAAGTGTAAAATTTGTTGGAACGCAATAATTAGCCCGCCCGCAATAGCCAGTTTGGTGGCGTGCTTCCAACGATCAGAGTGTGGCGCCAAATCCGCCTTGATGAGATCCCACAACGCGGGGGCTTTGGCATATTGATGCTCTTGCTGGTGCTCTTGCCCATGCTGGTGCTGAGCGTCGGACACTGTTGTTGCTGAATGATTCATGGACCGCACAAACTGTAAGGCATAGGAGTGCGCAAGAACAACGATAAAATAAAGCCACGGCGAGCAGGTTCAAAAACGGCTGAATACCCTACAAATTGATTGTATTTGCAATTCGCTTTGTGGCGCGCACATTGAATCACGGCGTAAGGCTCTTCAGGTTAGCTGTATTTCTAATTCACTTTGTGGCGCACGTAAATCAAATGAGCGTGTCAATATGAATAGGCGCATCAATATGTTGCTGCAATAAGCGTTGGTACAACCCCGCATCCTTGGTGAATGTCATTTCGCCTTGAAGCGGAAAGTGGTTGTATCCCAAGCGACCAAGCCACGTGCGAAGCGCGGCGGCACGCAACAGAATGGGCCAAGCAACTTTTTCCGCGTCACTGTATTTGTTGTCAGATCGATAGCCGCGCAGTAGCGCCGCAAGTTGTTCGACATCTAAAGTGGCGTCGGGGCGTAAGCACCAATCATTGGCGGTCACGGCAACGTCTAACAACAGTACGTCGTCACAAGCAAAATAAAAGTCGATCACGCCGCTCGCGCTGGAACTGAGCTGTTTAAATAAAACATTGTCGCGAAACAAATCGCCATGGATCACGCCATGCGGCAAGTCTGCATGCGCGTGTTGCGCCTGAAAATCAATTTCGCTTTCAATTAATCGCAACTCAACGGGCGATACTTTGCGCCGCAGAAGTTGCGAATATGATTTCCACCAATGCGGCCCGCGCGGATTCAACATGCGCTGACTAAACCCCTGCCCCGCAAGATGTAATTGCGCAAGAACCGTGCCGACCTGCCCGCACTGCGCCGGCGAAACGTGCACCACTGATTCACCCGCCAAACATGTGACCAACAACGCGGGCTTGCCGTTCAATTCTCCAATGAACTCGCCGTGACAATTGGCCACGGGCATTGGACACGCAAAGCCGCGCCCCGCCAAGTGCGCCATGAGCTGCGCGTAATACGGCAACTCCGCCGCGCCCATGTGCTCGAACAACGTCAGCACATATTTCCCCTGCGAAGTGGTGACAAAATAATTTGTGTTCTCTATGCCGGACAAAATACCCTGCATGTGTTGCAGCTCACCCAGCGAATAGTTTTTCAACCACTCGGTCAGTTGCGCGCGCGTGACTGTTGTGTAGACAGACATGAGTACGTGCAAAGTATCACCGCAGAGCAAAGTGCGGCGCATCAAATTTTATTCAACAACTTAAAAACCACCCGGAAACTATTTGGATTTACAGTAACAAAAGGAACGAGCCAAGATCCTCGGCGTTCACGGTGTTGTCGTCATTTAAATCCTCATGGCACTCGAAGCAATTTCCAAACGCCGACAATAATCGGCCTAGATCTGCGGCATCCACAGATCCATCGCCATTGAAATCGCCTTCAATAGCGCACAAAGGCGTGCCGATCACGCGGGTGGAGCCTGGAAGATTGTTTGGCCAACGAGTAAATGTGAAATTAGTTTCCGCCTCAATCCACCAAGCGATTGATTCCCCGCAAGCAAATGCCGGTAACTGGCCAACGCGTTCGCCACCCACAATATTCATGTTCACGGTTTGCTTTGCTCCACCAGTCACTTGCCAATTCAGGCGCACCGGATTGGTGGCGATCAACGTGCCAACATTCACCGCCACTGTTGCGCGCACCAAGGAAGCCACGCCAACATCAATGGATGTTGAAGGACCCGCCACCACCGTGATTGTGCATGCCTGAAGCGATTGCTCCATCATGGCCATGATGCCGGCGAAATTTTCGATTGCGTTTGGAATAATTTCTGAAGCCGGCATTATAAATCCGTATGTGCCCAAGTCACGCACCTCCACGGAATATGCCAACTGACCCGCGCCGCCATATGCCCAATCACTCGCACCGCCAGAGGCTGGATAAATAGTGGAGGACACCGGACCGGCGATATAATCCATTCCATAGACGGCCTTGATCGCGTCGCGCATGACCGTGCCCACTTTGTTGAAACTACTTTGGTCGGGGCAAAGAGTTCCCGTGTATCCCCACGGCCACAGCAGTAACTCGCTGTAACTATGAATGTCCAAAGACGCGGCAATGTTGGTGCGCGGCGTAACCCAATCGCGAAAGCCTTTGGTTTCTGGCTCACTAAACGCCGCCGTACCGCGATATGTCTCACTGCTTTGAGATGTGCTGGCACCAGTCCCGCCCCATCCAAAACCCCAATTTCTATTCATATCCACGCCGTATGAACCACCACTATTCAATCGACGATTCTTGCGCCACAAACGATTGGTCACCCATGTGTACTCATAGCCATCTGGATTTAAAACTGGAAATACAAACACTTCGCTTGAATCCATAATCGCGGTCGTGCGTGCGTCAACGCCATCGCCCTCCACAAGTCGATCCACAATCCACATGGCGGTCATGGTGCCGGCCCACTCGCGTGCGTGTTGCGTGGCGGTGAATACAAAGCCGGGCAACACGGTTCCTTCTGGATGGCGCGAAACACGGATACCACGAATAACGCGACCCTGAATAGAAGTTCCCGCGGTCACAATCTTGCAAGTTGCTGGGTGCGCCGCAACATAGGCGTCAAGTTGCGCGTTCACCGCCGCCAAATTTTTGAAATCCTCAAACCAACTGGCGGCTTCAACGGGTTGCTCCAATCGGTCACGCTCCGATTGCACAAGCTCGTTGATGTCATCAATGAAAATGACATATGCAATTCCGGCGCCACTTAACACCTTTAGTTTGTCTCGCGAAATTCTCCAGTCGCTTGTGCCACCAATACCAGGTGAATGCGTCCACGGATCGTCGCTTAATTGATTGAGCAACATTAAATCTCGCGCGTTGCTGATGGTGGCGCGAATGACAACTTGGTCGTCAAAGCAAACTGGCTCTTCACTTGGCACCTCGCTTGGCTTCTCGCTTGGCAACCCAACTAGCGCACGAGCGTCTAGCTGAAGTTCAATAGGTAATTCCAACGGTGGCGAAGTTTCAGCCCCTGCGCACAGAATCAATGCGCTTAGGGCGAACAACACAATTGCACGGGCAAGGGTCATAATTTATAGTAAGTCGATTGCGCTTAAAATCGAATTTTTTTTCGAGTTTTTCCCAATTTATGCCTGTTCTAGGGCGCGCATTTCACTGCACCAGCAGGACAATTTGCCCCACACACAAAATAAAGTACGGCACAAGCGACGCGGCGCCGGCGTAATCCTTGGCAATTCGCTGGCCAAAGAACAGCATGACAATGTCTAGCGTTGCAAGTTGCGCGCCGTACATAGCGAATGTATTTTTGGCGAATAATTGTCCAGCATTCATGGCAATTTGCCCGGCGCCCATCAGCGCCAGAACGCCGGCCGCCACTTCCGCAATGGTGATGGTGATCAACATTAATTTCACTTGACCGCGAAACGGCGTCTTGGAAAAATGCCCCGTGAGCCAGCCCAAGTTGTCCGCGAAATTAAAGACCTTGTCCAAGCCCGACTGCAAGAACAGAATCGCCAAGAACAACGATGTCACGAGTTGCGCGAACGGAATTGGTTGAAGAAGTTGGCTGAGCATGTTTAAAATAATAACTGCAACTGCGAGCGCACAACAATTTGCCCGCCGCCGCCATTCGGCTCAATGCGGTAATTGGTTCCCGCAATGCCCGCGCCGTAAATGCCGTTGTTAAACCACAGTGGCGCCGTGGTGAATCCAAT